>VBGM01000118.1 GCA_005880855.1 Chloroflexota bacterium
GGGATGGGCATCCTGCCTCTCGAGTTCGCCCGCGGTGAGAACGCCCAATCACTCGGGCTGAGCGGTCGCGAGCAGTTCACCGTCAAGGGCATCGACTCGATAACGCCGGGGCAGGCCGTCGACGTGGTGGCGAGATCAGAAAACGGCGAGGCGACGACCTTCCGGACCCACGCTCGCGTGGGCAACGACACCGAGGTGGGCTATCTGCACAACGGCGGCATCCTGCCGCTGGTGCTGCGCGAGCTGATCGCCAAGTAGCCATGGCAAAGGGGCGCCTGTTGCCCGCCAACGCCCTCGGCGCGATGGCCGTGGGGGCTGTCGCGTTCGGTGCACTGGCAATCGGTGCGGTGGCCGTCGGCCGGCTCGCAATCGGGCGCGCCCACATACGCCGCCTGGAGATCGACAAGCTCGTGGTGCATAAGCTCACGCACCCCGAGGTCGGCTCGAAGGACTAACCCGTGCTTTTCGAGCCGCGTATCAAGTGTTCGCCCCCGTCGTACTGATCGCCTGGGTTTTCACTTCAATCGTTGTGCAACTAGGCGGTGTGCGCAGCTTGAATGACGCGTTCCTGATCTATGCAGGAGTCACTTTGCTCGGAACTACCCTGCCCGCGGCCGTGTGGATGTGGAGCGAACCCGATCCCACGGAGCCGGAGGAGCTGCCTGCTTAGGCCGCGGCGTCGGAAGTTCGGATCGGCAGCCGCCGCTCGTGCCCGCATTCCGGACACTCATAGAGCCCGACCACAGTGTCGGGGCGCGACTGGTCCGAATGCAGGGTACGAAGCTGCATCTGGACGGATGCCTCGTGGCGCTCGCAGCTCGGCGCGTCTTCGTGGCTCATAAGGCCTCCAAGATTACGCACTGCGTCGAAAACGGCCTAGTGCGCCCTCTACAAGGCGGATGGCAAAGCCGTTGTTGCCCGCGCACACACATAATGAGGGCGTATGGCGACCAAGAAGGCGTCGGACGAGATCACCGAGCCCCCGCCAACGGTGCGCGAGGCCATGAGTTTTGGCGCCCTCGCAACAGCGAAGCTCGTGGCCGGAGGCCAGGGTCTGGACAGGCCCATAGAGTGGGTGCGGATGATGGAGACGCCGGAGGTACAGCCCCGAGCGGGGGACCTGATCCTCACGACCGGTTTCCCGATCAAGGACGACCAGGATGCCCAGGTGCGCCTGATCTCCCGCATCGCCGAGGGCGGAGGGGCTGGCCTCGTGGTCCGGCCTCACCCTTACATGCGCAAGCTGCCGCCCGAGATGCTCACCGAAGCCGATCGGCTCAACGTTCCGGTGTTCACGATCAGCGCCGATGTCCAGATGATCGACCTGATGACGCCGCTGCTCGAACGGATCATCAATGCCGAGCACTGGCGCCTCAAGCGATCGCTCGACATCCACCGGCGCTTCACGGAGCTCGTGCTCGACGGCAAAGGCGTCAACGAGATCTGCCGCACGCTCGCCGAGCTGCTGGAGAGCGCCGTCGTCATCGAGGACGCCAGCTTTCATCTGCTCGCGCACGCCGGCGGCTCGGGTGACCCGCACCGAAAGGAGACCATCCAGCGCCAGGGCACGCCACAGCGCGTGCTCTTCGATCCCCAGATCCAGCGAATGCTGCGCGAGGTCGAACAGAAGCGAGGCCCGGTGAAAGTACCCGCATTCCCGCACGTGGGCATGTCGCGCGAGCGCCTGATCGCCCCCATCCTCGCCGCCAACCAGGTGCTCGGCTACATCTCCGTGCTTGATCACCCGCCGCACCACGAGGAGCTCGCGTACATGGCCATCGAGCAGGCAGCCCTGGTTCTGGCGCTTGCAATCGCCAAGGAGCGCGAGCTCGCAGAGGTCGAGGGCCGAGTTCGGGGCGAGTTCCTGGAGGACTTGCTCCACGGCACGTACGGCGAAGAGGCAGCCGCGCAGCGCCGGGCCCGCCACCTCGGCTACCCGATGAACGGAAGCCACATCGTGATGCTCGTCGACATCGACGACTTCCGGGGCTTCAACAAGACGCGACAGATATCCGAGGATGCCATCCAGGGCCTGAAGCGCGAGTTTCTGCGCCGCGTCACCGGCGTCGTGCGAGCCAGCTACCCGCGCGCACTGGTGCAGGGACGCTCAGACAGCGTCGTCTCGCTGCTGCCGCTCGGCACGGAGCCTGGCGACCACCAGGCGCGCGGCCATTCCCTCGGCATGCAGGTGCGCCAGGCGATCGCCGATTGGAAGCCCGGGTTCACCATTTCAGTCGGATTCAGCGGGCCGACCGACGCGCCCGCGGGTGTAGCCGCCGCCCAGCGCGAGGTGGTGGCGGTGATGGATTCGCTCGCCCGCTTCAAGCGGTGGGGCCAGGTCGTGGCGGTGCCGGAGCTCGGGCTCACCGGCCTGCTCGCTGCTGTCACCGACGAACGCCTGGTCGACTACAGCCGGCGCCATCTCGGCCCGCTGATGGAGCACGACAGCTCGCGGAAGGGCAGCCTTGTGTCGACGCTGCGGGCGTACCTCGAGACGGGCGAGCAGCAGCAGGCGGCGACGCGCCTGCGCGTGCACCCGAACACGCTTCGATATCGCCTCGACCGCATCCGGGAGATCAGCGGCGTCGACCTGGAGGATCCCGAAACCCGCCTCAACCTGGCTGTCGCTCTGCGCGTCCAGGCGTTATTGGGGATGTGAGTTCCACATAACGTTTCCAGGTTTGGTTTGTAGCTAGCGCACTAGCCCCGTTCGACGATTCCCAGTAGCCTGCAGATCAGTGCCCCCCACTGTCGATTCGACGCGCCGCGCCTGGCGGGGGGACCTGCCCGCCAGCCGAGCAGCCTGCGGCATGGGCTTCGTCGCCACGCCCGGGCTCGGCCACGAAGCCATCGCTCTCGGGGTGCAGGCGCTCGCGCGACTCTCTCACCGCGGCGGGCTCGACGCCGACGGGAAGAGCGGCGACGGCGCCGGCCTTCTGATCCAGGTCCCCCACCGCCTGGTTGGCGAGCACGCGGTGGCGGTTCTCTTCGCGTGGGACGAGCGGGCGCGAGGAATCGTCGCCGAATCCCTGGCGGCCTCCGGGCTATCGCTGGTCGACTGGCGGGCGGTGCCGGTGGACGAGGACAGCCTTGGCGAGCGCGCGCGCGAAACCATGCCTGCCATCTGGCAGGGCCTGGTCTCGAAAGCCGGCTTCGACGCTGACGACCTGGAGCACCGCCTGTTCCTCGCGCGCCGCCGCGCCGAGAGAAGGGGCGCCGACGAAAGCGTGCGGATGTACCTGCCGTCGTCCTCGAGCAACACCGTCGTCTACAAGGGCTTGATGGCCGGCACGCGGCTTGCCGACTTCTATCTCGACCTGAGCGACGAGCGGTGTGAGAGCCGGCTCGCGGTATTTCACCAGCGCTACTCGACCAACACCATGCCCGACTGGCGGCTGGCGCAGCCGTTTCGCCTTCTCGCCCACAACGGCGAGATCAACACCGTCACCGGCAACCGCGCCTGGATGCGCGCCCGCGAGGCCGAGCTGGAGCCGGAGCTGCGCGGGGTCATCTGGCCGGAAGGCTCGGACTCGGCGTCGCTCGACAACGCGCTCGAATTGCTGGTGTTTCGCGGCTGGGAAGTGTCCGAGGCGCTGATGAGCCTGGTGCCCGACGCCTGGGAGGGACGCGGAGACCTCGCCGGCGCCGTCCGCGATTTCTACCGCTACCAGTCCATTCGCTTCGAGCCGTGGGACGGGCCCGCAGCGCTCGCTTTCAGCGACGGCCACGTGGTCGGCGCCGCGCTCGACCGCAACGGTCTGCGGCCGCTGCGCTGGCAGCGCACTCGCGACGGGCTCGTGGCCGCGGCGTCGGAGGCGGGCGTGGTGACGATGGCGCCAGAAACAGTCGTGGAGCGGGGCCGGCTCGGTCCGGGCCAGATGCTGCTCGTCGATACCCGCGACGGATCGGTGCTCAGGGACGCCGAGGCCAAGGAGCGCGCCGCCGCTCGCCACGATTACGGTCTCCTCGCCGACCGCGCACTGGTGCCGGTGGAGCGGCGCCATCTCGACATCGAAGCCCCCAACGACATCGCCTTCCAGCAGAGGATCCACGGCTGGGGCTCAGAGGATGTGAAGATCGTGGTGGCGGCCATGGCGGAGACCGGGGCCGAAGCCGTCTACTCGATGGGCGACGACATCCCGATCGCGGCGCTCGGCCGCACCCCGCGGCGCATCTACGGCTACCTCCGCCAGCGGTTCGCTCAGGTGACCAATCCCGCCATCGATTCCCTGCGCGAGAAGGCGGTCATGTCGCTTCGCGTGCTCCTGGGTGCGCGCCGCGGTACGCTCGAGCCCGAAGGTGGCGCCGATCGCGAGCTGCGCCGAAGCCACCACCCGGCGATTCCCGGCGCGCAAACTTTGCTCGAGCTCGAATCGCCATTGCTGGGCGCCGCCGAGCTCGCACGCGTGCTCGAACAGGCGACAGTGCTCGACGTCACATACGCAGTGGGCGAATCTCTGCGAGATGCGCTGCTGAGGCTTTGTCGCGAGGCCTCGGAGGCGAACGGCATCATCGCCCTGAGCGACCGGCGCGCGGGAACGGAACGAAGCCCGGTGCCGATGGCACTCGCTGTCGGCGCGGTGCACGAGTCGCTGCTGGCGACCGGTGAACGCATGGCAAAGGACCTCATCGCGATAGCGGGCGACGTCGTCGACGTTCACGACGTCGCGTGTCTGATCACGATCGGGGCCGGCGCGGTCCATCCGTATCTCGCGCTAGCGACAGCAGCCGCCGCCACGGAAGGCGGGGAAACGCGTTACCGCAAAGCGCTCGACGCAGGCCTTCTCAAGGTCATGGCCAAGATGGGCATCTCGTGCGTCGACAGCTACCGCGGCGCCAACGTGCTCGAGGCGCTGGGTCTCGGCGCCGAGGTGATGGAGCTGTGCTTCCCGTCAGTGCCTTCCAACATCGGCGGCGCCGACCTCGCCGACATAGAAAGAATGGACGCGGATCGTCGCGAGGGGATCGTGCCTTTGCCCGATCACGGTCGAGTCCGCTTCCGCAAGGCGGGCGAGCATCACGCATACAACCCGCTTGCCGTGCGCGCTGCGCAGAAGGCCGCGCGCGAGAACGACCACGACGCATATCTCGAGTGGCGCCGGCTCTCCAGCATGGGCAAACCGCAGTCGCTGCGCGAGCTCATGCGAATCAAGAGCGCGCAGCATGCCGTCCCACTGGACGCTGTCGAGCCCGCAGCGGAAATCGTCAAACGCTTCGTGAGCACCGCGATGTCGCTGGGCGCGCTCTCTCCTGAGGCGCATGGAGCCCTGGCCATCGCCATGAACCAGATCGGAGCGCGATCGAACTCGGGCGAAGGCGGCGAAGACCCTGCGACCTACGACGACGATGGGGGTCGCCGCGACAACCGTGTCAAGCAGGTCGCGTCAGCGCGCTTCGGCGTGACCCCTCGCTATCTCAAGCGGGCCGACGAGCTGGAGATCAAGATCGCGCAGGGCTCAAAACCGGGCGAAGGCGGCCAGCTTCCCGGGCTCAAGGTCACCAGCCTCATCGCGCGCCTGCGGCACGCGCAGCCGGGGATGCAGCTCATCTCGCCTCCGCCGCATCACGACATCTACTCGATCGAGGACCTGGCACAGCTCATCTACGACCTGAAGACCGTCAACCCACGAGCGCGCATCGGCGTCAAGCTCGTGTCCGAGGCGGGCGTGGGCACGATCGCCGCCGGAGTCGCCAAGGCCAAGGCCGATTACATCCTGGTTTCGGGCCACGACGGCGGCACCGGCGCCTCGCCGCTGTCATCGATCAAGAACGCAGGAGTGCCGTGGGAGCTCGGGCTCGCGGAGACACAGCAGGTGCTGGTCGCGAACCGCCTGCGTGAGCGCGTGAGCCTGCGGACCGACGGCGGCCTGCGCAACGGGCGCGACATCGTCATCGCCGCGATGCTCGGGGCGGAGGAGTTCGGCTTCGGGACCGGCGTGCTGGTGGCGCTTGGCTGCGACATGGCGCGCCAGTGCCACCTCAACACGTGCCCTACCGGCATCGCCACCCAGCGCGAGGACCTTCGCGCCAAGTTCGAGGGGCGCCCGGAGCACGTCATCAACCACCTGTTCCACATCGCCGCCGAGGCGCGCGAGCAGCTCGCGGCCATCGGCCTGGCGAGCCTCGATGACGCCGTGGGCCGGGTCGACCTGCTGCAACCCGTTGCAGAATCGGCACTCGACCTTTCGTTCATCCTCTCAGCCACCCCATCTCGAGCCGAGCTGCCTCGCCGCCGGACCTGGGCGCGCAACGGTGACCTGCCGGGCGCGCCGCCTCCGAGCGGCGCCATCGACAACTCGAGGCGCACCATCGGCGCCGCCCTGGCCAGCGGCGAATCGCGCCAGTACCAGGGCAGCGCGGGCCAGAGCTTCGGCGCGTTTCTCGACGAGGGCGTGGAGCTTTCGCTCGAGGGCGAGGCGCAGGACTACGTCGGGAAGGGGATGGGCGGCGGCGTGATCGTCATCCGGCCGTTCGCGGATGACGCCTCGCCCGAGCCCGTGCTGGCCGGCAACACCATCTGTTACGGCGCGACCGGAGGCCGGCTATTCGTGGCCGGTCGGGTTGGCGAGCGGTTCTGCGTCCGCAACTCCGGCGCCATGGCGGTCGTCGAAGGCGCAGGCGATCATTTTTGCGAGTACATGACTGGCGGGGTCGCAGTCGCCCTCGGAGAGGTGGGCTGGAATGCAGGCGCCGGGATGACCGGAGGCGTCGCCTACCTGATCGGGTGGCGGCAGCTCAACTCCGACAGCGTGGTCGCGCGCGAGGTCCCCGATGAGGACGAGCCCGAGCTTCGGGCGCTGGTCGAGGAGCACCACCGCAGGACGGGCAGCGCGCGGGCGGCCGCGCTACTGGCGGATTGGGAATCCGCGCTGCGCGGCTTCCGCCAGGTCGTGCCGGTCGCCAGGCTGCAACCCGCCGCCTCCGAGCCGGCAGACCAATCGACCGAGAGCGCCCCCAAAACCGCCGCATAGCACGACCAAATCCGAGGTTTGACGAGTAGCATCGGAGACATGCGGAGGCTGGCCGCGATCGCTCTCGCAGCGGTCGCGTGCGGCGCGGTCGTTGCGCACGCGCAAACCCTGTCGCTGGCATACGCGAAGGGCGCGACCTACCACTACACCCTGCACACGACCTCGAACCTCTCGACTGACATGGGGACTGTTTCGGCTCCGGTCAAGATGGACATGACCGCCAAGGAAGCCGTCACTGTGAACTCCGTCGACTCGAAGGGCGTCGCGGACGTGAGCCTCACCTTCTCGGACGTCCACATGGTCATGAGCATGACCAGCGCAAATTCGTCGACCCACATCGACCAGACCCAGTCGACGTTCCCGACTCTAGACCTCGAGATCGCACCCGACGGCCGGGTTGTGAGCGTGAACGGAATCAACGTGATGAGCGAGATGACACTGGGAGTGGGCGGCGCGTCGAGCTTTGTGATCGCGGTGCTGCCTGACACTGCGGTCAAGCCAGGGGACAGCTGGTCGAAGAGCTACGACCAGCCGAGCCCGTTTGGAACCGGCAGCACTCATGTCACCGCGAACAGCAAGTACCTGCGCGACGAGACCTTTCACGGGGTCAAGGCAGCCGTCGTCGAGACGAATACAAGCGCCAACATCGACCTGAGCATGACGCCGACTCAGCAAGGCGCCGCCGGCGGGTTCCCAGGAACGAGCATCAAGGGCAAATGGACGACAGATGTGACGAGCTGGATCGACCCGTCAGCCCACCGCCTGCTCAAGACGCTGATGAAGGGGACCACCGACATCACCATGACGACGAGCGTCCAGCCGGGCCCACCCATCGCATCGGCGGATGGATCTCCGGTCATCCCGCCAGGGATCTCCGGTCCGTTCACGATGAAGGGGTTGTCGACCCTCGACCTCGAGCCGGCTTGACAACTGCTGCTTAGGCGGGGATCTTCTCCGCCGGCCCCATTCCACCGCCGATTCCCGCTCGGGCCTCAACGTCACGCGGACCCAGCTTGGTCCCGCACGTCTCACAGATGCGATGGTCGTCGACGGCGCCGCCGCATCTCTTGTGCACCAGCAGGACCGGCGCCCTTCCCGGATAGACGTACCGATTGCCCCAGTGCAGGAGCGACACGATCACCGGCCACAGGTCGATGCCCTTCTCAGTGAGGCGGTATTCATAGCGAACGGGATGCTCCTGGTACGGCGTCCTCTTGAGGATGCCCTCGTCGACCAGGCGATTGAGCCGGGCGGCCAGGATGTTGCGGGCCATGCCCGTCCGTCGCTGGTACTCCTCGAAGCGCCGGGCCCCCATGAAGGCATCGCGGATGATCAGGAGCGTCCAACGCTCGCCGACCACTTCGAGCGAGCCGGCGACCGAGCAGACCTGGCTGTCGTACGTGCGGCCGAGCATCAGCCAGGATCATAACTCACTAAGTTGCATGACGCAACTGCATGTGATAGGGTGCGTTTCGTTACGCAACTCAGGTCGGGAGGGAACGTGCCGCACCGCTACCGCGTCCTCGTCATCGTCTCTGTCGCCACGTTCGTGGCCAGCCTCGACCTCTTCATCGTCAACATCGCCTTCCCGAGCATTGAGCGGGACTTCACGGGCACCAGTGACGCCACCCTCTCCTGGGTGTTGAGCGCATACGCCATCGTCACCGCTGCCCTCCTTGTGCCTGCGGGGCGACTGGCCGACCTCCTCGGCCGGAAGCGCCTCTTCATGGGCGGCCTCGTCACCTTCGTCGGCGCGTCGGCCCTATGCGCCGCGGCGCCCGGTGCGGGCTGGCTCATAGGCGCCCGAGTCTTGCAGGCGGCGGGCGGCGCGGTCCTCATGCCCACCTCCCTCGCGATCTTGCTCGCCGAGTTTCCGGCCAGGCAGCGCGGGATCGCTGTGGCGATCTGGTCGGCGACCG
>VBGM01000119.1 GCA_005880855.1 Chloroflexota bacterium
CGACTTGGTGAGGATGTCGACCAGCGAGCCGGCGACCTCGACGCCGATGGTGCCGACGACGATGCGCTGGATCCATTGCTTGGCGGCCAGCGCCGACTTCGACTCAGCGGCGGTGATCTTCCATAAGAACGCGAAAATAAAGGCCAAGGCACCGATGGAGCCAACCAACGCTTGGCCGATGTGAATCCATGTGGTGATCAGATCCGTAATGGGAGTGATGTCAGGGCCGCCCGCGAGAAAGAGCATGTGTGCCTCCAGTTCTTTTCGCGGCACGCTACCGGCCCCAAAGACGCACGGAAACCCAGGTTGTTAAGGCGCCACCTAATCTATGCCGCGTGACGATGACTGAGCGCCTGCTCACCGCGATCGCCACTGATGATTCCCAAGGTGCGACCGAGCAAGAGCTCGATAGCGCCGCCGCCGCGCTTGGAATCGAGCTGCCCGAGGACTACCGAGCGGTGATGCGTCGCATCAACGGCGGCGAATGTGACTTTGGCGGGTCCTGGATAGTCCTCCAGAGCCTCGAAGCCGCCATCGATCGCAACGCCTCTTTCAAAGAGGCCGGCTTTCCGCCGTTCATCTTCTTCGGCAGCGACGGCGGCGGAAATGGCTACGCGTGGGACCTGCGGCCGGAAAGGCATTCTCGGTACGTGGTGGTCCCTTTCATCGTCCCGGAAGATGAGGCGGTCATTCCTTGCGGGGACACACTCGAGGAATTTCTGTCGGTCCTACACGGTGGGATTCCGTTCGAGCGTTCGGGTGACTAGGACTGGGACTTCATTCGGGCCTGACCACAGTCGAGCAGTCGAGCCTAGACGAAGGGCGATCGAGCTTGGCCCAACTGCTGTGTTTATGGCATGCACGCCAACGCAAAGATGAAAGCCAACGCACCGATCGATCCAACTAGCGCCTGGCCGATTTGGATCCAGGTGGTGATCGGGGCGATGTTCGGGTCCGCGGCGAAATAGAGGCGGAATGCTTAGGAACCCGGCCTGTTAAGGCAAGAGCTCAGGCTTTGCGTCGCCTGGAGTGCGGCGGAAGGCAAATCATCACACCGCTGCGGTCTGCTGGCTCTTGGCGAACCAGACGAACAGCGACACGAACACGACGATCGCCAGCAGCACCATGAACGCGAGGACCGCGCCGTGCTGGCGCTTGGGCGATGCCGCAAAATCCCACGGGCGCGTGGCAAGCCGAAGCAACTCGTTCACGTCACTCGATCGCCACACCTGCCTCGGATACAGGTTGAACGCGCCCCTGCCGTCCGCGTTCATGAAGCGCGCATACGGATAACGGCTTCCCCGCATATACCTGGTTTCCACGTTGCCCGCCAGCTGGGAGATGGGAATGCTCTCGCGCACGAGCCCGAAAAGGTAGACCTTGCTCACCTGGTTCGGATCTATCTCTATCCGTGTGCCGAGAAAGTGAGCCGCCGGAAATGCACCGGCTAGGACCACGAACAAGCCGGCCGGTAGCCGTACCGCCAGGTCCTTTCCGTGCGTGGCCGAGCTGTCGAAGATGATCGCAAGCCCGAAGATGACCGCTACTGCGGGAAACGCCAGGGCGTACACGTACCCAAACAGTCCGGGGCGGATCACCCGCACGCGATGAGGCGGTGAGGATGACATCAGCGGCGAGAACACGCCGCAATGATCGGCCGTGCGGCCTATTCCGTCCGCCCCCCTCGAACCCGGCTCTCCACCCCGTCGAGAAGAATGTCGAGTGCGGAGGCGGGTTTGCTTTTTGGCACGGGCTCGGCCGCGGGTGTTTCGGCATGCTGCACCTTTGGTGTGTAAACGTCGAGGCGCAGGTCAACCACGCCGCTGCTGACGTCCAGCTCGTAGCGGTCGCGAGCGTTCGGCGCCCCTTCGCTCTGCCACCGCAGGTCTGACAGGACAACCTTGGTCGAGAAGTCATCGAGCTTCAACTTCAGGACTCCCGTGTGGACCAGCGCGACGACGGCCGCTCCGGACGGTCGGTGAAGCGTGACGTTCACCACGCCGCTCGAGATATGGATGGGCACTACACCTTGCGGTTCGGGCAGAAAGCACTCCAGGTTGGTGGCACCGCTGTCGACATGTATCTCTCGGACGTCCAGCGCGGGCAAGTCGAGCACGGTGTTCCAGGTGGGAGCCTGGACCTTGAATCGCCATGGACGGCGCGGATTGAGCTCGATCTCTCCCCGCCCGATGCCACGCAGCCGCCTGACGACCACGGTCTCGCCTCTGACGACCGCCGGCGAGGCGGCGGCCTGCTCGTGCGGAACCCGAATCAAGTCCGGCATGTCGGGGCTGCCGCCGCGTAGAAGGACACCGCGCGATCCGCTGTCGATTGCGATCGATGCGGGCTTGCCGCCTTCGTCCAACTCGACATGGGACCCATCGGCTGCGGAGCGGTCCGCAATTACGTAGGTCATCGCCAAGAGAGCGATGTCGGCGGCCTCGACCCCGCGCAGGCCTGCGCCCTGCAGCTGCGCCTTCAGGTCGGTGAAGGCGTCGCTCCGCTCCAATGCATCCGGGACCTCGAGCAGGACCCGATTCGCGTCCTTCTGAGCTGCGACCCGCCGGCGCAGCGCGTCGGCACTAGCCAGAACCGCCTCGCGCCATGTCGATCGATGACGGGGTCGCGGCACCGACTCCAGGATCGACTCCGCCAGGAGCTCCATCAGCTCGCGACGGTCGCGAACATGCCAGTAGAGCGAGGCGGCCTTTACCTCGAGCTTGTCCGCCAGCGCCCGCATCGAGAGCGCTTCCAGGCCCTCCTTGTTGATCAGCTCGAGGGCTGCCGCGACCAGCCGCTCCCGCGTCAGACCGCGATGCTTCTCTTCTTCTGGGCTCAATTTCGCGATTCTCCTCTATTTCTCATAGTTGGGCTTGCATATCTAACGTCGTTAGGGTTATTCTATGCCACCAACGCCCCTAACGGCGTTAGATCGAGGAGGAAATCGAGATGCAGACCATGGAGACTCGGAGATGGCGGTTAAAGGGTCCCGAGATGGAAGGACCCATAGCCCGGTGGTACGCCAAGGTGCGCGGCTCGCAGAGCCAGCTCGAGGCTTATCGAGCGCAGGCGGCGCAGCTCACGTCCGGCCTACCGGAAGGCGCCAGGGTGCTGGAGGTCGCGCCCGGCCCCGGATACCTGTCTATCGAGATGGCTCGTCTTGGTCGTTTCGATGTAACAGGGCTGGACATCAGCCGCACTTTCGTAGAGATCGGGAGCGAGAACGCCCACCGGGCCGGCGTCAGCGTCGAATTTCGGAACGGTGACGTTGCGAACATGCCGTTCGGAGCCGAGACATTCGACCTCATGGTCTGCCAGGCGGCGTTCAAGAACTTCACGCTGCCGCGCACAGCGCTTGCCGAGATTCACCGAGTCCTTCGCGCCGGCGGCACGGCGGTCATCCAGGACATGAGCCGGGATGCGACCCATGCGGACATCGACGCCGAGGTCGCGGCCATGAATCTCGGGTGGCTGAGCTCGTTCATGACGAGGGCGACGCTGGAGCGACTTCGCAACCGCGCGTACTCCCCTCTCCAGCTCGAGCTTCTCGTTGCGGAGAGTCCCTTCCA
Source organism: Chloroflexota bacterium (assembly GCA_005880855.1). GTDB lineage: Bacteria > Chloroflexota > Dormibacteria > Dormibacterales > Dormibacteraceae > UBA10449. The sequence goes on from VBGM01000119.1 coordinate 3,570, forward strand.
AACATGCGAGATAACGACCGCGGGGATCGGCCTCGAGGTGAGACTCACGAAACCGGCGATCACCAGGTAAGAGGAGTGAAAAATGTGGATCGGATTCGAAACCATCCGATGGCCGCCCTGGCCGTGCTGGTCCTTGGTCTCTTCACTCCTTTCGTCAACGGTTTCAGCAATGCCGCGCACAGCGGGTTCGAGGTCGGCGCCGGGCAGTCGTGCGCGAGCCTGCAGCTGCCCGAGCAGGTCCAGTCGATCGCGCACTACGTCTTTACACATGCATTCGTCGATGCGATGCACCCGACCCTGGTCCTGCCGATCGTTGTGCTGGTGGCAGCGGCATTTGCCGCCGCGTTCGCCCGCTCGCACAAGCCGAGCGCCCTGGCCGTCCATGAGGAGGAAGCGGCCGTGGCCTAACCTTCTCTTGTGGCGAAAAAGCTCGCCGAGTACGAGGCCAAAAGAGACTTCAAGAAGACACCAGAGCCCGGCGCCAAGGTGCCCCGCAAGGCAACCAAGGCGCCGAGGTTCGTGGTGCAGGAACACCATGCCCGTCGCCTTCATTGGGACTTCCGGCTCGAGAAGGACGGCGTGCTCGTCTCGTGGGCGGTGCCGAAGGGCGTCCCCCTAGACCCCAAGAAGAACCACCTCGCCGTCCACGTCGAGGACCACCCGCTCGACTACATCGACTTCGCGGGCGAGATCCCGCAAGGCGAGTACGGCGGAGGCACGGTGAAGATCTGGGACAGCGGCACATACGAGACGGAAAAGTGGTCGGACCGCGAGGTGATGGTCGTCCTCCGCGGCAAGCGGGTCAACGGCCGCTACGTCCTGTTCCAGACCGATGGCAAGAACTGGATGATCCACCGGATGGATCCACCGCAGGATCCAGAGCGCGAGCCGATGCCCTCGCGCATCGAGCCCATGTACGCCAAGCTCGTCCGCAAGCCGCCCACCCCTGACGCCGCATGGGGCTTCGAGTTCAAGTGGGATGGCATCCGCGCCCAGGCCTATGTCGAAGGCGGAACCGTGAAGCTGTTGAGCCGCCGTGGCGAGACCATCACCTCTCGCTATCCGGAGATCCACGCCATGGGACGCGCGCTGGGCGCGACCGAGGTGATCCTCGACGGCGAGGTCGTCGCGCTGGACGAGAAGGGGCGGCCCAGCTTCGAGGAGATCCAGCAGCGCATGGGCCTGACGTCGGAGTCGGAGATCCGCCGCAAGATGAAAGAGGTGCCGGTCACCTACATGCTCTTCGATGTGATGTGGCAGGACGGGCGTTCGCTGCTCAAGCTGGCCTACACCGATCGTCGCAAGCGGTTGGAAGCCTTGAAGCTGAAGGGCCCGTCGTGGCAGACGCCGCCTTATGAGGAAGGAGGCGGAGGCGCGATGCTCGACGCGAGCCGCAAGGCCGGGCTCGAGGGCATTGTGGGCAAGAGGCTCGACTCGCCCTACGAACCCGGCCGGCGCAGTGGCGCGTGGGTCAAGGTCAAGAACCACATGGGCCAGGAGCTCGTGATCGCCGGTTGGCTGGAAGGCGAAGGCAAGCGCCGCGGCCTGCCGGGCGCGCTGCTGGTCGGCTACTACGACAACGGGGAGTTCGTGTACGCGGGCAAGGTCGGCACTGGATTTTCGGACGCGATGCTCGACAAGCTGATGGAGCTCATGAAACCCATGGAGCGCAAGACGAGCCCATTCGATCGCGGCAAGCCGCCCAAGGGCGCGCACTTCATCGAGCCCAGGCTGGTCGGTGAGTTCGAGTTCGTGGAATGGACCAGGGGCGGCCAGCTCAGGGCGCCGGCGTTCAAGGGCCTGCGCACCGACAAGGTTCCGCAGGAGGTCGTGCGCGAGCTTGGCTAAGGAAACTGCGGTCGAGGTCGTCATCGAGGGCCGGACGCTCAAGCTCACCAATCTCGAGAAGGTGCTGTACCCCGAGGTCGGGTTCACGAAAGGCCAGGTCATCGACTACTACACGCGAATCGCACCCGCGATCCTGCCCCACACGAAGGACCATCCGCTGACGCTCAAGCGCTATCCCAACGGCGTCGACGCCGAGTTCTTCTACGAGAAGAACTGCCCCAAGCACCGGCCACCCTGGGTGGAGACGGCAACCGTGTGGAGTGGGGGCAACAACCGCGACATGTACTACTGCCTGTGCCAGGACCTGCCGACGCTGGTGTGGCTCGCTCAAATTGCAACACTCGAGTTCCACACATCGCTGTCGCTTGCGAGCAACCTGCCTCAGCCAAGGACGATGGTGTTCGACCTCGACCCCGGACCGCCGGCGACGATCGTCGAGTGCTGCCGGGTCGGATTGATGCTTCGCGACCTCTTCGCGGAGCACGGCCTTGACTGTTGCGCAAAGACGTCAGGCTCGAAAGGACTGCAGCTTTACGTGCCCCTGAACAGCAAGGTCACATACGACGAGACCAAGGTGGTGTCCAAAGGCCTGGCGCAACTGTTTGAGGAGAAGCATCCTGACCTCGTCGTGCACAAGCAGCTGAAGGAACTGCGCACCGGTCGCGTATTGATCGATTGGAGCCAGAACGACCAGTACAAGACGACGGTCAACGTCTACTCGCTGCGAGCGCGATCGCGGCCGACGGTGTCGACCCCGGTGTCGTGGGACGAGGTCGAAAAGTGCCTGAAGTCTGGCGACCCGTCGAAGCTGGTGTTCGACTCCGACCAGGTGCTGCAGCGCGTCGCCAAGCTGGGCGACCTGTTCGAGCCCGTGATCAAGAAGAAGCAGAAGCTACCCAAATCCCTGCTGCAAGCCACGGGCGGCGAGCCCGCGCTCGAGAAGATGGCCAACCGGCGCCACGGCGGCGGCAGGCGGTACGGCAAGCAGACCGGACACTGAGTTGGCCCGGCCACGGGTCGTCATCGCGGGCGCCGGGTTCGCCGGACTCACCTGCGCTCGTGCGCTGAAGCACGCGCCGCTTGACGTCTTGCTGATCGACCGCAACAACTACCACCTGTTCACTCCGCTGCTGTATCAGGTGGCGTCCGCGCTGCTGGATCCCGGAGAGGTCGCGCGCCCCGTGCGCGAGCTGGTGCGGCCCTTGGGCAACGTCGAGTTCCGCCAGGCCGAAGTGACGGGTGTGGACATGCATGGCCGCATCCTCAACACCGATCGCGGGCCGGTGCAATACGACTACCTCGTGCTGGCGACCGGAAGCCAGAGCGACTACTTCGGCAACGCGTCGCTCGCGCTGCATGCCTTCGGGCTGAAGGAGCTGGGCGAGGGCCTGGCACTGCGAAACCGGGTGCTCGCGCGCGTCGAGGCCACGCAGTGGGTCGCCGATGCCGAGGAGCGCCGGATGATGCTCACGTTCGCCATCGTCGGCGGCGGCCCGACCGGAGTGGAGATGGCCGGCGCGCTTTCCGAGCTGATCCGGCTCGTGCTCAAGAAGGACTATCCAAAGCTCGACCTGGGCGAGGTGCGCGTGATCCTTCTCGAGGCTGCGGGCTGGCTGCTGGGCACGTTCGACCCCGTCCTACGCGAGGCGGCGCGGCGGTCGCTGCAGAAGAAGGGCGTCGACGTGATGCTGAACGCCAAGGTGGCGCAGGTCACGGAGGACTCGATCAGTCTCGCAAGCGGGGAGGTCGTCCCTGCGGGCACGATCGTGTGGACCGCCGGCGTCCGAGCGTCGGAGCTGGGCGCGGCGCTGGGCGTAAAACTCGTGCGCCAGGCCCGAGTTCCTGTGGATGACACGCTGCAACTGCCTGGTCATCCGGTCGTCTTCGTCATCGGCGACCTTGCGGGGGCAGTCGTCGCGGGCGAGCCGCTTCCGATGCTGATCCCGGTGGCCATGCAAGAGGGCCGGCGGGTGGCCGCGACCATCAGGGACATGGCTGCCAACGGTGGTGCGACCGCATTCGTTTACAAGGATCCCGGCACGATGGCGACCATCGGCCGCAACTCGGCGGTGGCTCAGCTCGGCCGCGTCCGCCTGTCGGGGTTTCCGGGCTGGGTGATGTGGCTGACCGTACACCTGGTCAACGTGGTCAGCTTTCGCAGCCGCATCCTCGTCCTCATCAACTGGGCCTGGGACTATCTCTTCTACGACCGGCCCATCCGTCTCATCGTGAGGGCTGATCCCGACCGCTCCGATTGAGCCGCGAGCGTCACAAACGGGCCGGATGCGGGGCTGATACTTGTGAGGTGAAGTCCAGGCTCGCGTCGTTTGGCGCCGGTTTCCTGCTCCTGGCCGTGGCCTCAGGCTGCGGAGGACTGCAGCCACAGGATGCCGGTCAGGCTCTGCGCGAAGGCGGCGCTGCGATCGCCAAGCTCAAGACTGTGAAAGCGACCCTGACGTTCGCGAAGGGGACGATCACTTTCCAGACCTTCAGCCTCGTCAAGGCTGCGGCTCAATTGAGGCTCCCGCTAGACAGCGATACGACTTATACAGTGCGCCAGCAAGACGCGCAGTTCGCGCTCGAGATCATCATCTCGGGCGGTCACGTCTATTTGCACCTGCCCTTCTCCGGCTACAACGAGGTGACCGGGGCGGAAGCTGCGGCAATCCCGGACCTCGCCAAGCTCTTCGATCCCCTCAAGGGCCTGCCTGCCGTGATCCCCGCCGGCCACAGCCTGAAATACCTCGGCGCTGAGCAGGTGGACGGGGTCGACTCACACAAGGTGCAGGCGACCTACAGCCCGGATCAGGTCCATGGCATGCTGCCGGAGCTGACCTCTGCCGGCAACGTCGATGCCGTGATTTGGATC
>VBGM01000247.1:0-2078 GCA_005880855.1 Chloroflexota bacterium
CCTTCGTGTTCCTGGCCTCCTTGCTGGCTCACGAGCTCGCGCATTCGGTTGTTGCCGTGCGACGCGGCGTCAAAGTCGAGGGGATCACGCTCTGGCTGTTCGGCGGGGTGTCACGCTTCAGCACCGAAACCAACTCGCCCGGTTCGCAGGCTCTGATCACGTTTGTCGGCCCCCTCACCAGCCTGGTGCTGGGCGTTGTGTTCTATATCATTGCCGTCGCGGTTGGCGGTGGCGCACACCCGGGCCTGGTGGCGGTAACGCTGTCGTGGCTGGGCTACATCAACATCTCGCTCGGAGTCTTCAACCTGGTCCCGGCCTTCCCGCTGGATGGAGGCCGGTTGCTGCAGTCGCTTATCTGGCTGCGCACCGGCGATCGACTGCGAGCGACCAGAATCGCCGCCCGCATCGGTATGGGCTTCGCCTACCTCTTGATTGCATACGGGCTGGCCACCTTCGTGTTCTCCGGCAGCCTGATCGGGGGAGTCTGGTCGGTCTTCCTCGGCTGGTTCCTGCTCAGCGCCGCTCGCTCCGAAGAAACCGGCGGCCTGATTCGACAAGCCCTGTCCGGCTTGACCGTGGCCCAGGTCATGACGCCCAATCCTGTTCAGGCGCCCGACGACATCAGCGTCGACGACGCATCACATGGCTACGTGCTGGCCTCTCGCCACTCGACATTTCCAACCCACGACGCGGCCGGACGGCTCAGCGGACTGCTGACCCTGACAGCGCTCAAGAACGTCGCGCCGGAAGCGCGCTCGACGACCCTGATCAAGGAGATCATCTGTCCGCTCGATAAGGTGTCCATAGCCGGCCCGGCCGACCCCGTCACCAAGCTGCTGGGCCTCCCCGAGGGGTGCAGCGAAGGGCGCACATTGATCATCGATGCAGGGCGGCTGGTGGGGATCATCTCGCCAAGCGACATCAATCGACTTCTACAGAGATCGGTGTCGGGTCCGTCGCAAGTGCCGGCTCGCAGCGTCTGATGGTCGCGGCACACCTCACGAGCCTCGTGCGTCACTTCATCGATCTCAGGGATGGCGTGCACGGCGACGCCGTGAGTCGGCGGGACAAAGAAGCCGTTTTCGCACGGGAGGTCGACTTCTTGTCGCCGGTCGCACGTCAAGCGCTGACCGAGGTGAACACGTACTTGCTCCTGGACTCCGGAACGGTCAGCGAGACGGGTCTCCAGCGCTCGGCAGACGGCGGGATGAGTGCGACATGGCAACTGACCTGGCCAGAACAGCAGGTGGTGCGCGTGCCTCCGATCATGCTGCATGCGTTTTTCGGGGCCTCGTTCCACCACCCGCATCTGCGGGGAGCGACCCTTGGCGATTGGCCCCTGAACGTGTTGAGCGTCCAGGACGCCACCGACCAGCTTCCGATGCTGCGTGCCATCGCGACTGGCGACCTACACAACCTCGTCTTCCAGGCGGACTACCGGATCATTCCTGTCGTCACGAGAACTTCGACCGCACCCCCGCCCTCGACATGACGGTGGGGTGAGCGAAGTTAAGCAATGTCTTCGTCAGCGCTCGCGCGCGAGGTTGAGTTGGCACGAGAGGTCGGTCGAGTCGGTTCCTCGTTGGTCAGCTCAGAGTCAGGGGTATGTAGTACTTCATGTAGTAATCCAGCTGAAGAATGACCCTGAATAGCAGCGTGGGTGGGACGTGCCGCGGCAATTTCGAACAAGAATCGATCGTTTCCGGCATTTCTGGACGAAAGCTCTCAGAGTTCGGGACCGTGAGGCCCCGGGTTCAAATCCCGGGCCCCCGACCAGTTTTTGAATTCATTTGTCGGCCTTGCCGGTGACTTCTCCTTTCCAACATTCGGCCTGGGCGGTGAATTGGCGATTCGCCCGTTGATTTGAGGGAGCTGCCGGATGCGGGCTGGTGGTCGGAGACCTAACGTCACTTGGCATGGCGCAACTGGTGATCCTGGTGCCCGCTTCTGGCGGTGAGCCATCTGTCAGCGCCGCGTCCGTTGCGGCGCTCGCGCGTCTTGGCGTCACCGTGGTGTCGATCGCCGGTGACGCCAGTACCCTCGCGCTCGTCCTCGAGGGCTGGGCTCTGGACCCGACC
>VBGM01000247.1:2150-2660 GCA_005880855.1 Chloroflexota bacterium
TCGCAGATGAGGAAGATGTAATCCGGACTCCAACTCGCCGTGCCCGTTCTGACATACCTGATAGCTGATAGGAGGACAAGATGCTCAAGAAGCGGATTGGACAGATAGCAATCGCAGTGGTCATCGCCGCGGCACCGTTTGCGGTCACGAGTTTTCCCGCCGTGGCTGCCGGTTCGCCAGCCCCTGGCACCGGCCTCACCGGCGCCTGCAACATGCTTCTCGATCCGACGATGGCCACGGTGCCCATGACGCACGACTCAGCCAACGGCAACGCCGGCATGTTCCGCGCGGTGGCCGTTTCCGGCTGCTAGTTACACGAACCCACGCGGACGGCCGCTTCGCCTCCGGGCGAAGCAGCCGTTCCGTTATCATCCAGCGGCTCCGACTCTCCCATGCATGTCATTCCCATTTGGTGGCGCCGCCGCGACCGGATGGCCCGCCAAGGCCGGACCTAGGGGCAGGCCGAGTGTTCGTTGGCCGCCGCACTGAGCTCGCAACAGTGGAGACACT
>VBGM01000247.1:2733-3075 GCA_005880855.1 Chloroflexota bacterium
GCATGGCTACGAGCCGGCCCGCGACATTCCGTTCAGCCTCGCGGCGGGTCTGCTGCGAGAGCTGACCCAAGTGCCCGGAGCCGGCGACCGACTTCAAGACCTGCTCTTTGGGGAAGCTGGCAAAAGAGGGATGGACGCCCTTCGAATTTTCGAGGCCGCGTATCGCGCTCTACTTCACCGCGATCCTCTCGCCATCTTTGTCGATGACATCCAGTGGGGCGATCGTGAGTCTTTGGCGCTCTTCGACTACCTACTCACGGGTACCGCCACCGCCGGCCGCTCCCTCCTTTGGATCGGCGCCACCCGGCCTGCGGAGGGGGCTCGAGCGCTGGCCGGATCACT
>VBGM01000120.1 GCA_005880855.1 Chloroflexota bacterium
TCGAACACGAGCCCGCGCCAGTAGGCGGGGGCGCCGGTGCGCACATACATCACCGGCGCGTCGCCGAGCCTGCCGCGGAAATGGAGGTCGAGGCTGCCCGTGGCCCCCGACGGGTCGCCTGTCAGCTGGACCAGAGGCAGCGCGGGATTCTCGAGCTCGCCTTTGAACCCGACGTAGTTCGGGAGCGAGACCAGCACCGGGCCGTTGGGGTCGATGCTGGGCTGTGGGATGAACACGAACGCAGCAACGCCCAGCAGGAGAGCACCGCCAAGGGCAACCGCGACCGCCGGCACGGGCACGCCGAGACGCGCATCCATGCGCTGCAGATGCGACGCCGCCCAGAAGCCGGCGAGGCATATGGACCAAAGCGCGACGAGGATGCCGAACGGGTAGTCCCAGGCGTACACCGCGGCCAGATAAAGGATCGCGAGGCTGATCCACAGGCTGGAGTAGCAGTTGCGGCGCGTCTTGAGGTCGAAGCTGGTGACGGCGACCAACAGGATCGCGAAGTTGGCCTGCGGAAGCACGCCGCCGAAGAACGCGCCCACCGAATCGGCGAGGAAGTACGCGAGTGTGGCGAAGACGAGACATGCCAGCAGGACCTGGCGGCGCTTGCCGCGCTTCTGCGCGCGCTCTCGATAGCTGACGACGTGGCCGATGGCGGTAGCGCCTAGGCCGATAGCGGGAACGACGTAGTCCTGGCCGTACATCACCACCGCGAGCACCGCGACCGCGAATCCGGAGAAGACGAAGGCACGGCCCTCGAGGGAGCCTTCAACCGGCGAGGTCGGCAACCGGAAGCGTTTTAAAGCGGCCATTTCAATCCCGTTCGCTGGACCGGAACGTCAGCTGCGATCTCGGCGTCGCCCACCACCCACGCGCGGGCGAGGCCGCCTCGCTGCTTGATGGTCGCGAGCGCGTCGTCCATATCTGCGTTGCGGCTTGCAGTGACAGCGATCGCGTCGCTGGTCGGGGGAGGCGGGGTGCCCAGGTCGCCGGACTGATCCGGATAGCGCGCGAGCCATTCCAGGAGCGCCCACAGTGAGCGCGCCTCGGATGGGCTCGTGGCCTCGACGCCTGGTGCCCACATGACAACGCGGCCTCCCGAGCGCAGGCAGTCCCACGCCTCCGAGGCGGCGAGGCGGGCAATCTGGTCGGCGACCTCGGGCGTGGCCGGCGATGGGTCGCAGAAGATGCCCAGTGTCTGCACGCCCGGTGGCTCGAATTCGCGGACGATCAGCTCGCCGTGGCGGGCGCTCGAGCGCCAGTGGATTCTGCGGAGCGGGTCGCCGGGCCGGTACTCGCGGACTCCGAACATCTCGGTCCCGGAGCCCGCGCGCGGCGCGGCAAGACTCGCCTCCACCTCCCTGACGTGCAGACGGTCTGCCAGCGAGGTGAACTGCGGGAGCACGAGCGCGAGCTCCGAATCGACGCTCGGGCCGCGGCGGTGGAACAGGCCCAGCGGGTCGCCGCTTTCGAGCACCCAGTTGCGGGCGCCCACAGGTCCCCGCCGGAGCGGTCCGACAGTGCGCTCGGTGGTCCACCCCTGTCGCGGCACAAGGCCCGCCGCCGCCGCAAGCATCACCGCTCCCACGGAGCCAGAAAGGCGCGCCGGCCCGCGTGAACCGCGGCCGGTCTCGATCCGAATCTCGACCTGCATCCGGTCGCCTTCGAACACCGGAACGATCGGCCCGCTGCCCAGAATCGCGTCGGGCAGCTGTTCCACAGGGGAGCCTTGGCCGGCCTCGGAGGAGCGAATATGGAGCGAGCCACGTAGATCGCGATTCCAGAGTGTGTAGAGGAACGCGGAGACGACGAGCGCCATGATCCAGTACGCGAGCAGGAACAGCCAGGCGACCTCGGATGTGCTGCCGTAATAGAAGACCGCGGCGGCCAGTATCAGCGCGCCAAGGAGCCGTGGTGTGGGTCTCAGCGGCGCTCTCTAGTGGTGCCTCAGTGGTGGGAGTGGCACCGAAGCGATCACGTCTTCCAGGACCCCGGCCGCCCTGGCGCGACCCCGCATGCCGAGCCGGTGCGCCAGCACCGGAGCTGCGAGCAGCTTGACGTCGTCGGGTAGCACGAAATCCCTGCCTTCAAAAAGGGCCCAGGCCTGCGACGCGCGCTGCAGGTACACGCCGGCCCGCATGCTGGCCGGAAGGGAGACCTCGGGCCGGGAGCGGATGGCGTCCATGAGCGACACGATGTATGTGCGGATTGCGGGCGCGGCGACCACGCGCAGGCATCCCTCCTGCAGCTCGACCACGTCGGCGAGGCTGACCACCGAGCCAAGATCTGCGATCGGATCGCCGTGCTCGCGGCGCGCGAGAACCTCCATGGCCTCAGCGTCGGTCGGGGGACCCATCTCGGCGGCGAGGATGAAACGATCGAGCTGCGATTCCGGCAGAGGATAGGTGCCGTGGAACTCTCCGGGGTTCTGCGTGGCGATCACGAAGAACGGCTTCTCGAGGGTACGGGTGACGCCTTCGATCGTCACCTGCCCCTCCCCCATCGCCTCGAGCAACGCTGACTGCGTGCGCGGCGTGGCGCGGTTCACCTCGTCAGCGAGCACGATGTTGGCGAAGATCGGCCCGGGTACGAACTCGAACGTCAGGTCCTTCTGGTTGAAAACGCTGGAACCGGTGATGTCCGAGGGCAGCAGGTCGGGCGTGCACTGGATTCTCCGGAAGGTTCCGCCGACCGAGGTCGCCAGGGCGCGCGCGAGCATCGTCTTCCCAGTGCCGGGAAGATCCTGCAGGAGGACGTGGCCGCCCGCGACGAGCCCAGCCGCGGCCAGGCGCACGACCCGCTCCTTGCCGACGATGACGCGGTGGACGTTCTCCTCGATGCGCCCGAGCAGCTCTGCGGCACGCCGCGGCTGCAGCTCAGGTTGAGATGCCATCGACACAGGGCAAGTCTAGTTGCCGGTCCCTGGGATTCCGAACGTTTGGCGCCACACGTGCGTTTGCTCGCGCGGAATTACGAATGTTTGACGCCAAACGCGCGATATCGCGAATCAGCCCTTTACGTAGCTGAGCTTCTCCGCCACCTTGCCGTCTCGCACCTTGAACAGGTCTATGCCGCGGACATGCCCCGAGCCCCAGTCGAACCGCCACCGGACGGTGGCGCGATCGCCGGCGACGACCATCTCCTCTGTTTCGAAGCGGGCGGTCGGTGAGTCGTTGAAGAACCGGTCCCAGAACGCACGCATCGCGGCCTGGCCGACCACCTTCTCACCATCCGGCACCGGCAGGGTGTTCTCGAAGATGCAGTCGTCGGTCATCAGCCCCATCACAGCGTCGACGTCGTGCCGGCCGAACGCCTCGTTGAACGCGGCGACTGTCTCTGCAGTTCCGGGAGCCATCAGCCCTGGCCGATCATCCGGGCGATGACCTCGGACAGATTGGGCCCGCCCTTGCCGAAGGGAACCGAGTGCACTCGATGCGCGAACACCATCTCGGCCACGGCGCCAACGTGGGTCGTATTCACCTTCTCGGCGCTGTCGTACGCAGCCTTGGCCTGGGCGGCGCGAGCGCAGACGAGATCGGAGCGGTGGCCGTCCACCTCGAGGGCGATGGAGATCTGAGCGATCAGCCGCAGGATCTCGCGCGGCAGCTCGACCTCGGGAAAGGTCGCGATCGCTTCCGCGATATGCGCACGAACATCCTGCTCAGACTCCGCGTGCTGCTGAACGAACTTGTGAGGGTCGTCCTCCCAGACGGATCGCTTCTCGACGATGGCGACCCGCTGGTCGAGGTCGCGGATGCCTTCCACGTCGACGCACAGTCCAAAGCGGTCGAGCAGCTGAGGCCGCAACTCGCCCTCCTCCGGGTTCATGGTCCCGACCAGGATGAACCGCGCCGGGTGCGATACGGAGACGCCCTCGCGCTCGACAGTGTTGACGCCCATGGCGGCCGCGTCGAGCAGCACGTCCACGATGTGGTCGTCAAGGAGGTTGACCTCGTCGACATAGAGGATGTTGCGGTTGGCCTCGGCCAGCACTCCCGGCTCAAAACGGCGCGAGCCTTCCTTCAAGGCGGCCTCGAGGTCGATGGTCCCGACCACGCGGTCCTCGGATGCGTTGATCGGCAGCTCGACCACGCGCATGCGCCGGGTTGTCACCGGCAGCTCGCCACTCGCCGCGCGGTCGCGGCAGTCCGAGCACCAATCCTCGGGGTCGTCCGGGTGACAGCCGAAGTGGCAGCCTTCGACGACCTGCTGATCCGGGAGCAGATGCGCCAGCGCACGCACCGCGGTCGACTTGCCGGTGCCCTTCTCGCCGCGGATCAAGACGCCCCCGATGGCGGGGTGAATGGCGTTGAGCACCAGCGCCAGCTTCATGTCGACCTGGCCGACGATGGCGGTGAAGGGATATGAGTAGCGATCTATGGCCATGGGATCTGAATACTACCGGCCGCCTCTGCCGAGCTCTCTCTCCACCGCTGACGCGATTTCGTCACGCGACAGGTCGTACAGGCCGTAGTAGCGTGCTCCCATGCGCTCGGCGAGGTCGGCGCACGCGTTGATGGCGTAGGTCTGGTACATCGGCGCCACGCGCGCGAGATGCTGGACCGAGGGTAGGTGACTGTAGTCACGTGCTGAGTCGATCACGAGCGCGTCGATCGACTCGGCATCGATCATGCCGGCCACCTTCTGCGCCTCGACCAGGGGCTCCTCTTTGAACATCGAGATGTTGCCGCGGCCGTCGCTGATCAGCACCAGGAGCGGCCGGATGGTGGGGTCGCGCAGCAACTCGGTCTTGACGACCTTGTAGCCGGCCATCAGCCCGTGCGTGAGCGGCGTGGTCCCGCCCACCGACAGCTTCTCCAGCCGCCGCCGAGCCAGCGACACGCTCGACGTCGGCCGCAGCACCACCTCGGCGGTGCGGTTCTTGAAGATGACGACGGCAACGCGGTCGCGGCGCACATACGCGTCCTGGAGGAGCGACAGGATGGCGCCCTTGGTGGCGGCCATGCGCTGTTCGGCGTCCATGGACGCGGACGCGTCGACCACGAACACGATCAGGTTGCCGACCTTGCGCTCGCGCACCTTCTGCCTGAGGTCGTCGCGCTCGAGCTTCAAGCGCTCGCCGTGTTTGCGACCGCGCTCGACCTGCATCGGTGCCGCCGCCCGCACCGTGGCATCGATGGCGAGGTCGTTGACCTTCGCCTTCGGCTCGGCGCGGACGTAGCGACCTCGGCGGTCCGGCGTCTGGCTCGCCGACCGCTTGCCGCCCTGCTTGCGAACTCGGCGCTGGCGGGGCAGGTCGATGCGCCGGAGGTTGAAGGTCTCGGTCGCGTCCGGGGCTGACTCGTGTCCGCTCGAACCACCGGTGGTCATGCCCTGGTCGCTCCCGGCCGACTGCTGCCCGCCGTCGGCTGCGCTAGAGCTCTCTTCCGCGGTCGCCTCGGCCGGCGCGTCGCTGTCGGAAGCCTGCGGGTCACCGGCCTGGCTCTCGGCCGGCTGCGAACCCTCCTGCTCCTCCCCACCCTGCGGCGATGTGTTGTCGTCCTGGTCGCGCCTGACCGGCTGGCGCGCGCGATGCGCGAGGGCAAGCGTGGCGGCGTCGTAGATGTCCTCGCGAGTCGGCGTCACGTGCCGGCGATATGCGGCCAGGGCGCGCGCTGCGTGGTCGATGACCACGTCGGCGCGGTGGCCGAGCACATCGGCCTCGATGCAGATGGACGAGATCAGCCGCGCCTGGCCGTCGCCGATGCGCACATGCCGCACCGCGGCGATCGCCTCGCCCAGGGCTCTCGACAGGTTGTGGTCCGCGGCCGCGAACTCGTTGGCAAACTCGTGATCGCCTCGTTTGAAGGCGGCGTCGCGCTCGGCGATCAGCACGCGTTCATCAGGGTCGCGGATGCCCTCCACGTCTACGCAAAGCCCGAAGCGGTCGAGCAGCTGCGGGCGCAGCTCACCCTCCTCGGGATTCATCGTGCCGACGAGGATGAAGCGCGACGGGTGTGCGAACGAAACCCCCTCCCGCTCGACCACGTTCACGCCCATCGCCGCGGCGTCGAGCAGCACGTCCACCAGGTGGTCGTCGAGAAGGTTGACCTCGTCGACATAGAGAATGTTGCGGTTGGCCTCGGCCAGTACCCCTGGCTCGAAGCGCCGCGCGCCCGCCCGCAGCGCCGCCTCGATGTCGATGGTGCCCACGACCCGGTCTTCGGAGGCGTTGATCGGCAGCTCGACCACTCGCATCCGGCGCTTGTAAGATGGCAGGAGACCCGCCTCGCGCAAGCGGCTCCGGCACTCCGCGCACAGCGCCTCGCGGTCCTGGGGGTCGCAGCCAAAGTGGCAGCCTTCGACGACATCGTGCTCGGGCAGCAGCCGGGCCAGGGCCCGGACCGCCGTCGACTTGCCCGTCCCCTTCTCCCCGCGGATCAGGACGCCGCCGATCGTCGGCACGACGGCGTTGAGGATCAGGGCCAGCTTCATCGAGTCCTGGCCCACGATTGCCGTGAAGGGAAAGACGTGACGGTCGAGAGCGATGCTCACTGCGTCAAGGATAGGTGGGCTTCGTGGCCCCGACCGCGCCTAGGCGGGAAGCAGCGCCTTCACCAGATCCCGCTCCTGCAGGAGCTCGTCGGTCGTCTTCTTGATCCGGTCCTTCGCATCGCCATCGTGCTGGAGGTCCTGGACCACCTCCCAGTTCCAGCTGTCTGAGCGCACCGGAAATCCGAACTGCAATCCCTCGGGAATGCCGTATTCGCCTCGGCTGACCACTGCCAGCGAGTGCCAGTCGCCCCAGGGCGTCGCGTTGACGATGCTTTTCACAGAGTCGAGCACGGCGTTCGCGGCTGATGCAGCGGACGACGACCCGCGCGCCTCGATCACCGCCGCGCCGCGCTTCTGGACGGTCTCGATGAACTTGCCTTTGAGCCAGCCATGGTCCTTGATCACGTCGAAGGTAGGGAGGCCGGCGATCTTCGAGTTGGCGGCGTCCGGATACTGCGTTGTCGAGTGGTTGCCCCAGATCCCCATGTTGGTGACGACGCCGACCGGAACGCCTGCCTTTCGGGCCAGCAGCGTCCGGGCACGATTCTCATCGAGCCTGGTCATCGCAAACCAGCGCTCAGGTGCGACCTCGGGCGCGTTGGACCGCGCGATCAGGCAGTTGGTGTTGCACGGGTTACCGACGACGAGAATCCGGACGTCGCTCGCCGCGGATGCGGCGATCGCCTTTCCCTGCGGGCCGAAGATCCCCGCGTTGACGTTCAGGAGGTCACCCACGAGGAGGCACCACGACGCTCCGTCGAAGGCCTTCTCGGCCTTCGAGGTGAGGACGATGTCGTGCAGCAGCGGAAAGGCGCAGTCGTCCAGCTCCATCGCGACGCCCTCGAGCGCCTTCATCGCTGGCTCGATCTCGAGCAATCGCAGGACGATCGGCTGCTGGTCGCCGAGCATGTCGCCGGCCGCGATGCGGAAGAGGAGCGAGTAGCCGATCTGCCCGGCGGCGCCGGTGACGGCGACCTGGACCGGGGCCTTGGCTCCGTCTGTGCTCGGCATCATGGCCGCATCATGCTAGCCAATCACGCGAGCTCGGACGGAGGTGGCTCAGCCGCCCCCGCAGCTGCGTGGCTGCGGATCGAAGTAAGCAGCGAGCCCGTCGCGGCGGACGACGGCGCCGGCGATGAGGATGATCGATACGACGACCAACGCGACTATCACCGTAATCCGGCGCCCCATCGAAAGTTGGAACGCCGCGCTATTCCTATCGGTTTCGGTCTAGCGGAACCCTTCGCCTTCCGGTTCGAAGAGGTCGTCCTCGGCCAGGCGACGCGCGAAACATAGAAACCCGGTGTGCGCAACCATCCGGTGGGAAGGCCGCATGGACCGTCCCCGCACGGTCCAGCCTCGCTGAAGCACCTCGAACACCTCCAGCATGCCGAAGCCGCGCACCTCTCGCAGGCAATCCAGGAAACGCTGGACCTGGCTCACGTTCGGGCAGTGGGCGAACACGATGCCGCCCGGTCGCAGGGCGCCGCGCGCGGCCGGCACCGCCTGCCACGGCTCGGGCAGGTCGAGCAGGACGCGGTCGACATCCCGCTCGTCGATTCCGGCGTAGACGTCGCCGAGCTTGAGCTCGAGGTTGGGCGGTAGCTCACCCATGGTCTCGGTGATCGCTCGTCTCGCGGCCTCCAGGAAATCCTCGCGCTGCTCGTAGGAGATGACCTGGCCCTCCTGGCCGACCGCCCTCAGCAAAGCCAGCGTGAGCGCGCCCGTCCCGGTGCCCGCCTCGAGCACGCGCGCGCCCGGGTGGATGTCGGCGCCGACCAGGATCGCGCCGAGGTCCTTGGGGTAGATCGGCTGCGCCTGCCTCACCCGGCCTGTCACCTGCTCGGCGAAGGTGGGCCGCACGGCCAGCAGCCGAGCCCCCATCTGGGTGGTGATGACGATGCCTTCGGGCCGGCCGATGAGCTCGTCATGCGCGATGACGCCCGAGTGGAGAGAGTGACGCTCGCCGGCCTTGAGGCGCACGCGGTGGCGGCGGCCGGCCTTGTCGATCAGAACAATCTGCTCACCCGCTTTCAGCGGGGTCATTCAGGCTTATGGGCGCGAATCAGGCAGTGCCAGTAGGCATGAAACAGCTTGCCGCTCCTGCGTTCCGGATGCAGCTGATCCCGCGCCTGTCCTTTCGACGACTCGATCACGGTCGCCAGCTCTGCCGCCAGCTCGCCGGGGACGCGCATGGTGTCCATCCATTCCTGGTAGTCCCAGTCGAGCTCGCGCGACCTTGCCATCTCCACCTCGAAGCCGGCGGCTTCCAGCTGCACGCGCCACTCCTCGACGGTAAGCGACAGCACATGCGAGGGATCGCGGCGCTTCTCGACCTCGTGCAACACGTCTCGCGCCGGTGTCGGCGGCGCGCAGTCGACGAACGCCGCGTCTCGCCCCGGCCTCAGCACGCGAAAGGCTTCGCGCACAAAGGCTTCGAACTGCGGGAAGTGGTGCGGCGCGGCGCGCACGACGTAGATGTCGAACGTCTCGTCGGGAAACGGAAGCGCGGATGCGTCGCCGATGACCCAGTCGGCATTCTCGATCTGTCGCTCGCCGGCAAGCCGCTTCGCCACGTTGAGCATCTCGCGAGTGAGGTCGAGGCCCACGACGCGACGGACGAGCGGTGCCAGCGCGAAAGCCGTGTTGCCGGTGCCAGTGGCGACGTCAAGGGCGAGGTCGCCAGGTAGGGGCCGAAGCAGGTCGATCACCTCTTGCAGGCGATCTGCGCTCGTATGGAACGTCGATCGGGAGTAGTTGG
The DNA here is from genome assembly GCA_005880855.1 of Chloroflexota bacterium. GTDB lineage: Bacteria > Chloroflexota > Dormibacteria > Dormibacterales > Dormibacteraceae > UBA10449. The sequence goes on from VBGM01000120.1 coordinate 9,263, forward strand.
CAGCGACGGGCCCGAAACTGGCGCGTGGATCCGGCACAGGCTGAGTCTAGTCAGGAGGTGGCGCGGGCGTGCTGCGGCGTGAGCGAACGAACACGACCGCGGCGACGGCGGCAAGGATCAGGACCGCAAGCGCCGCATAGAGAAGCGGCGTCGAGCGGATCGAGTTCACCAGTCTCGTGCCGAACACCGCACCAAGCAGCAGGAACGCCCCCGCCCACACAGCGCTCGACACCGCGACGCTGACCGCGAAGATGCCGTACGGAAGCTCGAGGATGCCTGCCGCCAGGGTCAGCGGCACGCGAAACCCAGGTATGTGGCGGCCGAAGATCAGCGCCCAGGGACCGTAGCGGCGGAACCAGTGCTCGGCGCTGACCATGCGCTCGGGGGTGAGGTGAAAGTACTTCGCCAGGCGATGTTCGAGCAAGCGCCTGCCATAGCGGCGCGACAGCAAGTAGAGGTTGGTCGCGCCAAGGGTGACGGCGAGCATGAAGCCCAGCCAAGCCGCGAACAGCACCGGGAATTTGTATGGAAGGCTGTGGCCCACATAGAGAAGGAAGGCGTCGCCAGGGATGAAGAGCGGAATCCCCGACTCCTCGATATAGATCAGCACGAAGCCGCCGAGGTAGCCGAATTCCCTCAGCAACGCCCCGATCGATGTGTCCGCGTCGGGGAGCTCTCCCGATACGTCGTGTTCGACTAGGAGGCCCATACCCACGATCACGAGGAGGAGCAGCACGACGCCGCCGGCCACGCGCAGGCCGACCGGAATCCGCCAGCCGGTCCAGGGCTTCGCAGCTTTCACGATCGGTAGAAGTCGTACACGAGCTTGGCCCCAATGATGACGAGCGCCACCCCGGCTACAGGCTTCAGCCACCCGATCCGCTCGATCAGGTTCGATCCCACCAGGGTGAACAGGAGCAGGCAGATGGCGGCCAGCAGCACGCCACCGGCAAGCACGGGCAGACGGTAGGCCGACGGGACTCCGCTCGCGACCGACGAGATGGCGAGCGCGTTGTCGAGCTGCAGCGCCACATCGGTGAGCGCGATCAGGAGTACGGAAAGGATGATGGTCCTGGCCATTGGTGCCTCCACTCGCAAACGATTCCGAGTAGAGGTCTTGCCGCGGACTCCGGTCCGCTGCAGTCCCGGGCGCCCGGCGCCGTCTTGACGGGACCTGCGGGAGTGGCTACTCCCCCCTACGTTTCGTCACCGAGTATACGGACACTTCGAATCTGCGCCCTGCGGCTATCGTTTGGCGCATGGCGAAAGCGATTGCCACCTGGAGCGGCCACAAGGTCAAGTTCGACATCGAGTCTGCCTCCGGGCACTCGGCGACCATCGACGAAGCGCCTGTTTTCGGTGACGACGAGGCGATGCGCCCGACGGAGATGCTGCTGGGCGCGCTGGGCAGCTGCACCGGCATCAATGCCGTGCTGCTCCTCAAGAAGTTCAAGCAGCCGCTGAAGTCGTTGGTGGTCGAGGTCGAAGGCGAGCAGAACAAGGATTGGCCGCGAGCCTTCAAGAAGATCGAGATCACCTTCGTCGCGACATGGGACGGCAAGCACGACAACGCACTCGTGGACCAGGCGATCGATATGGCCTGCAATCGCTATTGCCCGATTCACGCCACCCTTGCGCACGGAACGCAGATCGAACACCACCGTAAGGACACGCACAACTAAATGGACCAAGTGGAGGTGTAGGCCGGATTTACTCCGGCCGTCCCCAGGCGGGTCAGCTTCCAAACGCCTGCTTACAACGTGCTACTCCCCCCCACGGGCGAGGCCTGCCGAGCCCGTTCACTCTCAAGGCCCCAGTAGAATTAACCTCGTTCCCAAAAGCCCCTACACCTGAGGCTGCTTCGGAAACTTGCTCGAGAGCTACGTCCCGCTTCTCATCTTCGTACTGATCGTTCTCGGTTTGGTAGGAGCGCTGGTCACCCTTAGCTTCGTGCTCGGTCCGTCCAGACCTTCGAAGCGCAAGATGGCGCCCTACGAGTCCGGGATCATTCCTGACACCCCCGCGCAGCGCCGCATCTCGGTGCGCTTCTACCTCACGGCGATGCTGTTCATCATCTTCGACGTCGAGGCGATCTTCTTCTACCCCTGGGCGGTGCTCCTGCGCCAGCTCAAGTGGTTCGGCCTGATCGAGATGCTTGTCTTCATGGGCATCCTGGGCGTCGCCCTCGCCCACATCTGGCGCAAGGGAGGCCTGGATTGGGAGTAGAAGAGCTCGTCGCCTCACTCGGCGACAACATCCTGACCACGACGATGGGCAAGCTGATCGGCTGGGGTCGCGGCAACTCGGTATGGCCCGCGCAGTTCGGTCTCGCCTGCTGCGCGATCGAGATGATCGCCACGGCGACGGCCGGCGTGGACATCGCTCGGTTCGGGTCAGAGGCCTTTCGGGCCTCGCCGCGCCAGTCGGACCTGATGATCGTGTCAGGACGGGTATCGCAAAAGATGGCCCCGGTCCTGCGCACTGTCTATGACCAGATGCCCGAGCCGAAGTGGGTGATCTCGATGGGCGCCTGCGCGTCGACCGGCGGCGTCTTCAACAACTACGCGTTGCTGCAGGGCGTCGACAAGATCGTCCCGGTCGACGTCTACATCCCGGGCTGCCCGCCGCGGCCCGAGGACCTGCTGAACGCGTTGATGATCCTGCAGGAGAGGATCAAAGCCCAGGGCATCGTTCCGCTGCCGTGATCGACTCCGCGCTCGTGGTCGACAAGGGGGTAACGGCACGTGACGAGTGGATCACTGTGCCGGCAGATCGAATTCGCGATGCGCTGTCGGCGTTGAAGAAGGACGGATACCGCCTGCTCGTCTTTCTCACCTGCGTGGACCATCTCGTCGACGCTTCGCGCGAGTTCCCCGCGCGTTATGAGCTCGTCTACCAGCTTCGCGATCTGGACAAACCAGCCGACCTGCGTTTGCGGACATTCATCGACGGCGATCCCCCGCGCATTGATTCAGTGCACGACATCTTCCCGCCCGCCAACTGGGACGAGCGCGAGACATACGACCTGTTCGGCGTCGTGTTCGCAGGTCACCCCGGGTTGACGCGGATCCTCATGCCCGACGACTGGGTCGGCCATCCGCTACGGCGTGACTATCCGGTCGGCGGCGAGACCGTGGAATTCTCGGAGGAACACGAGATCTGGCAGACGCCACCGGACGAAGCATGATCGAGTCCCCGGGCGTCACCGTCACGAGGACGGGCGAGCACGGAGCCTTCGGCGGCGAGCTGCTCACGGTCAACTTCGGGCCGCATCACCCCTCGACTCACGGCGTGCTGCGCCTCATCGTCGACCTCGACGGCGAGCAGATCAAACGCGTCGAGCCCGTGATCGGCTACCTGCACACCGGCATCGAAAAGCAGATGGAAGCCCTGCGCTGGCAGCAGGGCGTGGTCGTCACCGACCGGCACGACTACCTCTCCCCGCCCATCAACAACCTTGCGTACGCGCTCGCGGTCGAGAAGCTGATGGGGGTCGAGGTCCCGCCGCGGGCCAACGCCCTGCGCGTGATCATGTCCGAGCTCACCCGCCTCTCGTCGCACCTGGTGTGGATGGGCACGAGCGGCCTCGAGTTGGGCGCCATGTCGATGCTGATGTACTGCTTCCGCGAGCGCGACCTGATCATGGACCTCAACGAAGAGATCTCCGGCTTCCGGATGCACACGTCCTACATCCGCCCCGGCGGCGTGATGGCCGACGCGACGCCGAGATTCCTCGAGATGCTCGACAAGTTCATCCGCGAGATGCCGGGCCACGTCGACGAGTACGAAGACCTCCTGACCATGAACCCGATCTGGCGGTCACGCACAATCGGGATCGGTGTGCTGCCGGCCGAGGACGCCAAGGTGCTCGGGGCGACGGGGCCGATGCTGCGAGGTTCGGGCGTAGCCTGGGACCTGCGCAAGGCGATCCCGTATTCGGGTTACGAAAACTACGACTTCGAGGTCGCCGTTTCGAACGACAGCGACTGCTACGGCCGCTACCTCGTTCGCATCAAGGAGATGCGCGAGGCGGTGAAGATCCTGCGGCAGGCGCTGGACAAGCTACCCGACGGGCCCGTGAACGTCGACGACCGCAAGATGCTGCCGCCGCCTCGCGAAGAGCTCGAGACCTCGATGGAGGCGGTCATCCATCACTTCAAGCTCTTCACCGAGGGTTACTCGGTGCCTCCAGGCGATGCCTACGTCGCTGTTGAGTCGGGGCGGGGCGAGAACGGCTGCTACATCGTCAGCGATGGGACCCACAAGCCGCGCCGGGTCAAGTTCCGCTCGGCGTCGTTCGTCAACCTGCAGGCGCTGGAACGCATGGCGCTCAACCACATGATCGCCGACATGATCGCCATCATCGGCACAGCCGACACTGTGCTCGGGGACTGCGACAGATGAGCACAAAAGGCACGTCTGACGCCAGAGGTGCGGAAAACGGGGCGAGGAAGGGCTCGGCTGACGCCAAACGTGCGGAAAGCCCGCACGGAACGAACGCGCTTCCGGAGCACGTGCTGGACGAGATACGCGAGCTTCCGGCGAGATATCCGCAGCATCGCTCGGCGGTGATGCCGGCATTGGACCTCGCGCAAGAGGAGCTCGGCTTCCTCTCGCCCGAGGCGATGAGTGAGGTGGCGGCGGCGCTGGACCTCGACCCCGGCTATGTCGAGGGCGTCGCGACCTTCTACACGCTGTTCCACCTGCAGCCGATCGGCCGGCACCGGTTCTACGTATGCACCAACCTCAGCTGCTCGCTGCGCGGCTCGAGCGATATCGTCGAGCACGTCAAGAGCGCAATCGGCGTGCGCGAGGCCGGCGAGGTTTCGAAGGACGGGCTCTTCTCGTACGAAGAGGTCGAGTGCCTCGGCGCATGCGAGTACGCCCCGATGATGCGGCTCGACCACGAGTACCACTACGACCTCACCCCGGTGACCATCACTTCGCTGGTGGCCGAACGGCGGGCGCCGTTGTCCGCCGCGGCAAAGGCCTCACGGAGCCGGACCCGAGTAGCGGTGCCGCCGGACAAGGCACCACCCAAGAAACGCGCTCCCAGGACCAAGAAGATTGGCTGAGCTCCGCGGTTCGTTCGGCGTGGCGCGGAATCATCTGCTGACGCGCTGGTTCGGCACGGAGGACCTGCACCGTCTCGAGGTGTACGAGTCGAAGGCCGGCGGCTACGCCGCGCTTCGCAAGGCCCTGCTCGATATGAAGCCGGCCGACCTCGTCAACGAGGTGAAGACCTCCGGCCTGCGCGGACGTGGGGGCGCGGGCTTCGCCACAGGTGTCAAGTGGAGCTTCATCAACCGCGACGCGCCGGGGCCCAAGTACGTGGTGGTCAACGCCGACGAGTCGGAGCCGGGGACCTCCAAGGACCGTTACATCATGGAGAACTCGCCTCACATGCTCCTCGAGGGCATCATGATCGCGGCCTACGCGGTTGGCGCCAACCAGGCCTGGGTGTACATCCGGGGCGAGTACGACGGGCCGCATCGGATGCTGGTGGAGGCGATCGCGGAGGCTCGCGCGAAGGGCTACCTCGGACCCAAACCGATGGGCGTGAACTACCCACTGGACATCCAGCTCTACCGCGGCCACGGTGCCTACATCTGCGGCGAGGAGACCGCGCTGCTCGAATCGCTGGAGGGCAAGCGCGCGCAGCCGCGCTCGCGACCGCCATTTCCGGCGGTCAAGGGGGCGTGGGCCAGGCCGACGCTGCTCAACAACGTCGAGACCCTCTCGACAGTGCCGTGGATCATCAACAACGGCGGCGCCGCCTATGTGAAGTTCGGTACCGAGAAGTCACCCGGCACGCGCCTGATGTCGGTGAGCGGCAACGTGCGCAAGCCCGGCGTCTACGAGGTGGAGCTTGGGCAGACCTTCCGCCACGTGATCATGGAGCTCGCGGGAGGGCCACCGGAAGGCCGCAGAATGAAGGTCTTCTGGCCAGGAGGCTCGTCGGCGCCGGTGCTGCCTGAGTCGATGCTGGATACGCACACCGACATGGAGGCCCTGGCCGCGGCGCGCTCGATGGGCGGATCGGGCGGGGTGATCGTGATGGATGACTCGCACTGCGTCGTCAAGGCTGCCTCCCGCCTATTGCGGTTCTACGCCCACGAATCCTGCGGCAAGTGCACACCATGCCGCGTGGGCGGCGACTGGGCGGTCAGAACGTACGACCGCATCCTCGCGAACGAGGGTTCGCAGGTCGAGCTGGGCATTCTCGAGCGGGTCGCCGACGGGCTGCAGAACGGCCGTTGTCTCTGCGGGCTGGGCGACTCGGCCGGGTGGGTCATCGATTCGACATTCCGCCATTTCCGCGAGGAGTACGAGGACCACGCGCTGCGGCACACATGCAAGGTGGGGTCGCATGCCTGACGTCAATGTGACGATCGACGGCCACAAGATCGCCGTGCCGGCGGGCACCTTGGTGGTCGAGGCGGCCAAGCTCCTCGGCATCGAGATCCCTGTCTTCTGCTACCACCACAAGCTGGACACGGTGGGCGCGTGCCGGATGTGTCTGGTCGAGCTGACCCCAGGTCCGCCCCGCCCGCAGACCGGATGCACGACCCCGGTCGCCGAGGGCATGGTCGTGAAGACGCTGAGCCCGATGGCCGTGCAGGCGCGCGCGGACATCCTGGAGTTCGAGCTGGTCAACCATCCGCTCGACTGCCCGGTCTGCGACAAGGGCGGTGGCCACGGCTATCCGACGAGCCGCATCGACGGCCCGCGGCTGCATTTCAAAAAGCCGATCCCGCTGTCCGAGACCATCGCGTTGGATCGCGAGCGGTGCGTCCTCTGCTATCGCTGCACGCGGTACTACGACGAGGTGGCGTGGGAGCAGGAGCTGACCGTCGGGCAGCGCGGCGTGCAGTCGTTCATCACCAGCCAGTTCGACCAGCCGCTGCAGTCGATCTTCAGCGGCAACATCATCGACCTCTGCCCCGTCGGCGCACTCACCTCACGCGTCTGGCGATTCGAGTCGCGACCGTGGGACATGACCCACACCGAGACCGTCTGCTCGAAGTGCGCGGTCGGCTGCAACGTCAACCTGTGGCAGCGCCGCGGGCAGCTGGTGCGCGTGACCTCGCGCGAGAACGATGACATCGACGAGGGCTGGATCTGCGACCGAGGCCGGTTCGACTACGCCGACGTCAACGACCCCTCGCGACTGCGCACGCCTCGTATCAACGGCGCCAAGGCCACGTGGGCGGATGCGCTCACCGCAGTGGCCGGTGGCATCAAGGGCAAGGGAGCGAAGCTCGGTATCTCGCTGCCCAAAGACATCACCAATGAGGAGGCGTTCCTCTTCCGCCGTCTTCTCGAAGGTCCGTTGAAGGGTGCGCGGGTCAAGATGCACGGCCGCACCGCATTGCCGGCGCCAGTGGGAGCCACGCTCCGCATCAAGGACCTGGACGCAGCGCGGGTGATCGTCATCGTCGCGTCGGACACGGAGGACGACGTGCCGATCGTCAACCTCCGAATCAAGAAGGCGGCTTCGAAGCGCGGAGCGCGATTGATCGTCATCCACCCGGACGGCGTCGACCTCGACCGCGACCCGCGAACCATCCACATCCGCAACTCCCCCGGCAAAGCCGCGGCGGAGGTGCGCAAGCTGGCCACGCACGCGCTGTTGAAATCCCCCGGTGGCCCGGTCGCGATCCTTTACGGCGACGGGCACGGCAGCGAGGAGATGGCCGACCTCGCCAAGTCGTGCCGGGAGTTGGCCGACGCTGTCGGTGGCGATGTCATGCCGCTCTACCGCGCCACCAACGAGCGCGGGGCCATCGAGGCCGGAGTCGGCGGCTGGGATCAGCTGGACGGAGTCGAGGCCCTGCTCAGCTGGGGCCCTCCGCCGACGGCCGGCATACCTTCCAGCGTGAAGTTCATGGCCGCCTGGGACCACCTTCCCCGGCCCGAGAACGAAAAGTCCAACGTCATGCTGCCGGCGACTACATTCGCGCAGCGCCAGGGCACCTATACGAACCTCGAAGGCACTGTGCAATTCCTGCGGCCGCCGATCGAGGTTGACCCGCCGCTGAAGGAGTCCTGGGAGGTGCTCACCGAGCTGGGTGTCGCGCTCGGGTTGAACCTCGATTACGCCGGTGTCTTTGCCATCCAGCGCGAGGCGGCAGCCGCCATCCCGGCACTTGCGGCGCTCGCGCAGCCGCCATCGCCAGAGCCCGCGCCCGATCCGGTGCTCATCGGACCGGCGCACCCGTGAGCGGCATCTACAACGACCCGATCGGCCACTGGGTCGTGGTCGTGGTGGCGATCACCCTCCTTCTTTTCGTCGTGCTCACCGCGACCGCGTACACGGTGTGGTTCGAGCGCGTCGCCCTCGGCCACATCCAGCGCCGGCCCGGCCCCAATCGTGTTGGGCCCTGGGGCCTGATGCAGCTGGCGGCAGACGGCGTCAAGCTCGCCTTCAAAGAGAGCTTCGTCCCCGCCAAGACCGAGCGAACCTTGTTCGTCATCGCCCCATGCATTGCGGTCGCGGCAGCCTTCCTGGCCTGGGCGGTGATCCCGATCGGGCTCTGGTACAACGTCCAGTACTGGATCGTCGACATCAACATCGGCGTCCTCCTGGTGTTCGCGCTCAGCTCGCTCAACGTCTACGCGATCGTCATTGGGGGCTGGGCGTCGAACAACAAGTACTCGCTGCTCGGCGGCCTGCGGTCGGCGGCCCAGCTCATCAGCTACGAGATAGCGCTCGGTCTCGCCTTGGTACCGACCTTCATGATCGTCGGCTCGCTGCGCTTGCGCGACATCGTGGATTACACCGTGACCTTGGGCCCGTACCACGGGCCAATCCCCCTCATCCTGTTGACCCCGATCGGCTTCGTGATCTATGTCATCGCCGCGGTCGCGGAGACCAACCGCGCGCCGTTCGACCTACCGGAGGCCGAGCAGGAGCTCATCGGCGGTTTCCTCACCGAGTACTCCGGCCTCAAGTTCGTCATGTATTACCTGGCCGAGTACGTGAACATGATCACCGTCTCTGCGCTGGCGGCACTTCTGTTCTTCGGCGGCTGGTACCTGTGGTTCGTGCCGCCCGTGCTCGCCTTCCTGCTCAAGGTCGTGCTCTTCCTCTTCCTATACATTTGGCTGCGCGGCACGTTCCCCAGGCTTCGCTACGACATGCTCATGCGCCTGGGCTGGAAGGTGCTGCTGCCGCTGGCGATCGTCAACGTGATCGTCACCGGCACCATCCTCGTGGCATCCCAGGGGTAGTCGATGGCAGACGACGAAAAGACCACGGACGCCAGGCCGGAGCACCCCACGCCGCTTCGCGGGCCGGACGAAGGCGTGCCTGTACACGCGAAGGGCAAGGTGCCCAGCGTGGGCGCAGACATCGCCGCGCTGGCCACCGGCTTGAAGACGACACTGGGCGAGTTCTTCTCGCCCCAGGTCACGCTCGAGTATCCAGAGGACAAGAGCCCGCGCTCAGAGCGCTATCGCGGCCGCCATTACCTGCGCCGCTACGAAAACGGCCTGGAGCGGTGCATCGGCTGCGAGCTGTGCGCCGCCGCCTGCCCGGTGGGCTGCATCCTGGTCATCGCCGCCGAGAACACCGACGAGAACCGCGTCTCCCCCGGCGAGCGGTACGCGAAGACTTACGAGATCAACATGCTGCGGTGCATCTTCTGCGGCTACTGCGAGGATGCATGTCCTGTCCAAGCGATCGTGCTCGGGCCGGAGTACGAGCTGTCCGACACCAGTCGCGAGAAGTTCATCTACACCAAGGAGAAGCTGCTGGAGCCTTTGCCGCCTGACGTTCAGGCGCGGCTCCAATCCAAGGCCAAGGAAGCTACGTAGCCTTGGCCATCGCAATCTTCTTCATCGCCGCCGCCATGGCCGTGGCGGGAGGCATCGGCGTGGTCAGCTTCCGCCAGCCGATCCGCAGCGTCCTCAGCCTCGTCGTCGTGATGATCGCGCTGTCCGTTCTCTTCCTCCTCCTCAGCGCGCAGTTCATCTTCGTGGCCCAGATCATCGTCTACGCCGGCGCGGTGATGGTGCTGTTCCTGTTCGTGATCGCGCTCCTCGGGCCGGCGAAGGAGATTGCGAAGAGCCGGCTTCGTTTCCAGGCGTCCCTGTCGGCGCTATTCGTGCTCGCGCTCTTCGGGCTTTTGTGGGCGATGCTGCAAGGAGTCACCTACCGCCAGCCTGACAAGACAGCCGACATGAGCATCTTCGGCACCGTGCAGTCGATCGGGTTGGGCCTCTTCACCAAGTTCCTCTACCCCTTCGAGCTGACGTCTCTTCTCCTACTCGTGGCGGCCATCGGCGCGATCTACCTCAGCCACAAGGAGGGCGACGATCGGTGACGATCCCATGAGCGGGTTCGACGCCGGCGGCTCGCAGCTCGACACCTCCTGGTTCCTGCTGCTCGCCGCGGTGCTGTTCATCCTCGGCACCATCGGCGTGCTCATCCGCCGCAACCCGTTGGTGATCCTCATCTGCATCGAACTGATGCTCAATGCGGCCAACCTGACCCTGGTCGCCTTTTCGCGCCAGCTGCAGAACCTCGACGGCCAGCTGTTCGCGCTGATGTCGATGACCGTGGCCGCGGCTGAGGCGGTGGTCGGGCTGGCGATCCTGGTCGACATCTTCCGCCACCGCGACGCCGAGGACATCGACGACCTCAGCGAGCTCAAGGGATGAAGACCCCATGAAATCCGCACCCAACCACCGCGATTTCACGGGGACCCCTTCATGAGCTACGCACAGGTCTCGCTGCTGATCCTCCTCTTCCCCGCCGCCGGCGCCATCCTGCTCGCCGGCCGCGGCTGGCGATTGCCCCGGATCGTCACCCGCATCGTCGGTCCCGGCGTGGTTTGGGCATCGTTCGTGGCGACGCTTTACTTGTTCGCGAACAGCGTGAGCGCCGACTTCACCTACTGGACATGGATCAAGAGCGGCTCGTTCGAGGTGCCGTTCAACCTCCTGGTCGACCAGCTCTCGATCTTCATGTGCCTGGTCATCACCGGCGTGGGCGGCCTGATCGTCACCTACGCGGTCGGTTACATGGACAAGGAGGACGGCCCGAGCTACGCGCGCTTCTTCACGTACATGGACGTCTTCGTGTTCTCGATGCTGCTGCTGGTCCTGGCCGGCAACTTCATCTTCCTGATCGTCGGCTGGGCCCTGGTCGGCCTCAGCTCTTACTTCCTGATCGGTTTCTGGTACCACCGCCGCTCGGCCGTGCTCGCCGCGCGCAAGGCATTCGTGATGAACGTCATTGGCGACGTCGGCATGATCCTC
>VBGM01000121.1 GCA_005880855.1 Chloroflexota bacterium
GCTCATGGAAATCGATGGCACGTACCATCTTGCTGTCCAGACGCGTGTTGAAGAGGCCCTTCGGATCCTTCAGCTGGGCACCCTTTGGAAACGTCAGCCTCACCGCGTTCTTGAGGGCCTCGCCTATGCAGACGATGCCGTCGTGGGACCAAACGGGCACCCCCTCGGGGCGGGAGGGCTTCTTCCACTTCACCTCTTCGATTACGCCCGGGTCGGCGCCCCTGATGAGAGCCCGCAGTTGGCTCAACCTCTCACCCCTCCAGCCGGCCATCCTGCGGACGATGTCATCTATCTGTTGGGACGCGGCTGCGTCGCTCATGCCGACGCTTTGCTGCGGCTGCTTAGCACCCAGCGGACCGAAGAGCTCAGTTCCTTGTCCTTGCGGTGAATGCAGCCAAGCCAACAACACGGCCGCCGCTTCCCCTCCAAAAGCTCGGTGCGCACTCTCTCGATGTGCTGGCTTCTCGTTTCGGCTTTCTTCGGCCAGAGCACCCAACAGATCCACTCATTGCGGGCAAGAGGGGTGAGGTCTTCCCACGTCGCCAGAACCTTTGGGTTGGCAATCAGGACACGCCTCAGATCGGCCGGAACTGCATGTGCCACTCCGTCGGAGACGGTCTTGGCGCTCATCGATCGCCCATCGTAGCCTCGATGAGGTCGAGTGCGGCGTTGAGGTTGGCCCAGCGTCGAGCGCTCGCCTCATCGGCGGTCTCGTCCGCGACCACTCCACCGCGATTCCAAGCAACTCTGAAGAGCTTGTCTCGCCGGCGACCGACTCGGCCCGAGCACGGGTCTGAGACAGAGCGGCGCATGCGAAACGATCCCCCGGAGTCGGGTCGAATCTAACGCGCCTGCGCTTCACGTACCGGCGCGAAGTAGTGACCCGACCCCATATCCGCGATGAGCCCTGGCCGAACCGGCTGCCAGCCGAGGAACGTGCGAGTCGTGCTCGATGCCGGCTGGTCAGTCGCGAGAACCATGCCTAGAAAGCCGAACTGATCGGCCGGTGACTTCAGCTATTTCGCGCGTGGCTTCACGCGGCGTCCGCAGCCGGATCACACATTCCCGGAAACGGACGGTTACTAAAGGCCTCCCCCGACCTTTGCACCGAGCTGAGGTTGATGGGGGCAGCCGCAACGCGAGGCCCTCGCATGCTGACGTGAACGCGTCAGTGTCGACGAGAGCTCGGGCGGTCAGTTCGCTACGACCGCCGCGAGACGGCCTCACGCCTTCCGCGGTACGCGGCGAGCGCGGCGCCAACGCCGATGAGCGCGAGGAAGAGGTCGGTAGTCCACGCCACGAGCTCACCAGATTGCTGGACAGTGAGCGCCGCGTAGAGGGCCAGCCACGCCAAGCCGACGACGTACGACAGCGGCACCGCTGTGGTGCTCGGGCGCGCGATCATCCAGACACCCAGAACCGCTTCGACCGCGCTCGCTGCGATTGTTACGACCACCTGAGCCGGATCGACCCTGAAGATGAGGGATATTCCGGCGGCGACTAGAGCCGAGACGACCCAGAGGATCCCAGCCGTCCGCCGCCAGTTGCTCATTCCGGGATGTTCCCGGATTGGGTGCCCATCGTGAATGGCGTGTAGATGCCGTCGTAGTTGATCGTCATGCTCATGCCCGCCGAGGCGTGCGCAAGGACATGGCAGTGGAGCATCCAGATCCCAGGGTTGTCGGCTTTGAAGGCGACATCCCACGTCTCGCCCGGTGCGACCAACACCGTGTCTACGTGGACAGGAGCGCCAGTCAGGCGGTGTCCGTTCTTGGCCAGGACCGAGAAGACATGGCCGTGGATGTGGATCGGGTGGAACTTCGGGCTGTTGTTGACAATGTGGAGGCGAACCAGTTGCCCCTCGCGAACGCGGATTGGGGGCACGAATGGCGATGCCATCCCATCGAACGTGTCGCTGAAGTCGAAGCTGCCGTTCCGGAACGTCGGCCCCCCGCCGAGAACGATGTCCCGGGTCACGTCGTAGTGCCCGGCGTCGGCGACAGGGTCCGCCGCAGGCACGCCGTAGCGCGTCAGCTCGAAGGTGGGCAGCGATGAGGCGTTGACAACAGGAGTTGGCCCATCGCCGATCGTCACGCTTGCGGTCGGGGGTGCGCTCCAGGGGAACATGGCGTTTCCCTTCAATCCGACGAGTCGTACCGCACCCTTGTCGGGCATCGTGAAGACCAGGTCCGCGCGCTGGCCCATCCCAAGTTGTAGGCGTTCCGGGCCCAGTTGCTGCGGCGCATTGAGGTCGTGTCCGTCGAGCGCCCCGACGACGTATGGAGCGCCGACCAGCACCGGCGTCAGCGGTGCGCCGTCGAAGCCCGGGACGACCGCATTGATGATCCGGAGGCGAACGGTATCGCCGGGCGTCGCATCCAGGCGAAGGTTGGGGGCGCCGTTGACCGCGATCGCATCGCCGCCTGGCTGAGTGTGTACGAGGAGGCTGTAGTCGCGTCCGATCGCAGCGTGCTCGTCTTTGGGCTCGACCACGATGGATCCAATCAGGCCGTCGGCGATCTGGTGGCTCGTGTCCTGGTGCGAGTGGTACCAGTAGGTGCCCGCCTCGTTGGCGACGAATTCGTAAGTGAACGTCCCGCCCGGCTTCACGGCGTCTTGGGTGATGCCGGCGACGCCGTCCATGGCATTTGGAACGATGATCCCGTGCCAGTGAATGGAGGTCGCGCCGGGCAGATGGTTGACGAGCGTCACTATGACCCGGTCGCCCGTCTTGACGCGGAGCTCCGGTCCTGGGACGGTCCCGTTGAAAGTCCACGCTTCGTGACCACCGATGTTTCGGATGGCCGCTGTAAGCGTGAATTTCTTGACTGGCTCCGATCCTGGCTTTGCGGTCAGGTCGACCACCGAAGTCGAAGCTTGGCCTGGAATGGCCGGGGCTGCGTTGTATGCGGCGGGCATCGGTGCCAAGGCAGCACCCACGCCCAGGTAGGTCGCGACCGGGGCGAAAAGGACTACTGGGACCATCGTGAGCGCCACGCGGATTCGACTTCGATGTCGCGGACGCCCCGGCCGCCGGAAAAGGCGCAGAAACTGGATCACGGCGATCCCCTCCAGCAAAGTCGTGACGACGTCGGTGAAGCCGGCCGGCTCCGGGCTCCAGGGGATCGGCCCGATCGGCATGCCGACGGTGCGGGATAGAAGCCAGATGCCCATCACCATGCCCGTGCTCGCAGCTGCGATTGCAAACAATCGTCGAGACGGCACCACCACGATTGCGGCCGCCAGTCCAACCTGAACGATTCCTAGACCGATGAAGAACACGCCATAGGGCATGTATTCGGCAAGGTGCTCGTGCGCGACGGCGAAATGGACGGCGGCAGCCCCAAGCGTAAGTAACGCCGCAGACATGAGCAGGGCGAGACTCCTGTCAATTACCCGTCGAGCTCGTAGTCGCGTAACCAGGTTGACGATGCTTCCGACCAGGGCCACCACGCTGCCCCGATGGCCGGCGACTGCCGTTTCCATGACCTTCTCCACCTGAATCTGAGCCGAAGCGATGGCGACCACGCTGAGGCTCGATGGGGGGCAGGACATGCGGGAAACCACTCATTGAGGTACTCAATTTGCAACCGAGCGATGAAGGGCATGCGGTAGGCTGCGGTGGCCGATGGTTCCATTCTTCGTCGGGCGGCAAAGGGAGCTGGCACGGCTGAAGGACGCCCTCGTGAGGGCGCGCGCAGGCAAGGGCGGCGCTGTCCTGGTCAGCGGAGAGGCCGGCATCGGCAAGACGAGCCTGGCCGAGGAGCTGGCCAAAGCCGCGGCATGGATGGAGATGCCCGCTGTCTGGGGCCCGGCCATCGAAGCAGCGGGGGCGCCTCCTTTCTGGCCCTGGACGCAGGCCCTGCGCAGGCTCGGCGACGCAGGCCGGCAGGCGGAAGTACCCGCCTTCGGCGAGTCCGACACCGCGCGCTTCCGCTTTTTCGAAGCTGTCGGCGCGGCCCTGCGCAGAGCGGCAGAGCCGCACGGGTTGCTGATCGTCCTCGACGATTTGCACTGGGCGGATGCCGGCTCTTTACGGCTCCTTCAGGTGATGACATCCGAGCTCCCCGGCTCTCGTGTCTTGCTTCTGGGAACGTATCGCCCGCCATCCGGAGGTGAGGGCGGCCCACTCGCTGAGTACCTGCCTGCGCTGCTGCGCGAGCGGGCAGTAAGCCGTGTGGCGCTCGAGGGATTGGATGCAGCGGACACAGAGTCGCTCCTGCTGCAGCTGGTCGGCCCCGACTGCGACGCGAATCTGGTCCGACGGGTGCGTGAGCACTCCGACGGCAATCCGCTCTACTTGGTCGAGGTGGCCGCGTCGATGCAGGCCGATGCATTGCGTGGTCGGCTGACGATGAGCCTGGTCGACATCACGCGCAAGCGGTTCGCGGGCGCAAGCGAGGCTGCACTCGATGTACTCCGCATCGCGGCTGTGGTCGGGCGCGAGTTCGACATAAATCTGCTTTCGGCCATCACCGGTTTGGAGTTGGGAAAGCTCCTTGACAGCCTCGATGAGGCGATATCACTCGGCCTGGTTCAGCAGTTGGACCTGGTGACCTACCGCTTTGCTCATGGGCTGCTGCGGGAGGTGCTCTACGAGGACCTTCCGGCGACCGAGCGGGCCAACCGGCACATGAGAGTGGCAGCCGCCATCGAGACTCTTAGCGACGGCAAGCCCGAAGCTCTCATATACGGTTGGGCGCATCATCTCCGGAATGCTCTGCCGCTGGGCGACCAGCGACAGGCGCTGGACGTCACCATTCGCGCAGGTCAGGCGGCGGAGAGGCAGCTTGCGTATGAGCAGGCTGCGGAGGAATACGCCCAGGCGGCGACGCTGGCCGCCGCGGCACAGGATGTACTTTCCCACGGCCGGATCCAGCTCAGCCGCGCGCGCTGTCTCTTCCGCGCGGGAGCCGTGACGGCATCCTGGCTGGCCAGCCAAGAGGTGGCCACCGCTGCCCGTACGTCGGGTAACGCATACCTGCTTGCTGAGGCCGCACTGGTTGTGCGCGGCATCGGGGACCGTGCCATCTCAATCCCGCTATTCAAGCTTTGCGAGGAGGCGCTGAACACCCTGGCCGGCGCAGACCCGGTACTCGAAGCGCGCCTGCTGGGTCAGATGAGCGCAACCGGCCACCAGATTGGCGTTGGCCTGGCCCCGCCCGGGCTGGCGGACAGGGCCATGGAGGCGGCGCGCCGAACAGGAGACCTCGAGGCCCGCTTCCTCGCACTGCAGGCCAAGGAAATGGAGCTGGCTGGTCCGGTCTGGCTCGCCGCCCGCCTTGCGCTGGGAGACGAGGCTCTCCGCCTTGCGGAGGAGACGGGCGATCCGGCGGTGGCGGTCTGGGTGCGGAGCTGGCGCCTCGGCGCATTCTGGCAGCTGGGCCGGCGCGCTGACGTCGACCGCGAGCTGGAAGCGCTGCGCATTGCGGCAGAGGAGGCGCGGGAGCCCCTCGGACTCTGGCGATTGGCGATGGCACAGGCATCGGTGGCCGCGATGGACGGCCGTTACCAGCAGGCGCTGGAGAGCGTCAGCCGTGCGCTCGAGATTGGGCGCCGCGGTGGGCACGGGGACGCTGCTCTCCTGGCGATGATCGTCCGCGCGCACATCGGGGTGCGAACTGGAGGATCGGAGGTGGAAGAAGTCATCCGAGTCTCGGCTGCGTCGGCCGCAGCCTCAGACCGCCTCTGGGCGGCGAACGTGCTTGTAGACATCGGGCGAGTCGACGAGGCACGCGAGCTCTGGCGCATGAGTGGGGTGCAAGTTAGTTCGGTACCCAGGGACGCGATCTGGCTGATCTCCCTTCACGCCATGGCGAGGGTGGCAGCTGGGGTGGGTGATCGCGAGGCGGCGCCTGCAATCTTCGAAGCGCTATTGCCGTTCACAGACCAGCACGCGTTGGTCATTCCCGTGGGCGGGTACGACGGACCAGTCGCGTTGAACGCGGGTCGACTGGCTTCACTTCTGGAGCGTTGGGACGAGGCGGAATCCTTACTTCGGCTGGCGATCGCGGCCGCCGCGGCCATTGGCTCACCTCCGTATGAGGCAATCGCCCGCTGGGAGCTGTCGCGACACCTCCGCCGGCGCGGTCGGCCCAAGGACCGCGCTGCCGCCAGGGCGTTGCTGGAGCAGTCGGTGGCCACCGCGCGACGCTTGGGCATGCGACTCCTCGACGGTTGGGCGACTGCCGACCTGCAGGAACTGGACCATCCCAGTGGCCGGGCAACGCCCCTGTCAGCGCGAGAGCTTGAGGTCGCAGGCCTCGTGGCTGAGGGCCTGACCAACCGGGGTATCGCTGAGCGCCTGCACCTCAGCGAGCGCACCGCCGAGAACCACATCAAGAACATCCTCGACAAGCTGGGACTGGATTCGCGTGCCCAGGTAGCAGCGTGGACTGTGGGCGGACGGCCGAATTTGAGTACCCGGCTGAGTGGTTCCCACGATGTAGTGAACCGCGGCCGCTCCTAGCCTCAGGCCATTACAGCGGCGCGGCTGGTTGCCGTGCAGAAGGAGGCGGACGGTGGCGGTACTGGTCCTGACGGAGATGGCCGGCGCCACGGCAAAAGATGGCACGCGATGGGAGCCCGTGATGGCACGGCTGCGGCGAGCAACCGGTTTCGTGCTCCAGGCCGACGGTCCGATGGATGGTGGCTGGCGGCTGCTATCGGTGTGGGAGAGGCGCGAGGACTTCAATCACTGGTATGAGTCGGTGGTCAAACCGAACCTTCCGCCTGGCACTCCAACACGCGACCGCGTCTACGAGCTGCCGAATGTGGTGTTCGCCGAGAAGCACTAAATAGAGGTTCGGGCGACCGAACTTGAAAAACCTAGGCTTCATCCGGAGTAAGGGGTCGAATGTCGTACCGCTCGACGCGCGGACCACGCACGAGAGCAGCGGCGTTGCGTGAAATGAGGTCTCATTTGACGGTCCTGATGAGGGCGGTTCTGAGGGTTACCGGGGATATGACGAACGCTCCTCGGTTGGCGCCGTCGCATCTACAGCGAGTTTCCTGGTTGCCGTCGGCATGTTTCTGGCGCTTGTCGTTCTAATGGCGGTTGCTTGGATGTCAATCCGCGCCAGGTAAGCCTCATAGGTGTGATCCGGCGCCTGCGCCACTGCGGAGCTCTGGGGGCGGCCGAGCGATCCTCGGACTAGGACACGCGACCCAACGACGCGGCCCCGACAGTGTGAGACTCGTTCGACACCGAGACCGCCGCGGCCACGACATCGGCTGTTTTCTGCAAACACTCGAGCTCACGCGGCGCAAACGCCGCCCCATCGTGTCGCCGGCCCAGCTCGAGGCGACCAACGTTCCGCTCTCCAACGCGCAAGGGCACCGACACCGCAGTCGACTCATCCCAGCTCCCCTGGGTGAGCGCCGGTAGGTCTGCACGCGCGCCGTCCAGGTATACGGCTCCGCCTGGGGCGCGCGCCCCTTCTCGCGCATCACCCAGAAGCCTCTCGACCAGACGATGTGGATTCACGACACCGATGAACGACGCGACGTCGCGCTCCAGGGCCGCCATCAGGCGCTCGAGGTCGCGGGAATCCTTGAATCGGCTGTCGACGAGAGCCTGGAGCTGGTTGCGCACAGGCGTGAAGAAGGTCGCCAGCAGGAACGCGCTGATCACGATCGCGGCGTCGGAGCGCTGGCCCGTCACAGCTGTGAACGCACGCTGCATCAGTGCCACCGAGCCGGCGTAAAGGCCTGCCAGGACGGCGGTCAGCGAGACATAGACGATCGCGCGGTTGATGATGAAATCGATGTCGTAGAGGCGGTAGCGGAGAATCGCGATCCCGACTGCCACGGGGACGGATGCGTAAGCAAGGCTGAAATAGGGGAACGTGTCATCCAGTGAGGCTTGCCGAAGCGAAATGGCGATGAGCTCGACGACCAGCTGGACGACGACAACCACCCCGGCTACTCCAACCCACTTCAACTGCTGGCGAGCGTCGTTCGACGCCTTCCGCCACCTGAACAGGAGCGATGCAACCGCGGCCAGAGCCGCGGCGACAGTGGCGGCAATCCCCGCAGTTTCCAGCGCAAAGCCGGCAGCCGTGCCGTCGCCGATCAGAAGCCCGATGACCTGGAGGGCGAGCCCGGCCGCTGACGCGTAGATGGCAAGGCGCCATCGCGCCGAGGGCAGGCGGCCGTCGGGAAACAGGAGCAGGCCGACGGACGTCGGCAGGAAGAAGCCCATCAG
>VBGM01000248.1:0-1792 GCA_005880855.1 Chloroflexota bacterium
GATCGCGCCGCCGCCGGCGGACACGGCCGAGTAAACGCCAAGGGCGCGGTTGCGCTCAGCTCCCTGAGCGAACGTCCCGGCGAGAAGAGATAGTGCCGTGGGGGCGAGGATCGCCGCGCCCACTCCCTGCGCGGCTCTCGCCACGATCAGAGAGGCAGCCGAGCCAGCCAGCCCGCCGGCGAGCGAGCCCGCGGTGAACAGGAGCGCGCCGATGATGAACATGCGGCGCCGGCCGAAGAGGTCGCCAAGGCGGCCACCAAGGAGGAGCAGGCCTCCGAAGGTGATCGCATACGCGTTGACGACCCACTCCAGGTCGGTCGCGGCGAAACCGAGCTCGTGCTGGATGGACGGCAGTGCGACGTTGACGATCGCCACGTCGAGCACCACCATCAGCTGCGCAAGCGCGATGACGATGAGGGCGAGATTGAGGTTGGGTTGAGTCGACTTGGTTCTGTTGTTCATGCATCTAGGACGAGGACCGAGGCAGGAAAGTGACTTTCGGGGCCCGATGTCACTTTTCGGACCCCAGCCCCGTCCTTCTTTATGTGGGGATCTCAGTGATCGAGAGCAACGAGCGATTCGGGGATGCATGGACGAACCACCATCGCTTCCTGCTTGACGTCGCGTACCGGCTGCTCGGCAGCTACACCGACGCCGAAGATGTGGTCCAGGAGGCCTTCTCCAGGCTCCTGCGGACGGACCTCGATCCCATCGAGGACGTTCGCGCCTGGCTGGTCGTGGTCACAAGCCGGCTTTGCCTCGACCAGCTCCGATCAGCGCGAGTGAAGCGCGAAGCCTATATCGGTCCCTGGTTCCCGGAGCCCCTGCTCTCCCCGGAGGACGCAGAGACGGACCCTGCCGATGTGGTGACGATGGACGAGAGCGTGCGATTCGCGCTGCTCGTCGTCCTCGAGCGCATGTCGCCGGCCGAGCGCGTCGTCTTCGTGCTCCATGACGTGTTCGACATTCCGTTCGAGAAGGTGGCTTCGATGGTCGGCCGGACGGTCGCAGCCTGCCGCCAGCTCGCCCGTCGCGCGCGCAAGCGCGTCGACGCCGAAGCCGACTCAGCCCGTTTTGCCATCGACCCGATAGAGCAGCGGCGTGTGGTCGATGCGTTCATCGCGGCCTGCGCAGGCGGCGACATCAAGGCGTTGCTCCCCCTGCTGGATCCCTCGGTGATGGGTTGGGCGGATATTGGTCCTGGGGGCGGCCTCGACCGCATCGTCCGAGGCGTGACGCTGCCCAGGGTCAGCCAGCCCAACGTTGGTCGCGAGATCGTGTCCGAACGGGTGATGACGTTCTTCGGCGCCGCGTCAGGTAACACCCTGGTAGGTCAGGTGATCAACGGAGAGCCGAGTGTCGTCGCGTTCTTCGATGGGGCGGTCGTGGCCGTCCTGGCCTTGAGCGTGAAGGACCAGCTGATCACGCGCATCTACGTCGTCACGAACCTGCGCAAGCTCACCCACGTGAAGCGAGTGCTCGAGCACCAGCCGACCGAGTGAGCCATTCGGGCACGAATGGTCGTATCCGGGGCAACGGATTGCACCATTCCTGCACGGTTGTCGCTATCGGCGAGGATCGGGCTACACCAGCCTGACTAGGGCGGCGGTCGCCGCGGCTGACGCGACCACGACCAGGAACGGCGCCCTGAGCAGGACCGCCACGCCGGCGACCGCGATCGCGGCCGCGCGCACGTCCAGGACCAGCCGGTGGCCGGTCGAGAACGTGAGAATCGCGATGAGCGCCGAGAGCAATGCGACCGGCAGCAGCGGGACGGTGCGCTGAATGCGGG
>VBGM01000248.1:1827-2419 GCA_005880855.1 Chloroflexota bacterium
TCAGCCCGTAGCAGGCTGCCCACGCGACCAGCAACCCAGCCCAAAGCATCAGTACGACGTCCCCCGAAACACCCCGAGAAGGGTTACGAGCGTGGCCGCGATCAGGAGTGGGATTCCGGCCGGCACGAACGGGAGCACGACCAGCGCGACCACCGCCGCGCCAAGCGCGATGGCCATCGGCTCGCGCGCACGGAGGCGCGGAGCCAGCAGTGCGAGAAAAGCCGCCGGCGGGGCGGCATCCAGGCCCAGGGCCTTGGGATCGGGAATGGCATGGGTGGCGAGCGCGCCGGCCAGCGTGCCCAGGTTCCACAGCGTGAAGAGGGCGATGCCTGTGGCCCAGAAGGCGAAGCGCGATTCGGGGGGCGAGTCGCGCGCGATCGCCATGGCCGTGGTCTCGTCGATCACGAAATGCGCCGCCAGCACACGCCGGATGCCACGCACGCCCAACAGGGATGACAGCCTCACGCCATAGAGCGCGTTGCGCGTGCCCAGCAGTGCCGCGGTCGCCGCTCCCGCCCACACGCTCCCCCCGCCCCCGATCACCCCGACCAACGCAAACTGCGATGCGCCGGTGAACATCAGCACCGAGAGG
>VBGM01000122.1:0-401 GCA_005880855.1 Chloroflexota bacterium
AGTGTATAAAACATGATAGTATCGTTGTCAATCCCGCTACGGGTGAACGCTTGACCATCGAAGAGGCAATTCGGCAGCGGATGCCAACGGTTCTTGGGTTCGGCTGGGACGGATCGATCGAGCCGCAAGAAGTGCACGCATGGATAGACAGCGGCATCAAGCCTTGCTTTCGCGTCACAACGCGAACAGGTCGGTCAGTCGAGGTAACAGGTCACCATCCCTTTCTGACCGTGTCCGGTTGGCGACCGTTGCACGACATTGTCGCAGGCAACCGCATCGCTGTGCCTCGCTGGATCCATTGTTTTGGAAAAGATGAGTCCTGGCCGCTCGAGCTAATCAGACTCGTCGGTTACTACATCGCGGAGGGGGCGCTAACCCGCACCACTCCCAGCATCACCAAC
>VBGM01000122.1:416-11908 GCA_005880855.1 Chloroflexota bacterium
CGTGTCCGATTACTGCTCGTCGGTGTCTGCATATTTTCCAGGAGTTCGTGTCAATCGCAGGGGCATCGCCTACCACGCTTACCGTGATCTGGCGTTTGGGCAGAAGAACCCGGTGAAGTCGTGGCTGAAGGAACTTCAACTCTGGGGCAAGAAGGCAGAAGAAAAGCGATTTCCCGATTGCGCCTGGAAATGGAACCGTCCGCGTCTTGCGGAGCTGATCAGGGCGCTCATGAGTTGCGACGGAACTATCTACTCAATGCGGGGTTATCCGCGGATCGAGTTTGCCGTTGCGTCGGAGGGCCTGGCTCAGGACATGCATCACGCGCTCGTCCGGTTTGGCATTGTCGCGAAACTATGGAAGAAGAAAGACCGCTGCTGGCGAGTAGAGATCACTGAACCGAAATCGGTGCGGCGTTACCAGACCCAGATCGGCTGGATTGGCGAGAAGTCGCGGCGTTTCACGAGCGAGCTGCCCGATCGCCGGAGCAACGTCGGTCATCTTTCCAAGGAAATCTGGCAGGACGTCCGGTTTTCAGCAGACCGCCGCGGCATGACGCTGATGGAGCTCGCCCGACGAGCTGGTGAACCGCACTCTGAGGCCAGGGGATTCAACCTGCACACATCGCGGGGCTTGCCTTCCGGTCGTCTTGCCGCATACGCGGATGTCCTCAACGATTTCGCGCTTCGTCAGGTCGCGAGCGACGATATCTACTGGGACGAGATCGTTTCCATCGAAGCCACGGGCGAGCACCAGGTGTATGACCTCACGGTGCCGGACACGAACAACTTCATCGCCCAGGACATCCTCGTGCACAACACATCGTTGGCTTTGAACATCGCGCTTTTCTCCGCGCTCGAGCACAAGAAGGCAATCGCGATCTTCAGCCTCGAGATGTCCAAGGAACAACTCACGGAGCGCTTGCTCACTGAGCAGGCACAAATTGATGCGCAGCGCCTGCACCGAGGACAGCTGAGTGAGACCGAGTTCGATCGGATTTCAAACGCGCTGGGGCCGCTGGGTGAAGCTTCGATCTACATCGACGACACGCCGGCGATGGACGAGCTGACTTTGCAGCTCAAAGCGCGTCAGGCCAAGATGCGTCACAACATCGACATGATCGTGGTCGACTATCTCCAGCTGATGCACGGGCGCTCGCGTGGCGATGACAACAGAGTCCAGGAAGTGTCATCGATCTCTCGTGCGCTCAAGGGCCTGGCCCGCGAGCTGCGTGTGCCGGTGATCGCGATCTCTCAGCTGAGTCGTGCGCCAGAACAGCGGCCCGACAAGCGTCCGATCCTCAGCGACCTGAGAGAAAGCGGTGCTATTGAACAAGACAGTGATCTTGTAATGTTTCTTTATAGGCCAGAGTACTACAAATCTGACGAGCGACCCGGCATCGCCGAGGTGATCGTGGCCAAGCACCGCAACGGCCCGACCGGCATGATCGAGCTCAAGTTCCGCCGCGACCACACGCGCTTCTACAACCTGGAGACGAGGCGGCCCGAGCCCGGCACCGAGTAGTGGTCATCATCCTGGTCGGCGGCCAGTGGGGGGACGAGGGCAAGGGCAAGGTGATCGACTACCTCGCCTCGAAGGCGCAGATGGTCATTCGCACTCAGGGCGGCAACAATGCCGGCCACACCGTGGTCACCCAGCATGGCGAATTCAAGTTCCAGCTCATGCCTTCCGGCATCCTCTACGAGCACTGCACCTGCGTCATCGGCAACGGGGTCGTAGTCGACCCCATTGTGCTGTTGCGCGAGATCTCGCAGCTGCGCGAGCGAGGGATCGAGCCGAAGAAGCTCGTCGTCAGCGAGCGCGCGCACATGGTCATGCGCTACCACCCGCTGTTCGATCAGCTCGAGGAAGAATCCCGCGGCGACGACCGCCTGGGCACCACCTGGCGTGGCATCGGCCCGGCCTACTCCGACAAGATCCGGCGCATCGGCTTCCGCGTCGGCGACCTCCAGAAAGAGGCCTTCATGCGCAAGAAGCTCGCCTTCGTCGTCGGCCAGGTCAAGAACCCGATCCTGACCAAGCTCTACGACCGGGAGCCTTACGACATCGAAAACATGCTGGCCGAGTACATGGGCTACGCGAGAGACCTCGACCCCTTCATCAAGGACACCTTCCCCCTCATCCACGACGCGCTCGACTCCGGATCCAACATCCTGCTCGAGGGCGCCCAGGCCACGATGCTCGACCTGGACTTCGGCACCTATCCCTACGTCACCAGCTCCAACCCGACCGCCGGCGGCGCCCTCACCGGCAGCGGCATTCCGCCGACGCGGGTCGACCTGACCATCGGCGTCTTCAAGGCGTACACATCGAGGGTCGGCTACGGGCCCTTCCCATCCGAGCTGCTGGACGAGATCGGCGACCAGATCCGCGAGCGCGGCCACGAGTTCGGCACCGTGACCGGAAGGCCACGCCGCATCGGCTGGTTCGACGCGGCCGTCGCGCGATACGCCGTCAAGTTGAACGGGGTTGGGTGCGCTTCCCTCATGCGGCTGGACATCCTCGACGACCAGCCGATGTTGAAGATCTGCACGGGCTACAACTTCCGCGGCCAGCGCTTCGATCACCCTCTGGCGAACATCTCCCACTACAAGCACTGCGAGCCGGTGTACGAGGAGATGCCCGGCTGGCAGCAGGCGATCGGGGGCGCGGCCTTCTGGGACGACCTACCCCAGGCGTGCCGCGACTACGTGGATCGGATTGGAGAGCTTATCGGGGCGCCTGTCGACCTCGTCGGCACTGGTCCCAGGCGCGACCAGTTCGTCACTCGAGGCCGGAAGCTGTTCGACTGACGGGCGGCCGCGTAACCAAACCGTCGCTTGCTGTGTCTTGAAACGTGTGGTCCATGTCGTGAATGCGGAGGCCGGCAGGTCCCTGCACGAGCGTGCGGTGGCCGGCGACGAAGTCGCGTTCGAGGCACTGGTCGGCCCTCTCGTGGAGCCTGGGATCCGGCTCGCTTACTCGATGCTCGGCGACCGGACGGAGGCCGAGGATGCCGTCCAGGAGGCCGTCACCCGGGCCTGGCGCAAGCTGGGCCAGCTTCGGGCCGGGATGCCGGTCCGGCCGTGGTTCCTGGCCATCGTCGTCAACCAGTGCCGCAACACCCGCCGGACGCGCTGGTTCCGTTTCGTGCGCACCTCGGACACCTTCCGTTTCGACCGTGACGTAGAACCAGGAATCGAGAGGATCGACCTCGCCCGGGCTCTCGCGCGCCTGCCCGACACCGACCGCCAAGCCCTGTTTCTCTACTTCTACCTGGACCTGCCTGTCGACGAGGTGGGCGTTGCGCTCGGGATCTCCGCCGCGGCGGCGAAAGGCCGGATCTACCGCGCCTGCCACCGGCTGCGGCCAGATCTCGCCGAGGAGGACCTGTGATGGACGAGCTGCGCAAAGAACTGCGCTCGCTGTTCGAGCGCCAGCAAGGCGGCCTGCGCGAGATCCGGGGCTCGCGGGAAACCCTGATGAAGCGGGCGCTCGTGAGGAAGGATGAGCCACTGGGCGGCCGTCTGCAGCTCGTGGCCGGCATCGCCGCCATCCTCATCGCGGCGCTGATCGTTGCCACCTTCGCCTATGTCCGGGGGCGAGGCGTCTTCCACGAAGGACCGTACCCTGGGGCCTCATCCGGCCGCGTAGCGACGCCAACGGTCCCGCCAAACTTTAAGCCGGCCCGCATCCCTGGTTTGGCGGTGCTGGATGTGGACCTGGTTGATCTGTCGACCGGCTGGGTCTTGCTAACCAACTGTTTCGAGCCCCTGACGGGCCTCTGCCACTACTCAGTCGTGGCCACGAAGAATGGAGGCGGATCCTGGTCGAAGCCGGTCCCGGTCGGCGGCCAATACAGCCCGGCCAACGGCGATGCACCGCGCAAAGTCCACTTCGTGAACGACTTGGACGGCTTCGTTTACGGCGGGGCCGGCGCCTTCGTAACTCATGACGGCGGGCGCACTTGGGCACCATTCAACATCTCGGCCGTTTTCGTGACCTTCATCACCGGCCGGAGCAGCGTTGCGTGGGCGGCGACCTATCCGTGCGCCAAGGGCCAATCGTGCCCGTATGAGGTGCGTTCGAGCATCGACGGCGGCCGCACCTGGTCCGCGCAGCATCAACTACCGGCGGGCCTTTCACCAGTCGAGGCCGTGCCGTTCGGCCCCAGTGGTCTGCTGATCGCATCGACATCGGACCTCGTGATCACTCTCGACGCGGGAGCGACCTGGCGGGTCATCAAATCCGCATGTACACCTGGGGTCTCGCAGGAACAGATTGCCACCAGCGATGGGCACGAGCTGTGGCTTCTGTGCACGGATGGGGCCAAGAACGATGCGCTCTACGTTTCGGAAGACGCCGGTGCGTCTTGGTCACAGCGTTCAATCCCAGCGCCGGGCGGGCCCAAATCCGGGTTGAGCGGAGCCGCCGGCCTGGTGTCGCTGGCGGCGGGCACTGCCCTGCTCAACCCGGGTAGAGGCGTCATGGTCAGCCTTGACGGCGGCGTGACGTGGGCGCAGGCCGGTCCGGCGGACGTACAGTTCATCGCGATTCGCTTCTGCAGCGCCAGCGACGGCTGGGCGCTCGACATTCAAAACACCATCTGGGCTACGAGCGACGGTGGCCAGCACTGGACCCGCGTGTCAGCCATCCAGGTAGCCTCGGCCTAGCGCCCGAAAGTCCCATCATTTCGGTGGATTGAAGGGCACGCACGCGGCCGCGGCCGAGCTCACCTGGGCACAGGTGCACGCGTTCCGGCTGACACGCCAACACCTCGCTCATCGAGCACCGAAGAAAGATCTCGCGCGAGTCGCTGGAGACATCGCCGGTGCTCAGGCCCAGGTCATGTCGGCCGCGGAGCTGCAAGTGGCAGTGCGAGCCGATTGCACAGTCGACGACGTCCGCAAGGCGCTGTGGAAAGACAAGAACCTCGTCAAGACGTGGCTCATGCGCGGGACCCTCCACCTGGTGCCCGCGGACGACCTACCCCTATTCACTGCGGCGATGAGCAGCCACCTGGTCCGAAGCCCGGCCGCCTGGTTGAAGTACACACAGCTGACGCAGGGCGAATTCACGGATGTCATCCAGGCCATCGGCGACGCACTGGACGGGCAGGCGCTCACGCGCGAAGAGCTGATCGCGAAGGTGGGCAAGGGCCGCTCAGAACGGATCCAGATCGCTCTGCAGTCGGGTTGGGGCGGCATGCTCAAGCCGGTCGCTCGGAAAGGCATGCTGTGCTTTGGCCCCAGCCGTGGTCAAAGCGTGACCTTCGTGCAGCCGCGGCAATGGCTGGGCCGCTGGCGCGAACTCGACCCTGAGGCTGCGCTCGTGGAGATGGGTCGCCGATACCTGCGCGCCTACGGGCCCGCGACCAAGACCGATTTCGCGCGCTGGTGGGGCAACTGGCCCGGGATCGGCACGGCCGCGTGGGTCGGAATGAAGGAAGAGCTGGCGGCGGTCAGCGTCGAAGGGCAGCGCGCGGACATCCTCGCGGCGGACCTCGACACGATCACCTCGATGGCACCCGTTTCAGGGGTGCAGCTGCTGCCAGGCTTCGACCCTTACCTGATGGGCCACTCCAGCCGCGACCACCTCTTCGATGCGCGGTACCGATGGCGCGTCAGCCGCATCGCGGGGTGGATCTCGCCGGTCGTGCTGGAGGACGGCCGGGTGGTTGCGACGTGGACTCATCAGGTGGCAAGAACGACCCTCGTGGTGACGGTCTCACCTTTTCGCAAACTGGGCCTGCCAACGATGAAACAGGTGAGCGTTCGGGCTCAGGAGATCGCTGCGGCTTTGGGTCTGGCCGCCGCGACCGCGAAGGTGGCCCGGGCCTAGCCGGCCTGGGAAATGCTTCCGTCTTTGACCACACGGAGCTGTGCCTCGCGCTGCTTGAGCCGGCGATTCCTCTGCCATCGCTCACGCATCAGCGCGGCGCTCCACATGATCACGGAGACCACTGCCATGGCGGCCTGGATTCCCGCCACTGTGAAGAACGCAGCCTCGATCCCGTAGCCCCGCGCTCTGAGCCCAAGGGCAAGGACGCCTCCGACAAGACCGATCACGGGCCGCACCGCCCACGAGCCCGGAAGCAGCCGCCGGTCCGCCAGCAGCAAACCGGCTACAAACCACGTCGGCCCGCTGTCGAGCTGAAACACCGGATCCCAATGAAACAGGTAGATCGGCACCAGTGCTCCAAACAAGAATGCCGCGAGCACGACCAGGCTCAGGCGACGCGCATAGGCTAACCACGCGATCGCGATCGCGATGGCGAGAAATGACGTCGCGAAAACGGGTCCAGGCACGTTGCCTACATAAAGGCGCACGGCGTCGATGGGGCCGGCTTGCGGCCCGAAGTAGTGGTACCAGATCCCGATCGGATCGGCGAAAGGGTGGCCTGTGACCGGGTTCACATAGGCGAATGGACCTCCGCGTGTCACCAGGGCCACGGCCGCATAGGCCAGCACGCCGACCTGAGCGCGTATGGCCGGGACATAGCGAGCACGGACGATTTCGAGGATCACGGCCAGCGCGGAGATGGCGATCGTGATCGCGATTGGGGCCCCAGCTCCTACCAGCGCAGTTCCGAACACAGCAGCGATGAGGGGGCTCGCCTGCGGTCGGGCGATCTGCCGCCGCCACAGCAGGTGCACGAGCACCTGCCCGCCGATGCCGAACGCGAGCGCGGCTCCCAGCATCTCGACGGCTGGGAGCTTGAAGATGATGAGACCGGCTGCAACGGGCGGTATCAGCGCGATCCCGACGATGAGGTCATCCGGAAGCGAAGCCGGGTTGAATGCGGCCCGGTCAAGCCAGGCCCCGGCGCGAGCCAGCACGCATGGATTGTAGGGATCGGGGCGTGATTCCTGCCCTGCGCGCCCCCTCCCCGAAGGCGCCCTACGGGCGCGGTCGGACCTCCCCCTGGGATGGGGAGGCCAGCCTTGGGTGATAATCGGCAGGCTCGTGTCGCTTTCCAGCCGACGTCTTGCCGCGACGCTGGTGGCGTTGATAGGGGCTTTCATCGTCAGCGCCGGCGCCATCGCCGAGACGCTCCCCGACTCGACGTGGGTGGGCCTGACCCAGCTGCCTCAGCAAGGCCGGTCACCGGTGTTCGCGCTTGCGGTCGATCCCGCTGACAATCACCTGGTCATCGCGGGAAGCTCGCAGGGCTCGTTGCTGCGCACAACGGACGGCGGCTCGACTTGGACCACCGTTCATACCGGTCGTGCGGCGCTGACGACCATCGTCTTCAGCCCGAATACGGCAGGGATGGTCCTGGCAGGCACGCGCGGAGGCGGAGCACTCATCAGCACCGACGCGGGAGCAAAGTGGAGTGCGGTCAGTGGTCTCGACGGGCGTGACGTGCGAGTCTTCGGATTCGCGTTGGCGCTCGTCGTCGCGGGCACCGACAACGGCGTCTACGTCAGCATCGAGGGGAGCTCGTGGAAACAATCTGGATTGCCGAACACGAGCATCGACGCCCTTGCGGTGGCGGCGATTCACGCTCCGGTGCGGCTGGTGGCCGGCAGCGACACTTCGACCAACGCTGCCGGTCCGCCCCTTTACGAGAGCACCGACGGAGGCGCCACCTGGAGCTCGATCCCTGCCCCCATCAGTGGGACGGTTATCTCGCGCCTCGCGGCCGGACCGCTGCCGTCTACCGGAAACGTGAGGCCGCTCGTCGCCGGCACGAACTCGGGCCTGTTTCTGTCCAGGGACAACGGAGCCACCTTCTCGCCGCTGAGTGGCGGCGACCTGCTTCCCTCCATCGACTACACGCAGATTGCTTTCGTCACCGATCACTCCGACCGTTTCTATGTCGCAAGTGACGGCGGTGGGTCGCGAACGGGCGGCCTGTGGCTGACACGTGACACAGGCAAGAACTTCACGTGGTTGGTGCCGCCGATCCCTTCGATCACGGCGCTGGCTGTCTCGAATGACGAAGCGCCGATCCTCTATGTAGCCAGCTTCCGTGCATCGGATCACACCCCCGCCTTGTGGGCGTACCACGACACTGGCGGGTCCCCACGAGGCCCGGCCAACGCAACGCCTGCCACAAGCGGCGTTCGAATCGGCCGCAACGACCAGAACGGACTTTTCGATTTCCTGCGACCGCTGTCGTCGTCACAAACCCCATACATCGCGCTTGGCGTCGCGGCGCTGCTGATCCTCGCGCTCGCCGCGGTGTCGCATTTCCGGGGCAGCCGTAGGTAGACTCGCCAATCAGTGACATCGCCACATGCGCGACTTCGCGAGCTGGGCCTCGAGCTGCCCACCCCGCCGGCCCCGCTGGCGTCCTACATCCCGACGCGATTGGTGCCGATTGGAGAACGAAGGTCATTGCTGTACATCGCCGGACAGGTCTCGTCCCGCGATGGCAAGCGCCTGACCGGCCGCTGCCCGGACCAGGTGAGCACGGAGCAGGCGCAGGATGCGGCCCGTGCGTGCGCACTCAGCCTGTTGGCCCAGATGGAGTCTGCGGCGGGGCTGGATAAGGTCGAGGTGGTCGTGCAGCTGACGGGATTTGTGCTGTCGACTGACGACTTCGGCGATCAGCCGAAGGTGATCAACGCCGCATCGGACCTCCTCGCGGAGGTGCTTGGCGACGCCGGCAAGCACACTCGGGTCGCTCTCGGCACCAATGCGTTGCCGTTCTCGGTGACGGTCGAGATCGCAGCGGTCGCGGTTGTCCGCACCGGCTGAGGCGGAGCGGGTGCCGCCCCGCCGCCCGCGAATTATTTTGGTCGGCAGCGTCATCTACCTGGCGCTGATCTTCGGCGTGATGCTGTGGCGCGGCATATCGATCGAGCCGCAGTGGGTGGTGCTCGCGTTGCTCGTGATCGCCGTCGCTCTCGGGCGTGGCCGTTCATTCATCGTCGACTGGGCCCCCTTCCTGCTGCTGTTCTTCGCTTACGAAGCGATGCGCGGCTTCGCGGCGAAGACGGGGTTCGCACCCCACGATCTTTCGGGACTGGAGCGCGCTGTGTTTGCCGGGACGCTGCCAACGGTCACTCTGCAGAACGCGTTCTATCGGTCTGACACCGTAAGCCCGCAGGACCTCATCGCGATGTTCTTCTACTTCATGCACTTCCCACTGCCGATCATCGTGGGGTTCGTCTTCTGGGTTCGAAGCCGCGACCACTATCGGCGCTTCATCGCCGCACTTCTGTTGATGGCAATGCTGGCGTTCATCACCTACCTGTTCTGGCCGTCGGCGCCGCCGTGGTACCAATTTCGCGTGAGCAGCGGCGGGGGAGAGGAGGTGGTGCACAAGATCCTCAACGAGACCGTCGACAAGCTGTGGGGTCCGAACTACTGGGTGTCGCCGCTATACACGCACCTCAACCCCAACCAGTTCGCGGCCTTTCCATCATTGCATGCCGCGTTTCCCGCGCTGGCCGCCCTCTACGCATGGCGCAGATACCGACGGCTGTCGATCGCGCTGATCGGCTGGACCCTGGCCGTCGCCCTCAGCATGTCGCCCTCAGCATCGTGTATCTCGGCGAGCACTATGTCGTCGACGCGCTGGACGGATTTCTCTATGTCGCCGCGGCAGCGATCATCGTCGAGGCCGTCAGTCGATGGCGAGCGCAGAAACCTGAGGAGCGGCCGTTCCCCTAGGCCTGCCAGATCTTGCGCATGATCGCGCGGGCCAGCTTGTCGGGGTCGTGGTGCGAGGGGATGCGCACGTTGACGACGTCGGCGGGGATGAATCGGACTTCTGGATTCTTGATCGCGTCATCGGATTTGAAGATGACCTGGGATTGACCGCCGGTCGGCGTGTGGGAGTGATTCGAGTTGACGAGCACGAAGTCGAAAAGGTTCGAACCCACGTGATCGCGAATGACCCGCAGATAGTCCTCGACGTTGTATCCCTCGGTCTCGCCCTTCTGTGATGCGAGGTTGCACACGAGCACCTTGAGCGCGGGTGATGCCTTGATCGCCTCCACCATGCCTTCCACAAGAAGATTCGGCAGGATCGATGTGTAGAGGGACCCGGGTCCGATGACGACCAGCTCGGCGTTGAGGATCGCTTGAGCCGCCTCGGGGTTCACCTGGGCCCCATCAGGCTTCAAGAACACCTGGCTGATCGGCGCGTTCTGCTTGGGGATGTTCGACTCGCCTTCGACAGAGTGTCCGTTGATGGACGCCACGAGCGTCACGTCCTGGAGCGTCGACGGCACGATCGTGCCTTTGACCGCGAGCACCTTGCCCGACTCGCGAAGGGCGTGCTCGAAGTTTCCGGTGACATCGGCCATGGCCATGATGAAAAGGTTCCCGAACGAGTGGCCGTCGAGCGATCCCTCCTTGAAGCGATGGTCGAAGAGCTGCTTCATGAGGGGCTCGGCGTCCGCGAGGGCGATGAGGCACTGGCGAAAGTCGCCGGGCGGGAGGATTCGGTACTCGTCACGCAGGCGCCCCGAGGAACCCCCGTCGTCGGCCACCGTGACGATCACCGAAAGGTTTGATGTATAGGTCTTGAGGCCGCGAAGCAGAGAGCTGAGCCCGGTACCGCCACCGATGGCGACGATGCGTGGCCCGCGTCCCTTCAAGCGAAATGCGTGGATCACATCGACGACGCTGGCGGTCGAGTTACCCGGAAGGAACGGCCCCAGGACCGACTGCGTCAGCTTCACATAGCTATAGATGAGGAGGCCGACCCCAAGAGTGCCGAAGATGATCGCGCGCAGCCAGTGTGGGAGGAACTGCAGCGTGATGTAGTAGAACTGGCCGGGGAGGGTAGCGGTCTCATAGAAGGCCTTGAGGATGTATGCAAGCCCGAGCACCAGGACGAGCTCGGCCAGCATCAACAGCAACAGCCACCGCTTGATCTCGAGACCCGGTGTGAGCCATCGCAGCCAGCGGGTCGTGGATTGGAGCCTTGTGGCCATCTACCCCGCCTGCCAGAACGGTGCTAAGACGTGAATGGTTATCGTTGGAATACTCTTCAATTCGAAGTATGCGTACTTTACGTGGGATGCGCCGCTTGATCCGGGTTGCCGTCGTCGGACTGGTCGTGGCCGCGGTCGCGACCGAGCTGTCCAAACCCGAGGAGGAACGTACCTGGCACGGTCGCGTCTGGGGCGTGGTTCCTTATGACTTTCGGCCACCAACATGGGAACGTATACGTTCGGCCTACTGGAACCCCGAATCGGACAGCTTGTTCAGCGATCGGGTGTTCGGAGTCGGCTGGGCGGTCAACCTGTACCAGGCCAAACGCCTGCTCGACTCGGCGTTCGATCGCCTGATGGGGGCGCCGCCGCCGCTCCCTTAAGCCTGCCAGACCTTGCGCATGATCGCGCGAGCCAGCTTGTCAGGGTCGTGGTGCGAGGGGATGCGCACATTGACGACGTCGGCGGGGATGAATCGGACCTCCGGATGCTTGATCGCATCATCGGATTTGAAGATGACCTGGGACTGGCCGCCCGTCGGCGTGTGGGAGTGATTCGAGTTGACGAGCACAAAGTCGAAGAGGTTCGAACCCACGTGA
>VBGM01000021.1:0-367 GCA_005880855.1 Chloroflexota bacterium
GGCGTGTGGTCACCCTCGAGGATCAGCGTGCGATTCATCTTGGCGACGCCATGCGCGACATGTAGCCGATCTTCTTCATAAGGAATGACGTAGTCCTCGATGCGGCGAAACGCCGTGTCGAGGTCCGGCACCACCTTCTGGCTCCCGATGACCAGGATCAGCTTGCCCGCCCCCGACGCGATCGGCCCGATCTGGCTCCCAGTCGCCGAGGTCATCACGATCTGCCCGGCCTGGGTCACCGCGTGAGCGCTGTTGACCATGATGTCCGGCGCGGCCCCCGCCTTCCGCATCTCGTCGCGCTGTGTGTTGCGGTCCATCTTCAGCGTGCGCCGGCGGATGAAGTCGTAATTCTCGTTGTCCATGAACT
>VBGM01000021.1:469-27488 GCA_005880855.1 Chloroflexota bacterium
CGCCGCGCCATCGTCGACGATCACGACCTCGAAATTCCGCGTCCGCAGCCTCTCCGCCAGCGCCTCGAGCGATGCTTCAGACGCAGGTTCAGCAAACTCCACAGCGGCCATCGCCAATGATTCTTCTCCCTACAATATTTGCTAAAGCAACTATATAAGGAACAAGCTTGCGCCCTCAAGGTATTCCAACTAGCGTGAGCGACGTGAAAGTGAAATCGCCTGTGGCGAACCAGGACCAGGTCACGACCTGGATCAACCTGCACCAGACCGCCCGCATCGTCCAGGCCAAGATCGAGGAACGGCTGCGGGCAACCGCCGACCTCTCGTGGGCCGAATTCGAGCTGCTCATGCGCCTTCAGGTCGCGGCCACCCGCCCACTCCAAATGAGCGAGATCGCCGCCCAGCTGGTGGGCAGCCCCAGCGGCACTACCCGCATCGCAGACCGCCTCGAGAAAGACGGTCTCATCGTCCGCGAGACGCCGCGCGAGAACAGGCGCATCGTCCGCGTCCAGCTCACCGAAAAGGGCCGCAAGGTGCTGACCGCAGCGGACGGGATCTTCCGAGGCACGCTCCAGCAGGCCTTCGGCGACCATCTGACGGAAGGCGAGGTAACGAAGCTGCGCGGCCTGCTGCGCAAGCTGCTCGAGTGCAACGGCGCCTGGCAGGACGCCCGCTGCGCCCCGCTCTGATTGGCTAGACCTGACTCGGTAGCGCAGGGCGCCGAACGCCAACGCCGTGCAGATGAGCGCATGGTCCCGGATCCCATGGCAGCGGCTGTTCAAGAGCCTGCCCGCGTCCCTGACGGAAACGCGGTATGTTCGGAAGCACTGGGGGTGAAAGTGAAATGAGTCGACCTTTTCGCTTTGGCGTGGTGCTGGCGGGCGTGCTGCTGGCCATCCTCTCCACAACCGCGCTTGGAACTGTTTCCGTCACGCGCGTCCTCACGACTTCCCCGCCGAATGTCCCGGAAAGCATTGCCACCGATCACAGGGGCACGACGTATCTCAGCCTTCCGTTTGCGAGCAAGGTTGTGAAATTTGCGCCGGGAGGGGCCCTGGTTACGGTGGCCACGTTCCCGTCATTCCCGCTCGGGGTCCGGCTGGATCCGGAGGGCAACGTCTTCGTGGCGGTGGTTGGCAGTGGGATCTGGAAGGTGCCGGCCGCAGGCGGCCCTGCAGCTCAGGTGGCCGGTGGTCCTGGTCTATGGAATGGGCTCGCATTTGATCACCGCGGCAATCTCTACGTCTCGGACTCGGGAGGCGGGGCGATCTGGCGCCTCGACAAGAACGGCGACTTCACGTTGTGGTCCGGGAGCCCATTGCTAAAAGGGACGACAGCCGCCGGACCTTGCGGCCTTGTCCATCCAGCCGTGCCATCGTTCGGGCCTTTGGGCGCGAATGGAATCGCGTTCAACAAGCATGGCGACATGCTGGTCGCTAACACTGATTTCGGCGAGATCATCCGCATCCCGACGAATCCTGACGGGAGCGCGGGCACAGCGAGCGTTTTCAGCGGTCCCGCCTGCAACCTGTGGGGCGCCGACGGTGTGGGCATGGACAACGCAGACAACCTCTACGTGGCCGCCAACTCCAAGGGCCAGATCGACCGCGTCGACCCGACCGGTCATGTTGACGTTCTCGCCGCGGGCGATCCGTTGAGCTTTCCTTCCGATATCGCGTTTGGGACTGGGCGCGGCGACCGCACCGCTATCTTCATCTCGAACTTTGCGGCCTTTCCAACGAGCAATGGCGCCCCAGGCGTGCTCGAAATGGATGCCGGAATCCCCGGAAGGCCTATCGGTTAGGGCACGAGTCTTCCGTTGAGTCGTGACGATCATTGCTATATCTGCGCGACCTGCGGAGTTCAACACGCGCCTAGCGATGAGCCGCCGCCGCGCTGCGATATTTGCGAAGACGAGCGCCAGTACGTGGGCTGGTCGGGCCAGACATGGACGACGCTCGACGATCTCCGCCGAGACCACCACAACGAGATTCGCGACGACCTCGGCCTCACGGGCATCGGGACCAAGCCAGCGTTTGCAATCGGCCAGCGGGCGCTCCTCGTGCGGTCACCGCAAGGCAACGTGCTGTGGGATTGCATCACGGTAATCGACGAGGCGACCGTCGAGGCAGCTCGCAAGCTCGGCGGCGTACGCGCGATCGCGATCTCGCACCCGCACTACTACTCGTCGATGGTCGAGTGGAGCCGAGCCTTTGACGCACCGGTCTACCTCAACGAGGCCGACCGCCGCTGGGTCATGCGCCCAGATCCGGGAATCGAGCACTGGACCGGAGAAACCAAATCGCTCTGGGACGGGATGACGCTGATTCGCGCAGGCGGCCATTTCGAGGGTGGAACCGTCCTGCACGTAGCCGGCGCAGCGTCTGGTGAAGGTGCCCTTCTCGCGGGCGACATCCTGCAGGTGGCTCAGGACCGCCGCTGGGTCAGCTTCATGTACAGCTTCCCGAACTACATCCCACTGCCTGCGAGGGAGATCGACCACATTGTCTCCACCGTAGAACCGTTTCGCTTCGACCGCATTTACGGAGCCTGGTGGGATCGGAACGTCACGTCAGATGCGAAGGGCGCGATCCACCGCTCAGCCGAGCGTTACAAGAAGGCCCTGGGTCGCTGAGCGCGCACAGCCTCAGAAGGTGATCGCCGTGCGGAGCCCTTCGCCGCGGCGGGCGGTGTCAAGCGCCTCGTTGATGCGCTCGAGCGGGAAGCGTGCGGTGACAAGCTCATCGAGTTTCAGCTGCCCTGCGCGGTATGCATCCACAAGCGCCGGGATGTCGATCTGCGGGCGCACCGCGCCCATCTTGCAGCCCAAAACTCGGCGCGCGCTGTCGGCAAGCTCGCCCGGATCGACCGGCACGGTCACCCCCGTGCCGGTGATGCCGACGATGACCACGGTCCCGCCCCGGCGTGACGCGGTCAGCCCAAGCTCGATGGCGGCGGGGCTGCCTGCAGAGATAAAGGTGTAGTCGGCGCCGCGGCCTTCGGTTAGCTCGCGGATCGCCCTGGTCGCATCGGTCCGCTGCGAGTTGATGATGTCAGTGGCGCCAAACAACCGCGCGGCCTCTAGACGCGAGTCGGACACGTCGACGGCGATGACAGGCCGCGCGCCTGCCAGCGCTGCGCCCTGAACGCTGTTCAGACCAACCCCGCCGGCTCCGATGACGACGACGCTCGCTCCCGGTGTGACCTGCGCGGTGTTGCGCACGGCCCCCACACCTGTCGCCACCGCGCATGCGAGGAGGCACGCGCTTTCCGGTGGCAGGGCGGTGGGGATCGGCACCACCTGGGACGCGTGCACGGTCACGAACTCTGCGAACCCGCCCACGTGCATCGCCTGCTTGATGCGCCCTCCGCCGGCCATACGAATCGGTCCGCTCTCGTCGATGGCGAACGCGCCCATGCACTGGGTAGGCTCGCCGCGCTTGCAGTAGAAGCACCGCCCGCAGCTCCGGACGAGCGTCACGACCACGTGGTCGCCGGGCTTCAACGAATCGACGCCGGGACCGATGTCGGTGACGACCCCCGCCACCTCGTGACCGTAGACCGCCGGCAGGTCACCGCCCCACGCCCCCTCCATGAAGCTGATGTCGCTGTGGCAGACGCCACAAGCCCTGACGCGCACGGAAACCTCGCCGGACGCCGGCTCGGCGAGCTCGACGTCCTCGATGACGAGTGGATCTCCAAATCGATGGCACACTGCGGCGCGCATTGGGTAAGCAATAATGCGCGCCGCTGTGGTTTCGCCACCAGGAGAGACATGATCGAGCCCGTGGTCGCGTCGCGCCGGCTGATCCTGTTCGCGGGCGGCGTCTTCGCCGCGGAGTCGGGCTTCTATGCGGTGGTCCCGCCGCTCATCCCGCGACTCGTTCACGACCTGCACCTCACCACCACAGAGGTGGGAGTCCTGGTCGCCGCATATCCGGCTGGAGTCCTTCTCGGCGCGGTGCCCTCGATCGCGATGGTGGATCGATTCGGAGTCCGCGCCACGACGTTCGCCGGTTTCGCGCTGCTCGTCATGGCCACACTCGGCTTCGGGTGGGGCACCTCAGGCGGGATCCTCGACGCCTCCCGCTTCGTGCAAGGGGTCGGCGGCGCGGTCGCCTGGTCCGGAGCCCTGGCCTGGCTTACCAGCACCACATCTCCAGGGCGGCGCGGTTCGGCCATCGGCGCGGCCATCGGCGCAGCCCTGATCGGAATGGTGGTGGGTCCGGCGATGGGCGCCGCCGCCGCGCTGGCCGGTCGGGGCGTGGTCTTCAGCGGGCTGGCGGTTCTGCTCGCCGGACTCGCGTTCGCAGGGCCCGCCGCGGCTCCGGCGTCGGGCCGCACCCGCGGATCGGCGCGGGCGCTTGTGCGCCTGCTGAGAAACCGGAGGGCCGCGGTGGGCAACGGCGTGCTGTCCGTCGTCGGCATCGTCGGCGGCACTGCATGGAGCCTCTTGCCACTCCTGATTGCGCGGCTGCAAGGCTCGGCTGCGACGATCGCATGGATCCTCGCCGTCAGCTATCTCGTGGCGGCGCTTGTCAACGTATTCGTCGGTCGCCTCTCGGATCGGTTCGGGCGACTGGCGCCGACCGTTGTCGGCCTGGTCATCGCGGCTCTGCTACTTCCCGGGCTTCCTCTGTTCACAACCCTTGCACCCCTCGTGATTGCATCGATTGTTGCCAGCGCCGTGGTCTCAGGCCTGTGGACGCCCACCGCCGCGATGATCACGGATGCTGCCGATCCGGGCGCGAGCGGTCATGCCGTCGGGGTGGCGGCCATGAACGCGTCCTGGGCCGCAGGCGGCGCTGCGGGCGCGCTCTTGATGGCGCGGCTTGCCGACACCGCCGGGTTCGTGCTTCCGTTTGCTCTCGCGGGCGGCCTTTGCGCTGCCTCCGCGGTGGTCGCTCCGATCGTTTATCACCGTGTCGCACTGCTCGTGGAGCAGACCTAGGGGCGGTCGGCCCAGTCACGGCCGCCCGTCTCTCGTACGCACCGCACAAAGAACACTCTTGCGCAGGTCACACACCCGTGATAGGGTCCGGTAAGCGCTTACCGGTAAGCGCTTACACCCGGCACGAAATCAGTGCAAGAGGTATAGGCCAGGCGCGATGGCGGAGCCGAAGAGAGCCAAGGGAACCCTGACCATCTACGACGTCGCCAAGCTGGCCGGCGTCTCCATCGCCTCCGTATCTCGCGTCCTGAACGGCCAGGGCACACCGCGCGCGGAGACCCGCGACAGAGTGATGCGCGCCGTCCGAGAGCTCAGCTTCGTGCCCGATGGCGCCGCGCGCGCTCTGTCCAACGGTCTCAAAGAGGTGGTCGGTGTGGTCTTCCGGCGGGAGAGCGGTGAAACGTATCTCGAGGGCGAGGACGAGAGCTTCCTCTTCATCGACGTCATCAATCGAGGCATCGAGATGGGGGCGCGGCGGCGGGGATTCGATCTGTTGATCAGCTCGGTCGGGTACAGCGACGACAACGTCGCGGAACGGATCGCCGCGCTCGCGGGCAAGGCGGACGGACTGATCCTCCACGACCGCATGCTGTCGGCGGTCGGGATCGCTCGCATGGCTGACGTGGTGCCCGTCGTGACCCTGGCCGGGAGCCCCACCCCTGCATCCATGAACGTCCGCTGCGACAACGAGGCAGGTGTTCGGGCGCTGGTTCGACACCTGGTTATCGAGCACGGATATAGGAGCCTTGGCTACGTATCAGGACGTGCTGACAGCCCTGACAACAGGACGCGCCAGCGCGCCTTTGAAACCGAGGCCGCCGCGGCCGGAGCCGACATCGACACCGGGCCGGCCTGGCAGGGCAACTACAGCGCGGCCGGAGGCGCCAACGTGGTCGAGTCGCTGCTGGCGGCGGGACGCAAGCTGCCGCGGGCCATCCTGTGCGCTAACGACCAGACCGCCCTGGGCGTCATCCATGCACTTGCTCAGCGCGGC
Source organism: Chloroflexota bacterium (assembly GCA_005880855.1). Classification (GTDB taxonomy): domain Bacteria; phylum Chloroflexota; class Dormibacteria; order Dormibacterales; family Dormibacteraceae; genus UBA10449. The sequence continues at coordinate 6,415 of VBGM01000021.1, forward strand.
ATGCGTGTGCCGCAGGACGTCGCCATCACCGGGTTCGATGACGTGCCGGTCGCTCGGCACCTGCATCCGCCCCTGACCACGGTCCGCCAGCCCATGCAGGAGCTCGGCGCAAAAGCGTTCGACATTCTCTACTCGCGGATCAGCGCCGCCGCCGGCGCCCCTGACACCGTTCTCCCAGTCGAGCTCATCGTGCGCGAGAGCTGCGGCTGCACCAACACCGCGGCCAAGGACCGAGCCTGATGCGCGCGCTGCTCCGCCGGCTGGGTGTCTACGTGCTCGCCGCATGGGTCGCGATCACCGTCAGCTTCCTGCTTCCACGCGTGGTGCCGGGCAACCCGGTAGCAGGCGCCGTCGCGAGGGCCTCGCAATCGGGCAACTGCAACTCACAGTGCGTGATCGCGGTCGAGGAGCAGCTGGGCTACAACGTCCACACGAGCGTATGGGAGCAGTACGTCTCATACCTCGGCAACCTCGCGCACGGCGACCTCGGACATTCGTGGTCCGAGAACGCGCCGGTAGGCAGCCTCATCCTCTCGTACCTGCCGTGGACGCTCGCCCTGCTCGTGGTCGCGACGACCATCAGCTTTGTCGCCGGCACGACCATCGGTGTTTTGATGGCCTGGCGTCGCGGCTCATGGTTCGAATGGGTGCTGCCGGCCGCGACCTTCTTCCAGGCGCTTCCCTATTTCTTCCTCGCCCTCGTTCTCGTTTTGATCTTCGGCCAGACCGGGACGATGCTCAAGTGGTTCCCGAGCCTTTTCGGTTACGACATCTACGTGGTCACGCCTGGGGCGAACCTGCCCTACATCCAGAGCGTGCTGAGCCACGCGATCCTGCCTGCGGCGACCGTGATCCTCGCCTCGGTCGCCGGCTTCATCCTGGCGATGCGCAACCAGATGGTAACCACGATGGACGAGGACTTCGTTCTCGTTGCCGAGGCCAAGGGCCTGCCGGCGCGCACGGTGATCTGGTACGCGGCGCGCAACGCGCTCCTCCCCGTCGTCTCCAACTTCACGATTGCAATCAGCCTGGTCGTCGCCGGCCAGATCCTGGTGGAGATCGTCTTCAACTATCCGGGCATCGGCTTCCATCTTTTCGACGCCCTCGGGAAGCTCGACTACTCGTTGGTGCAGGGGATCTTCGTCGTCATCACGCTGGTGGTGCTCGCCGCCAACCTCCTTGCGGATGTGGTGTACGTGATGATCGACCCCCGCGCCAGGCAGGCGGCCTGACGATGACGATCGACAGCACCACTCTCACCCAGCCGCCCGCCGCGGGGCCGACTCCCGAGCCGATCCTTCGCGGAGCTCGAATCCTTCGCCTGCCGCGCTCCCCGAAGGTGATCGCCGGGCTCGTGCTGCTGGCGCCCTTCGCCTTGGTGGCCGTCATCGGCCGATGGATAACGCCTTACTCCCCGAACGCCACCGACCCGCAGAACTGGGTGCAGCACGTCCTCGTCCCCGGCACTGGGCCCGGCACCGGATTCCCGGCCAACTACTACCCACTGCCGCTGCCTCCGTCCGCAGCACACTGGCTTGGCACCACCGTTTTCGCGCAGGACGTGCTGTCACAGGTTCTGGCGTCGACCCAGGCGACGCTGTTCGTCGGCCTCCTCGCGGCCGCGATCGCCACCGCCCTTTCCATCCTGTTCGGCGTCTCGGCGGGCTATTTCGGCGGCGGCACCGACGAGGTCTTGTCGCTGATCTCCAACGTCTTTCTCGCCATCCCCGGCCTTCCATTGCTCATCGTGCTCGCCGACTACGTACCGACCGCCGGCTCGAGCATCTTTCTCGTCGCGGTCATCATTGCGGTGACCGCGTGGGCGTACAGCTCGCGCGTGCTGCGCGCCCAGACCCTGTCCTTGCGAAACCGCGATTTCGTCGAGGCATCGAGGGTTTCGGGCGAAAGCCGCCTCCGGATCATCCTCGTGGAGATACTCCCGAACCTCATCCCGATCGTCGCCGCGTCCTTCCTGTTCACGACGCTCTACGCCATCTACGCTTACGTCGCGATCGCCTTTCTCGGGCTCGGCGGGTCGCCCACGTCGTCTCCGCCGGGACTGTGGAACTGGGGCGAGATGCTGCGCGAGGGATTCGCCAACAACGCGATTCGCGGCGGTTGGTGGTGGTGGTGGGCGCCGCCAGGCCTTTGCGTTGCCCTCCTCGGCACCGGCCTCGCCCTGCTGAACTTCGGAATCGACGAGTTCATCAACCCACGTCTGCGCGCCGCGGGCCTGACCCGCCGGGCGGCAAAGAAGGGCGGCATCACCGCCCGCGCGAAGCTGGGCATGACGCCCGTGGCGCGCGGCACGCAAACGGTTGAGCACCCCCACCCGGACTCGCTTCGCAAGTCCGGCCCCCCCACGAGCGGGGAGGCGTCTGACCCAGTGCTCGAGATACACGGGCTGTGCGTCGATTACGGCTACGGCGACGAAGCGGTCCACGCGGTGTTGGATTGCGACCTCGTGCTTCGGCGCGGCCGCGTGTTGGGCCTCGCGGGTGAAAGCGGAAGCGGCAAGACCACGCTCGCGCTAGCCGCAATCCGACTGCTGCGTTCTCCCGCGGTGATCACCGGCGGGCAGGTGCTCTTTCATTCCAAGCCAATCGGCGGAGGTGGACCTGGCGAGACCATCGACATGCTCGCCGCTGACGCGGACACGCTGCGCGCGGTGCGGTGGTCGGAGATCTCGGTGGTCCTGCAGAGCTCGATGAACGCACTCAACCCGGTCATCACCATCGGCGCCCAGTTCGACGACCTCCTTCGCGTGCACCGCCCACATTTCTCGCGATCGGCCCGATATGAGAAGTCGGGCGCGATGCTCGAGATGGTCGGCATCAATCCCGACAGGCTGCGCAGCTATCCCCACGAGCTGTCCGGCGGCATGCGGCAGCGGGCGATGATCGCGATGGCTCTGGCCCTCGAGCCGCAGGTCATGATCCTGGACGAGCCGACCACCGCCCTCGACGTCGTCACTCAGCGGGAGATCCTCGAGGAGCTGATCGGCCTGCGCGACCGGCTCGGTTTCGCGGCCCTGTTCATCACCCACGACCTATCGCTGCTGGTCGAGATCGCGGACGAGATCGCGGTGATGTACGCGGGCAGGCTGATGGAGCGGGCGCCCGCAGCTGCGTTGTTCAACGCTCCGCGACTGCCATATACATACGGCCTCATCCATTGCTTCCCGCCGATGCATGGCAAGCGCGCCCGCATGGATGGAATCGCGGGGTCACCACCCGACCTCAGGGCCCTTCCACAGGGCTGTGCATTCAATCCGCGCTGCGCGTGGGCGATGGAGCAGTGCCGGCATGACGTGCCGCAGCTTGCCCCGCTGAACGGTTCGGCCAGGGAGGTCGCGTGCTGGCTCCACAGGGGAGACGCGAAGGTCCCAGCCGAGCTGGCCCGGCCGGACCCTCCTTCGATTGCGGTCAAACCGGTCGCGATCGCCCCATCCGGGCCTTCGGCCCGACCTCCCCACGAGGTCGGGAGTTGAACACCTCCGCCCCGGTGTTGGAGGGCCGCGAACTGACCAAATATTTCTGGGTCAAGCAGGGGCGCGGGCCGCTCGCACGGCGGGTGCCGGTACATGCCGTGGACCGCGTCTCAGTACGCCTCGACGCCGGCAAGGTCACCGCGCTGGTCGGCGAGAGCGGGGCGGGGAAGACGACGGTCGCGCGCCTGCTGGCCAGGATCGTCAAGCCCGACAAGGGTCAGGTTCTGCTCGACGGGAAGCCCGCTCCCTCTGGAAGGCCGCGCTCGTATGCGGCTCAGGTCCAGATGGTCTTCCAGGACCCGTTCGCCTCGCTCAATCCGGTGCACAAGGTCCGCCACCACCTGGTCCGCCCCCTGCAGATCCACCACATGGCCAACGGCGACGTCGATGCTGCCGTTGGCGACCTTCTGCGCCGGGTTGCGCTGAAGCCGCCCGACAGCTTCACCAGCAAGTTTCCTCACGAGCTCTCCGGCGGACAGCGGCAGCGGGTGGCCATTGCGCGGGCGCTTGCGGTTCGTCCGCGCGTGCTGATCGCGGACGAGCCCGTGTCGATGCTGGACGTGTCGATTCGCCTGGGCGTGCTCAACCTGCTCGCAGACCTCCGCGACAAGGAGCATCTCGCCCTCCTTTATGTAACCCACGACATCGCTTCGGCGCGCTACCTCGCAGACACCATCGTCGTCATGTACGCCGGCCAGCTCGTGGAGGTGGCTCCCAGCGCGACCCTGACGGACAGCCCGGCGCACCCGTACACCCAACTCCTGCTCTCCGCAGCCCCGGATCCCGATCGCGTGACGCCGCCGCACCTCGAGGGCCGCGGAGCGCCACCGAGCTTGAGCGCTCCGCCGAGCGGCTGTCGCTTTCACCCGCGCTGCCCATTCGCGATGGACATCTGCAAGCGTCAGGTGCCCCCAAGCATCGCGCTCGACACGAACCACATCGCGGCGTGCTGGCTCCACGTCGATCCCGCCGAACGGCAGGCGAGCGAAAACGGCCAGGTGCTCACGGCCGGCCAACCAGTCGACAAAGAATCGAAAAAGAGGTGAGGAAGGATGGATCTGCGTCTGGCGTTTCGGTCCCCGCCGTGGTTATCCCCGCGCGAGTTTCCGTCAGCAATTTCACGGCGTCACGGAGGTGACAGATAGATGAATCGGAGAGTCTTGACCAGCCTGGTCGGGATGGCCGCCCTGCTCATCGCAGTGGGCTGCAACCAGACCGCCACACCAACGGCCTCGGGAGGTAAACCGCTGATAGCGGAGCCGACCACCGGCGTCACGTTCTCGGAAGACTTCAACCCATACGACAACAACTCGGTGGCGTCCAGCATGGGTACGCGGAGCATGGTCAACGAGCCTCTGGTCGAGTTCGACCAGCTCGATGCCACCGCGGCCGGTACCCATCCCTGGCTGGCGACCGCCTATGCGTTCCAGAACGGCGGCAAAGACCTGCAGGTGACGATCCGGCAGAACGTGAAGTTCAGTGACGGCTCTGGGTTCGGCCCGGCCGACGTCGCCGCCACCTTCAAGATGCTGGAGAACCCGAAGACCAACACCCGCGGCGTTCCACCGCAGGCGTCCGATCCCACCGTAAACGGCAACAACGTGACCCTTCACTTCTCATCAGCCCAGTACACGGGCCTGTTCAACATCCTCAGCAACACGTTCATGCTGAAGGCGTCGATGGCGGCGCAGATCGCGCAGGACCCAACCATGACGATCAAGGTCCCGCTCGGCACCGGGCCATTCATGCTGGCGAGCTACACGAGCTCGCTTATCAAGTGGAAGCCCAACCCCAACTACTGGGGAGGGACACCGCCAGAGTCCGAGATCGACACGCCTTCCATCGCCACCAACGCCGCAGCGAGCGACGCGCTCATCAGCGGACAGCTGGACTGGGCAGGCAATGACATCCCGAACGTCTACGCCAACTACGTGAACCTCAACCCCCTCACCAACCACGCCTGGTTTGCGGCCGGAAGCACCGTCACGCTTTGGTTCAACCTGAACCCCGGCAACGGCGGCGCCACCGGAATCGACGACCCGGCGGTCCGCAAGGCGGTCAGCTACGGCGTCGACCGCAACGCTCTTGCCCAGCTGGGCGAGTCGGGCTACGAGCAGCCCGCGAGCTCGTCGAGCGCGCTCATCCTTCCCAACCAGAACGCCTTCCTTCCCTCTGACGGCACCATGAAGAACGACCTGTCGATCAGCGGCAGCGTTCCCGACGCGGCGGCCGCCAAGGCAGCCAGCCTGCCAGCCGGCGCCGACGTTTACGACACCCTCAAGGCCGGCGGCTGGACTCCTCCTGCCAGCTCGCGCTACGACAGCGGCACCGGGACCTTCAAGTCGGGCGGAAACTGCGACGGCACCAACACCGCCAACTGCTGGACCAAGGGCGGCAAGATCATCAAGTTCTCCGTCTATGACCCTGTTCCGTTCTCCGACTACTGGGAGAACGCGGCCCTCATGTCACAGGAGCTCCAGCCCCTGGGCATGGACGTGACCACCAAGCCCGCGCAGGGCTACTCCGACTGGAACACCAACATCACTTCTCAACCCGCCAACTGGCAGACCGCCATCCACTGGGGATCCGGTGGCAGCATTCCTTACATCCAGTACCAGAACTGGCTCGACAACAAGGATGCGAACTCGACTGCGCATTACATCGGTTACACCAACTCTGCCGCGGACGCGGCTCTTCGCAAGTACGAGAGCACCGACCCCGCCGACACGGCAACCCTCTACCCGATCGTGCAGCAGCTCGAGAAGATCATGTCGACGGACGTTCCTGAGGCTCCTCTTCTCTACGGCGCCGACTGGAACGTCTTCAGCAGCGCGAAATACACGGGCTGGCCGAACCAGTCGCACCCCTACATGAATCCATCACCAAGCGACCCGCAGATGCCTTACATCCTCATGCAGCTCAAGCCTGTGTCCTGACGTTGGAAGAAACAGCCCATCACATCGATGGGCGGGCCGCGGCCGGCGACGTGCCGGCCGCGTCTATCCCCGCCCGAAAATCTCGAGGTCGCGCACGAGCATGGTCATGAACGGCGACGACTCGGGCCTGCTCGCTCGCCTGACGCTCGACCAGAAAGTCCGGCTGCTCACCGGCGCGGACTCCTGGCGGCTGCATGGCGAAGCCGCCCTGGGACTCCGGCCGATCGTCATGTCGGACGGCCCCGCCGGGGTGCGCGGCACGCGTTTCGATTCTCGTAATCCATCCTCCTCACTTCCGTGCCCGATCGCGCTTGGTGCGACTTGGGACGATCGGCTCGTCCATGAGCTCGCCTACGCGCTCGGCCAGGAAACCCGCGCGAGGGGCATCGACGTGCTCCTCGCCCCGACCGTCAACATCGTGCGCACGCCGCTCAGCGGTCGCGGCTTTGAGTGCTTCTCCGAAGACCCTCTGCTGACGACTCGCATTGCGGTGGCATATGTGCGAGGCGTGCAGGAGGCCGGGGTGGGCGCGACCGCGAAGCATTACGTGGCCAACGACTCCGAGACCGAGCGCCGCACGTACGACGCGCGAATTTCGGAGACGGTACTTCGAGAGCTCTACCTTTCACCATTCGAGGGCTGCGTGGTGGAAGCAGGCGTCGCCCTTGTCATGGCCGCGTACAACTCGGTCAACGGCGCCGCGATGACCGCCAACCCGATTCTGCTCCGCGACCTGCTCAAGGCGGAGTGGGCATTTCCCGGCGTGGTGGTCTCGGACTGGTCCGCCACCAAGACCACCGTGCCAAGCGCCACGGGCGGGCTCGACCTGGTGATGCCCGGGCCTCATGGCCCCTGGGGGGATCAATTGATGGCAGCCGTTCGTGGCGGGAGGGTCCCCGAGGCCGACATCGACGATAAAGTCGCGCGTCTGCTGCATCTCGCGCGCCGGGTCGGCGCATTGAACGGAGCCCCCGATGATGGGCGGCACGACGACGCGCCCGCACCTCGAGCTCTAGTCGATCCCGAGCTTCTCCGCAGGGCCGCCGCGCGATCCTTCGTGTTGCTCAGCAACCCGCGCACCCTGCTTCCTTTGCGACGGGGAAGCGTCCAGCGCCTCGCGCTGATCGGCCCCAACGCGATCGATCCGCAAACACAGGGCGGCGGCAGCGTGCGGGTGCTTCCGGTCTCGAGGCCGGGGCTGGCGGAGGCGCTAGGCGTCGCCATGGACGCCCTCGTCACCCTCAGCCAGGGCTGTGTCACCAACGCGATGACGGCGGCTCCCGCCGATGGGAGCCTGCATGACCCCGTGAGCGGGGAAGCCGGCGTGCGCCTCGAGGTGCGCGTCGCCGGCGGCGCGGTCGTGCACGACGCCCCGTTTCCCACCACGGCCGTAACCTGGTGGGACGGCCTGCCGGACGCCGTGCATCTGCCCGGCTCGGAGGTGGTGATGCGCGCCCGTTATCGGGCCGGCACGAGCGCCTCGCACGTGATAGGTGCCGCCGGCGTGGGTGTGCTGCGCCTGTACCTCGATGGGGTCCTCCTGGGTGAAGCCACCACGTTGACTCCTCGCGATGCGGTCGAAGCCCTGTCGAAACCCCCGGAGGTCAGGATCCCGGTTCAGCTCCAGGCCGGCCAAGAGGTCGAGATCAGGGTCGAGCACCGCCCCAACGCGAGAGGGAACCAGGCCGGCTTCGCGAACATGCGGCTGGGCATCACGCCGCAGATGGATGAGGAAGCGCTTCTCCAGGAGGCCGTGAAGGCCGCCGCAGCCGCTGACGTGGCCGTGCTGGTCGTCGGCTCGGCGGATGGAGCCGAGAGCGAAGGTTACGACAAGGACACGATGGCGCTCTCCGGCCGGCAGGACGAGCTGGTCAGGCGCGTGGCCGCCGCCAACCCGGACACGGTCGTCGTGGTCAATTCCGGGATGCCGGTGCTCATGCCATGGGCAGCCGATGTCGCCGCGGTCATCCAGGTGTGGTTTCCGGGGCAGGCATTCGGCGAGGCGCTGGCCGACGTCCTGACGGGTGAAATGGAGCCGGGGGGCCGGCTCCCGGTGTCGGTGCCACGCGCCGAGGCTGATTCACCCGTGCTGGCCGCCCTCCCGGTGGCGGGCGAGCTCAGCTACGCCGAAGGCCTGCTGGTCGGCTACCGCGGCTACGACCGAACCGGCTCCGAGCCGCATTTCTCATTCGGCCACGGCCTGGGCTACACCGACTGGACGTACGAGTCGTTCGCGGCCCCGGAAGGCTCGATCATGGCGGGCCAGGACCTGCCACTGACCGTGACCGTTCGCAACTCCGGCGAGCGCGCCGGCAGGGAGGTCGTGCAGGTCTACCTCCAGGCGCTGGACGACGATCCGAGCCGGCCGCTACGTGTGCTGGCCGCCTTCGCCAGCGTCAGCGGCGCCCCGGGCGAGCGTGTTGAGGTCCGATTGACAGTGCCGGCGCGTTCGTTCGCACGATTCGACGAGTCGCATGGGGGCTGGGCCTGGCAGCCGGGGACCTACGCCCTGCACGTGGGCCGTTCCTCACGCGACCTGAGGTTGACCGGTGAGGTGGTGCTGCGATGAGATAGAAGCGGCGTCGGGTGGGGAGTCGACAAGGCTGCAGCAGATCAGAGCTGAGGGGAGATGAACATATGAACGCGCGCAACCTGCTTTCGCGATGGTGCGTGATCGCCATTGTCTGTGCCGCGACCAGCGGTGCGGCCGTCACGCCGGCACTCGTCGCCGCGGCAGCTTCACCGGGGCCACCGAATTTCGGATCCAACGTCCATATCTTCAGTCCTGCCATGACGCAGAGCCAGATCCAGGCGACGCTCGATTCGGTGTCGAGCGTGCAGGTGAACAACCAGTTTGGGACCCACCGTTCTGCGCTTCTCTTCGAGCCGGGCACATATGGCTCGCCGTCGAACCCGCTCGTCTTCCAGGTCGGCTACTACACGAGCGTTGCCGGCCTCGGGCTCAGCCCGAACGAGGTGGTCATCAATGGGGCGATCGTGTCCTTCAACCAGTGCTTCGGAAGCTGCACCGGACTCAACAACTTCTGGAGGGCGATATCGAATCTCACTCTCAACATCAAGCTGCCACCAAAGCCGCCCGCCTATGCGCCCGCGCCGCCGGAGAACCCCTTCTGCGCCAACTCGAATGACCTCTATGCGATCTCGCAGGCGGCGCCGATCCGTCGGGTCCACATCAACGGGCTGTTCTTCCTCTTCGACTACTGCAACACAGGATTCACGAGCGGTGGCTTCATCGCGGATTCAGAGTTCACGGGCAGCACTGTCGTCAACGGCTCGCAGCAGCAGTTCCTGGTCCGCAACAGCCAGCTAGACGGCTGGACCAACGCGGTCTGGAACCAGGTGTTCTCCGGCGACACCGGCAGCGTGCCTGCCCAAAGCTTCCCAAACCCGACATACACAACGCTGGCGACGAGCCCGGTCACGCGTGAAGCGCCATTCCTGTACCAGGACGCAACCGGCAGCTACAACGTGCTGGTTCCCTCGGCGCAAACAAACAGCGCTGGAACGACATGGTCCGGCGGACCGACCCCCGGCACCTCGATTCCAATCCACATGTTCTTCGTCGCGCAGCCGACCGACTCGGCTGCGACCATCAACACGGCGATTCACCGCGGCAAGAACCTGATCCTTACGCCTGGCGTCTATCAGCTCGACGAGCCCATTGATGTGACCCGTCCCGACTCTGTGGTGCTTGGGCTCGGATTCCCGACCCTGACCCCGACCAACGGAAACGCGGCGATGACAGTCGCCAGCGCGAAGGGGATGGTCATCTCGGGAGTGCTGTTCGACGCGGGGGCGACGACGTCTTCGGTTTTGCTCCGGCTCGGAGACGGCCACGCACGCAGCGACAACGAAGCATCAGACCCCTCATTGCTGGCTGACGTGTTCTTCCGCGTCGGAGGAGCGGCGGCGGGCAACGCGACGACCAGCCTGGTCGTCAACAGCAACAACGTGATCCTCGACGACATCTGGGCCTGGCGTGCGGACCACGGCAACGGGGTCGGGTGGACCAGCAACACCGCGGACACAGGGGTCATCGTCAACGGCGACAACGTGACCGCGTATGGACTGTTCGTCGAGCACTTCCAGAAATACGAGGTGATCTGGAACGGAAACAGCGGGACGGACGTCTTCTTCCAGAACGAGATGCCCTATGACGTGCCGAGCCAGGCCGCCTGGATGGAGACGCCTGGTGTCGACGGATGGGCGGCGTTCAAGATCGGCGACAACGTGACGAGATTCCATGGTTATGGAATGGGCAGCTATTCGTTCTTCAACCAGGGCATCGACATATTCGCGGCGCGGGCCTTCGAGGTGCCCGACACGCTCCCCGTGGGAAGTCTTCAAGACCTGCTCACGATCTTCCTCGACAAGACGCATGGGAAGGGCGGCATCCTCAACGTGGTCAACAACACGGGCGGATCGTCGACCATCGCGAACCCGGATGTGCCGGTCACCGTCGTGAGCTACCCACTGCCGCTCAGCTGAACCACTGACTGCAGATGTGAGGGCCATCGAGCTTGGCCGCGAGGCGAGCTTGATGAGCCCTCACACCCTGGCTACGATTGGCATCGTTGGAGCTGCGTCAGCTGCGGGCTTTCGTCGCGATCGCCGATCTCGGCCACTACGGCCGTGCGGCCGAGAGCGTGGGTCTTACACAACCGGCCATCACGCAACGAATCCAGGCGCTGGAACGTGAGCTTGGGACTCAGCTTCTGATGCGCACCGCTCGGAGCGTCCAATTGACTCCTGCGGGGGAGACGCTGATAGAGCACGCTCGCCGCCTGCTGCTCATCGAAGGACGTGCTCTCCGAGCGATGGACGATCATGCGAACGGACTTGTGGGCCGCCTGCGAATCTCGTATTTGACCCTGTGGGATTTTGGCCCGCCGGCCGACATCGTTGCTGAGTTTCGCCTTCGCTACCCAGCGGTCCGGCTGGAGATGAGCACGGGCTATTCACAAGCGAACATGGACCGGCTCATTGCAGGAAATGCGGACTTCGCGTTCGTCGGTGTTTCCATCGGCGAGCGCCGAGGCATCGCGATCCGAACCCTGGACCGTCACGAGATGGTGGTGGTGATGACACCTGAGCATCCGCTGGCCCAGATGGACCGCGTGCCGATCGAGCGCCTTCGCGGCGAACCCTTCATCACGGTGTCGCAAGGTGTCAACGGTCCCATGGCCGCCGCCAGCCTGAGCTGGCTCGAGAAGCACACGGGCGAACCGCCGAATGTCGTGCGAGAGGAACCCCCTGACCAGATGGCTGCGGCGCTTGCCAGATCTGGAAACGCGATTGCCCTGATGACAGAGCATCGGGCGGCGCAAGCGCAGACCGATGGTCTGGTCTACCGCTCACTGACGCCGTCACCCATCATCGAATATGGCGCGGCGTACGCAAGGGACGACCCCTCGCCTGCGCTTGCGAACCTGCTGGAGATCGTCGACGAGGTTGTGCCGGCGCTCCCTCATGATCCGCCCGCAGGCAGTGAGCTGGTTTGGGCGAGACCAGATGCCGGCAGCAAAATCGCCGTATAGCTCAGGTCAGTTTGCGTGGGTCCTCGGACTTGCTGATCGGCTCATCGATCTTGGGGCGCACCGGACTGATGTGGATCTTGAAAGGCACACCGGGTGCGCGAAAGTCCATCGCCAGGTGCTCGTTGTCGCAGAAGGGCTTGTGCTTGGAAAACCCGCACCGGCACAGCGTCGCGCGCGGCAGCGTCTCGATGGTCCCGTCCTCGCGACGCACCTCGATTTCGCCGGTGACCAGCAGCGGTCCGTTGCGGATCGGGGTGACCTGCGTGCCCCGGTGCTCCTCCGGCGCGCCCCCGTCGAGGCGGCGGTACTGGAGCGCTCCGCTCGGGCACCGCTCGATGATCTCCGCCACGGTGCCGGCGTCAGCCTCGTCGGGTAGGACCCAGGGCCGCCGCTTGAGCTGGAACACCCCGTGGTGGCCGCGAAGGCACTCGCCGATGTGAACGCAGATGTCGAGGTCAAAGCTGACCTCGACGTCGCGTCCGTGGTAGACCTTGCGCAACCCTGCTAACTCGCGTTTTGCGACCTGGCGGCGTCGTGCTGGCACCAGGCGTACAGCGCGTCGTACAGAGGGCTCTCGAGGGCGATCTTGCGGTGGTCGTCCTCTCCATGGACCATGGCGAAGCCGTGCGCGATCGCCTTAAGGCCGGCCGCCTCGGGCGTCACCTCGACGTCGGCGGCGACGTCGGCCCCATGCACGATCTTGGCCAGCCGGTCCAGGGCCGGGTCCCCAAGGCCGTATTTGAGGAGGATCGACTCGAAGCTGCAGCGGCCATCGACGTGGCCCAGCTCGGCTCCGGCCACGTCATACGGGATGGCCCCCTCCCGTTCGGCTACGGAGGCGACCTCGGCGGCCGGCACGTACAGGAACTCGGCTTCAGGGTCGATGAAGCGCTTGATCAGCCAGGGGCACGCAATACGGTCGACGCTTGCGTTCTTGCGGGTAACCCACCTCATTTCGATTTCCTCTTGTCCTTGAAATGTCGTCACGCCTAGAATCTCGGGCCAGTGTCCGTTCTTCTCGCCGTCATGCCGCTGGCGATCGAGGTCGCTTTCGTCCTCCTCTCGGTCGCGACCGTGGCCGACTGGCTGACCCATCGCGAGCGGAGGCGGGGCTACCTCGCCGTCGCCTTCGGATCCCTCACGTTACTGGTTCTGCTTGCGCCCAGCCTCTCCCAGCCCGGGGTCAATGGGCAGCTCCTGACCGACCTCGGCGTTCTGCTGTTCCTCCTGTCGGGGTGGGCCCTTCTCATGTTCCGGGATTCGTTCATCTCCCTCGGCGCCGGGACGAAGCGCTTTGTCGCCGTGGTCATCGTGCTGGTCGCGGCGTTCGCGATCTTCGTTCAGCTGCCCACAGACACGGGGCTGCCGCACGCTCCCCTGCAGACCTTCGCCCTGGCCGCTCTGCTCACCACCTGGGGCATTTGCGTCGTGGAGCCAATCGTCACCTTGTGGCTGGCCTCGCGTGGCCGCCCCACCGTCGAGGGAGCCCGTATGCGGGCCCTGAGCCTCGGCTATGCAGGGCTCGTCGCCGTGATCATGTTCGGGACGCTGGGCGGCTCATTGGTTCGCAATCCCGCCGCAGAGATCGCGCTCGACCTCGTGGCCCTCGCCATCGTGCCAATGCTCTTCTTCAGCTTCTATCCGCCGACCTGGTTGCGGAGGATGTGGAGCCAGCCTGAGGAGGAGGAGCTGCGCCAGGGGCTGCACAGCCTCCTCACGTTCAGCCCGGACAGGGCCACGCAGGCTCGACGGGCGCTGGAGTGGGCGACGCGCCTGGTTGGCGGCGCCGGCGCCGTCATCATCGATTCCGACTCGACGATCCTGGCCTCCCAGGCCTTGAGCGAGGACGAGGCTAAAGACATCGCCGCCGCGGCCGCGGCAAGTTCGGGGCCAGGCGTCGTTCGATCTCCGCGCCGCGGGCAGACCACGCTCGTCATCCCCCTCGATTTCCAGCAGGGGCCGGGGGCGATGGTGATCGTCGCCGGCCAGTTCACACCGCTTTTCGGCGATGACGAGGTGATGCGTTTGCGACAGTACGCCAGCAGCATCACCGCCAGCCTGGATCGGGTCACCTTGACCGCCCGCATCCACGACCTCGAGAAGGCGAAGACCGAATTCATGAACATCGCATCACATGAGCTGCGAGGTCCGATGACGGTGATCAAGGGATACCTCACGATGCTGGAAGGTGGGTCGCTTGGCAACCTCGCGCCCAAAGCGATGTCTGTGATGCCGCTGCTCATCGCGAAAGCCGATGAGGTCAACGCGATGATCGAGCAGATGCTGGAGGCCGCGCGGCTGGAAGAAGGCCATCTCGAATTGCGCAAGGAAACGGGCGACATCGTCGAGCTGACCGAGCTGGCGGTTGACAGCATGCGGCCGATGCTTGCCGAAAGACAGCTCGACCTCGACGCTCCCAAAACGACAATGCTGGCCGACGTCGACATCGAAAGGTTCCAGATCGTGGTCAGGAACCTGATCAGCAACGCCATCAAGTACTCGCCCGAGGAGGCGCCGATCAAAGTAGTTGTCAATAGGAATGGCGAGACCGCCAGGGTCATCGTCATCGACCGGGGGGTCGGGATCGCTCCCGAAGACCAGTCGAAGCTGTTCACGAAGTTCGGGCGTATTGAGCGCGGATCCACAATGCATGTGGCCGGGACCGGGCTGGGGCTGTGGCTCTCGCGCGAGATCGCGCGTATGCACGATGGCGACATCACGTGCGAATCGGCGGAAGGCAGCGGAAGCACCTTCACCTTCGAGGTCCCGATAATCCCCTAATCAGCTCTCCGCTTCGGACCCGATTCCAGCCACGAAGGCCGCTCGATCTAGCGCTGACCATCGCCCTCGTCGGCGCCGGCGTGTCACTGCGTGTGCGCGATGGCGAAGTCTGGCGGGCGACTCTCACGCCGGAGGGTCCCGCCACCGTCCACCTCGTGCAGAAAAACGGCGAGGTCGAAGTCGAGGGGTGGGGACCCGGAGCCGGCTGGGCCACGGCGGGTGCAGCGCAGCTTTGCGGCGAAGAGGATGACGACTCCGGGTTTCGCCCTCTCCATCCGCTCATCGCCGAGTCGCTCCGCCGCCATCCGGGCCTGCGCCTGCCCAAGACGCGTTCGGTCTTCGAAGCGCTGGTGCCGGTGGTTCTCGGGCAGAAGGTGACCAGCGTCGAGGCCCACCAGTCCTACAGGACCCTCGTGGACGCCCTTGGCGAGCCCGCACCCGGTCCATTCGGCCTGGCGGTGCCGCCGTCGGCGGCAGTCCTCGCGCGGACGCCTTACTGGACGTTCCACCGCTTCGGAATCGAGCGGCGTCGTGCTGAGGTGATCATCCGGGTGGCCCGCAGCGCGACGCGCCTCGAGGAGACGGTCGGCATGGACCTGCCCAGCGCGCGGCGGCGCCTCGAGGCGTTTCCCGGCGTCGGGCCGTGGACGGCGGCCAAGGTCGCGCTGGTCGCGCTCGGCGACCCGGACGCGGTCCAGGTCGGCGACTATCACCTGCCGCACATCGTCGCCTACGCGCTCGAGGGCAAGGCCAGGTCCACCGACGAGCGGATGCTCGAGCTTCTCGAGCCGTACAGGGGCCATCGGGCGCGCGCGATCAGGCTCATCGGACTGACCGGTATTGGAGCTCCCAGGTTTGGACCGAGGATGCCGCTCCGCAACATCACGCGAAGCTGAGCGGCGACCGCGCTAGTCGAGCTTTGCGATCTCCTCCTCGACCAGGCTCACCAGCTCGCGCATGCCCTCGCTGTCGAAGACCAGCCGCGCGCCGGCCGCCTTGAAAAGTTCGGGCAGCGGCCTGGTCGCGCCCAGGGCAAGCGCCTCGCGATACAGCCGCACCGCCTCTTTCGGATCGCGCAGGCTGTTCCGCCAAACCTGAAGCGCGCCCAGCTGCGCGATGCCGTACTCGATGTAATAGAAGGGGCTGCCGAAAAAGTGGGGCTGCTGATACCAGCGGGCGATTCGCTCGTCGTCAAGCCCAGTCCAGTCGATCGAGTCGCCTTCGAACCGCCGGCGCAGGTCGAGCCATTTGCGGTCACGCGCAACGTCGTCGCGCCCGGCCTCATCGAGGTAGATCCAATGCTGGAACGCATCGACCGAGGCGCAGTGTGGAAAGAAAAGAATGATGCCTTCCAGGAAGTCAGCCCTCGAGCGCCTCGCGTCTTCATCCGTGTAGTAACCGCCGCTGTCCTTGCCGATGAAAGGTGAGGCGAGGAGCTCCATCGACATCGACGCCACCTCGGCCATCTCGGAACCCGGGTGCCGCTGGAACAGCAGGGGAAGCTTGGAGGCCTCGACGCTGTGGAAGGCGTGACCTGACTCGTGCAGGAGCGTGCGCAGGTCGCCGTCCACTCCGACGGCATTCATGAAGATCAAGGGCAGCATTCGGAAGTTCAGGGTCTGGCAGTAACCGCCGGGCGCCTTGCCCTTGCGATTGTCGAGGTCGAGCAGATTGTTCTCGTCCATCGTCTCGTAGTACCTGCGGAAATCAGGATCCACGTGACCGAAGATCGGGGCGGCGGGATCGATGAGGGCCCTGATGTCTTCGAACGGCTTGAGCGGAGGCCGGCCTTGTGGATCGACCGCGGTGTCCCAGGGTCGGAGCCTGTCCAGTGCCATCCGATTCCGGCGCCTCTCGTGGATTCGCTGGACCGCGGGCAGCACCGCCTCTTCGACCGCAACGTGAAAACGCATGCAGTCCTCGGGCGTGTAATCGAAGCGATTCTTTTCGCGGTGTGCGAAATCGCGGAAGTTGGCGAAGCCGGCGTTCCTGGCGACTTTCTGCCGCAGGTCATACATGCGGTCGAAGAGGCCCGCCAGCACGTCGCGCTGCTCGAGGTATGGCTTTGCGCGCAGCTTGAACGCGCGCTCGCGCACTTCGCGGTCGTTGGATTGCAGAAAAGGCAGGAGCTGCGCGGGTGTTTTTTCTTCGCCGTCCCATCGAACGGTCATGGCACCGTTGACCTTGGACCATTGGGTCCCAAGCTGTGAAAGCTCAGCGAAAAGGGGCACGTTCGCCGCGTCGAAGAGCTCCATCTGGTTGCGGAACCGCTCGATCGTCGTCTCGAGGCCAGGCCGGACGTAGCCGAGCTCGACGAGCCTTTTCTGCAGCCGCACGCGCTGCTCCTGCGCCTTCGGCGAGATCTGGGTTCCGAACCTGAGCTGAGCCGCTTCCTTCTCGGAGTTGGCGGTGTCGCACGAGTAGGCAAAAGTAGCCAGTGCATAAGCTTCCGAAAGGAGTGACTCGAATCGAGACCACTCGGCGAGCCAGTCCTCGACGTTGGCGGCGTCGAGCGGGCGCGCCGACAGCTCCTCGTAGTAGGGGAGCACGTCGCGCCAGGTCGCGTCCTTGAACGCGTCGGGTGACTCCGGGAGCACCGTCGCAGCCATACTCACACCCTTTGGTCCCACGAACTCAGGGGCTTCGCCGTGAGCTCGCTGGGAACCCTGAAACCGTTAAGTGCTCGCTTGCTTGGACGCGAGCGGCACACTCATCGTACATAGGCCATGGCGACCAAACCCTCATCTCCGATGCGGCTGCCGGCCGCGGTTAGCGCCGCTGCGCTCGCCGCCGTGGGTGGGACCACGCTACAGAAGGAGTTCGCGTGGATGAGTTGGGCGGGGACGGTCTGGCGTCTGGAGGGTGAGTCGGGGGCCGTCTATGTCAAGCGAGCCGCGCACCTCGGCGGTGAGCTCGAACGTACGAAATGGCTTGCGGGCCGTCTCCCCGTACCCGAGGTGCTGGGCCTTTTTCATGGCTTCGGCGACGACTGGATGCTCACTCGCGCGGTGCCGGGGGTGCCGCTGTCAGACCCATCGCTCGGCTGGGAGCAGGCTCGCGTTGCGCGCAGGCTGGGCGAGATCCTTCGTGACATCCACGCGACTGACGCCACCGGCTGTCCCTTCGGCGAGCGCGGCATCGGCCACGTGCTCACCCACGGCGATTACTGCCTGCCCAACATCCTGGTCGTCGACGGCCGGCTCACCGGTCTCATCGACGTGGGCGGAGCCGGCCTCGGCGACCCGCAGGACGACCTCGCGGCCGGGGTCTGGACCCTGCAGTACAACTACGGAGCGGGTCTTGCCCGCGAGTTCCTGGACGCCTATGGATGGCCGCCCATGAGCGACCGGGCGATCGAGCGGTTGCGCCGCCGCTACTCTCGCTAGCTACCGCGAGCTTTTCCGCCCTTTTGGGACCACACGGGCGGATTGCGCGCCCACCGGCAGGATGGTGTCGACCGCCCGCCAGCAGTACCACGCGGCGATGGATCGATAGGGCCGGAAGCGCTCGCCCTCCGCCTGCAAATCGCGCGGGGTGATGACCACCTTCAGGCGATGCGTGGTCGACCACCCCTTGCGTACCCCGAAATCGTCGACGGGCCAGACATCGAGGCGGCGCAGCTGAAAGATCAGGAACATCTCGGCCGTCCAACGCCCGATCCCGCGGACCTGCACCAACCGCGCCACCAGATCGTCGTCCGACAGCGAGTCGACGTCTTCCAGCGGCACCGTGCGGTCGGCGACCTTGCGAGCCAGATCGGCGATCGCAGCGGCCTTGGCGCCGCTCACGCCCGCCGAACGCATAGCGCCATCCGCGAGGGCGAGGACGGCAGCGGGGGAGAGGCCGTCGGCGAACAGCTTGAGGAAGCGGCCGTGAATCGCTGTGGCGGCCGCGCCCGCGAGCTGCTGGTACATGATCGAGCGGACCAGGGCGGCAAAGGAATCGTCGGAGGGGTCTCGTAGCTTGATCGGGCCAACTGCTTTGACAAGGCCGGCCATCGCAGGGTCGCGCCTGGCGATCAGCCTGGTTCCACGCGCCAACTCAGCCGGGGTTGGCCTCAGGTCGACGGCTGCGCTCAGGCGAACTCCGACATGAACTGGTGGAAATCGTCACGGCTGAGCCGGAGCTCGTCTTCGTTCAGGTCCATCAGCGGGCGGTCGGGGATGCGCTCGCTGCTGGCAAAGTCGGACATCGTCGTGTCGAGGTAGAGCAGCCCGGTCACGAGGTGCCCGGCGGTTCTGCCTTCCTCGATCACCCTCATCGCCGCGCGACGGTCGGTCGGGTCGTGGTCTTCGCCCAGCTTCTTGAGCAGGATGTGCGAACCGTCGTGAAGCTCGACGTCGCGCACCGTGCCCGGCTCGTAGTCGACGTGCACCTCTTCGAAGAAGGGGATGAAAGAGACGTCGGCAATCGACTCCTCGTGATCCTTGACCCAGCTGTAGCTCTTGGTCGAGCCGTCGTGGTCGTTGAAGGTGACGCAGGGCGAGACGATGTCGAGGATCGCCGTTCCGCGATGTGCGATGGCCGCCTTGATCAGCGGCACCACCTGCTTGCCGTCGCCGCTGAAGGAGCGCGCCACGAACGAGCAGCCCAGCGTCAGCGCGACAGCGCAAGGATCGATGGGCTGAAAGGTGTTGACGGCGCCCTTCTTCTGCACTGAGCCGAGGTCGGCGGTGGCCGAAAACTGGCCCTTGGTGAGGCCGTAGGTGCCGTTGTCTTCGATGATGTAGGTGCAGTCGATGTTGCGGCGGATCATGTGCATGAACTGGCCGAGACCGATCGACGCCGTGTCGCCGTCACCGGAGACCCCGAGCATGATCAGCTGCCGGTTAGCGAGCTGCGCGCCCGTGGTCAGCGCGGGCATGCGCCCGTGCACGCCGTTGAAACCGTGGGCGGTCTCGACGAAGTAGGCGGGGGTCTTCGACGAGCAGCCGATGCCCGACATCTTCGCGAGCCGGTGCGGCTCGACCCCCAGCTCGTAGAGGGCCTTGACCATGTGATTGGTGATCGAGTTGTGGCCGCAGCCGGCGCACAGGGTGGTCGCAGCCCCCTTGTATGCGTCACGGGGCAGGCCAATGTGGTTGATGGTGGCGCTCATGCTGGGACGGCCTCCGATTCAAGAATTGGTTCGATGATGGCGTCGGCCGGGATGGGCTGGCCGTCGTAGTGGCGGATCGAGTGCAGGCGGCTCACGAGCGCGGGTGGCAGCTCGAGGCGGATGAGGTCGAACACCTGGCCATCACGGTTCTGCTCGACAACGTACACGCGCTCGTGGCGCGAGACGAACTCGGCGACGTCCGCCGAAAGGGGCAGGGCACGCACGCGCAGGTAATCCACCGGCCGCTTCGCCGCCTCGAGCGCCTGTCGCGCCTCGACGACGGCCGCATGCGTGGACCCGAAGGCGATGAGCCCGATCCGTGAACGGGTGGACTCGTCGATCACCGGCGCAGGCAGCGCTTTCCGCGCCGTCTCCAGTTTGCGAACGAGGCGGTCCATGTTGGCCGCGTACGCTTCGGCGCTCTCGGTGTACCGGGCGTGTTCGTCGTGGCCGGATCCTCGCGTGAAGAAGCCCGCAGCCGGATGATCTGTGCCGGGCAGCGTGCGATAGGGGACGCCGTCTCCGTCGACGTCGCGATATCTCGCCCATTCGCCCGCCAGTCGCTCGAGGTCGGCTTTGCTGAGCACCTTCCCGCGGTCGAATGGCTTGTCGGGGTACTTGAACTCGGGCGTCATCCAGAGGTTCATACCGAGGTCGAGGTCTGACAGCACGAAAACCGGGGTCTGGAAGCGGTCGGCGTAGTCGAACGCGTCGCGCGCGAACTCGTAGCACTCCTCGACCGTGCCTGGAAGCAGGACGAGGTGCTTCGTGTCGCCGTGCGAAAGCGTGTATGCGAAACCAACATCCGCCTGCGATGTGCGCGTTGGCAGCCCGGTCGACGGCCCGATGCGCTGGATGTCGAAGATGACCACGGGGACCTCTGCGTAATAGCCGAGGCCGGCGAACTCGGCCATCAACGAGATGCCGGGTCCCGACGTGGAGGTCATCGCGCGCGCGCCGGCCCATCCGGCTCCGATCGCCATGCCCACCGCGGCCAGCTCGTCCTCCGCCTGCACGACCGCGATGCGCCGTTCGCCGGTCTTCGGATCGACTCGGAAGCGTTCGGAGTACGCGATCAGGTTCTCACACAGCGACGAAGAGGGGGTGATCGGATACCACGCTGCCACGGTCACGCCGCCCATGAGGGCGCCCAGCGCGGCGGCCTGGTTGCCTTCGACGAGGACCTTGCCGTCGACCACGCCGGTCATCGG
>VBGM01000125.1:0-9707 GCA_005880855.1 Chloroflexota bacterium
CGAAAAGGCGGGCAGTCCGGGGTTTCGCCTTGCCACCGCCGGCCGGGCGCCTGGGGGAATCGCCGGGAAGATTCAGCCCCTGCGGAGGCGCTGCGTCGGTGGTCGCCACAGTCGGGTAACGGTCATAGTATGCAACCCGTTACAGCACTCAACACCTTGGCAAGTAGTGGCTTTTCACTCGCGCTGCGATTGCTCCTCGGGGCGGCACTCCTCGCCGGGCTCGCGGGCTGCAGCCTACCCTTCGGACTGGGCACCCCAACCGAGCGCGCGCTGGAGAGCGGTGCCGAGGCCAGCCTCAGAACATCCAGCTTCGAGCTCACCGGCAACTACGCAGGGCCGGGCGTGGCCGTCCCATCCCATGTGAGCGGGGCCCGCTCCAACCCGGCCCCTTCGTCGACGGCCTGGACGCTCGACCTGCAGATCAACCGGCCGGGCAATCAGCACGTGGTTGTAAGCGGAACCAACGTAGAGGTCGAGGCGATCATCGTCGGCGGCGACGCTTACTTCCGCGGGCAGCAGTTTCTCTCCGACCACATGGGCGACGATCCCCTTTCGCGGGGCCTGGTCAGCGCGGCGGGCAACGCGTGGTGGAAGGGGTCGGCGGGCCTGGTGCCGCAGCTCCCGGACTTCACGAGCGCGATCGCGTTCAAGTCGACCTTCTTGGGATCGGCTGTCACCCAGAGGGCAGACAACTTTTCGGTCGACGGCGTCGACGCGGTGAAACTCTCTGGTCCGAGGGCGGACGTTTACATCGCGGCCGCCTCCCCAAATCAGCTGCTGGTCGTCCAGATGAAGAAAGGCGTCGTCATCGATGGCATCAGCGACGGCCTGTTCAAGTACAGCAACTTCGGCAAGGACTTCGGGATTGCCGTGCCAACCGATGTGATCGATTTCTCCAACCTCTCATCGCTGCCGCCCATCTACACCGTGGTCTCGGTCGACGCCTCGCGCTGCGCCTCGCCGTGCGTGGTCTCGGCGGTGCTCAAGAACCTCGGCGGCTTGAGCGGCGCCAGGGCGCACTCAACCGTCACATTCACAATGACCGGGAGCGTGTCCGGAAGCGTCCTGGGCACCTGCCAGACGGACGTCACCCCCGATGTCGGCTACAACGCCACGACCACCGTCAGCTGCACCATCAACCTGAGCAGCCGGCCGCCCAACGCCACCAAGGTCACCGCGACGCCCAGCAACCCAGGCCGCGCTTGATGCAGCAGGTGGCAACGCTGGGTCGACTCGCCGAGCCGCAACCGACTGCGCGGCCTTCCGGTTCGTGGACCGCACCCTCCGTGGCGGTCAGGGCTCTTTACGCGCTGGCGGCGGTTGGCGGCGGCGTGCTGATCGCGGGTTTCTGGAACTACAAGCTGGTCGATGGCTTCGGCCGCGGCTTCGTCGCCACCAACACAATTGGCAACCCCGACCAGCTTGACCAGCTTGGGAACTCGTTCACGAGCAACGGCATGCTGTTCGGGTTGATCTTCGCGGCCGTCGCCGGGCTCGCCGCAACGTTAACGGCCTGCAACTGCGTGGTGTTCGCGATGCTGCCGGGTCTTGCGTGCAGCACCGACCGGTCCGCCTCACGCCGCACCGCATTGAAAGCCCTCGGCCGCTTCGCCGCCGGGGTGCTCGCAGTCGGTGTTGCGTATGGGCTCTACGTCGGAACCCTCGGCTCCGATGTCAAGGCATTCAACGCCCACCGTTTGCCGCAAGCGGAAATCGTGTTCACCGCGCTCGGTGCATTGATGATCGCCTGGTCGGTGATCGAGTTCGGGTTCCTGCAAAGGATCACGGATCGCGTGCCTGCGAGCTTCCGCGAGTGGGCCTCGTCACCGATGACCCGCGCAACGGTCATGGGCCTGATGGTCGGATCATTTGCGGTCGGGCGGCCTTATCCGGTCTTTCGTGACCTGCTCACATACGCGGCCGCCTCACACAATCCTTTCTATGGCGCGCTGGTGATGGGCGTCCAGGGCCTCGGCCAGATCGCGCTGATGGTGGCCATCTTCTTGCTGGTCATCTGGTTGTTCGGCGCGCGCCTCGCCCAATGGGTCACCGAGACGCCGAACCAGCCTGCGCTGATCACGGCGATCGCGCTGATGGCCGGCGGGAGCTATTTCGTCTTCTACTGGGGCCTCGCGCTCGTGTACCACGCCGGCTCGTGGGGCTTCAAGCTGGGCCTGTACTCCTAGGCGCCAGCAGCTCACCTGCGCGGCGCTCACCAGTTGATTAGGTCGGCAGCCCGGCGGCAACCTCCCCGAACCCGGATGAGCTCAGCAGTGAAACCTGCTGGCCGTTGTAGACGGCGACCTCGGGAATGTCATCGACGTGTGTGAGGACGAACTCGACGTCCTCGTCGCGGCCGGTGTTGTGCAGGTACTCGACGCTCGGGCTTTGCCTGATGACGTCGAGGGCTGCATCGCGCCACGCCCCCACCTCGCGCATGGTGCCTTCGTTCTCGGGCTCATAGCCGGCGCACAACAGTCTTTCGCCCATCCAGGCGCATACGAGCTGGTCCTCCGGACGCGGCTTGCCACGGGTCCCGGCGCCGATGAGCGCGACGCGTTCATGCGCGCGCAGTCTTGCCGCCGTCGCCGAGAGGTTTCTCAAGCAGGCCACGTAGATCGCGGACGCGCCCCTGCAGTTGGTCAGGAGCAGCGTCCCCGCGGAAGTCAGCAGCACGACCGGGCTGGCGCCGTCCAGCTTCGAAAGAGCCGCGGGCGAGTTGTCATGGTCGAAGTCTTTTGGCACATTACCGTCTTGCTCGCCGGCCAACAAAGCGTTGCGGATGCGGGCCGCCTGCATGAACGCTTCGGCCAGGTTGCCGACCGGGTAGACCGCATGGCCGCCCGCGAGCGCGGTGACGATGCAAGTCGTGGCGCGGAACACGTCGACGACCGCAAGCGCGTGCGTGTCGCGGTAACGGGCCGCGCTCTCGGGCAGGCTGTCGATGGCGAACGAGGGCACGAGCTCAGGCCGTCGGGCGCGGCGCCAGCTCTCGCGCGTAAGCGTCTGAGTGGAGGCCGCGCCGGTAGATCTCGACCCGCAGCACCTCTTCGATACGCACGTTGCTGAGGTTGACGGTGTTTCCGAAGTGGGTGAGGAAGTCGAACTGGCTGCGCTTGTTGGGCGCCTCGAAAATCGTGCGTTCCATTCCGAAAGCGTTCGCGAACGCGTCCGCCGCGTCGAAATTCAAGCGACCGGAATCGTCGAAGAGGCCGACCGTCTGCGCGCTCTCGCGCGCCTCCACCACGATCTGCTTCGCGCCCGCGTCGAGCCAGGTCTGGCCGGTGGCGATCAGCTCCTGAACGATCGCGGGAGTAAACGCGCCGGCGTGCTTGTCTCCCAGCTCCATCTGCACGGTCAGCCCGAACGAACCCGCCAGCGCCACATGCTCGCGCGGCGTCCGCCGGAGCTTGGTGAATCCCTCGCCCGCCTCGATGCGGTCGATGTCGAACGAGGCCACGAGCTCCAGGAAGGACTCAAGGCGTCCGCGGTCCTCAGCGATCTCGAATGGGCCGCCGCCGGTCACCAGCGGGACGCCCAGGCGGTGGGCGGCGGCGATCTTGGCTCGGGTCGCCCCTTCGTCGGCGATCAGCCAGCACGCCATGGAGATCTTCAGGCGGCTGATCAGGTGGTGGCTCTGCTCGAGATGGCTGATGAGCGTAGCGGCGTCGTAGCCAGGATCGAACGGGCTGGTTCGTGGCGGAAGGTCGGGAACCCCAAGGGCGCGCACGAAGTCATGCGTGCTCAGCGGTTTCGGGGTGGCCGCGGGCCGTGCGCCAATGATCATTTCCTCACCTCTTTCGATCCGAGGCTATCCCCGCCTGAGTTCGGCGGCAATGAGACGACAGTCTCGGGCGGTCAAGGGACGTGGGTCCCTACCTCGACTGCCCAAGTCCCATAGACCTGCTCGCCGCCGTCGCTTACGTTGGCCGAGTGGGGCCGTCAGCCCAGGTTGCGCGCGTCCGCGAGAATCTGCGTCTCGATCGGAATCGTGCCCGGCCGCCCGTGCTCTTCCTGGCGCCGCCGCGCTGGCACGGCGCGCACTGCACGATGCGCAGCCTCGGCCGGCTTGGAGTGCGCGTCTACGCGCTCGAGCATCGTGGGGCGTCGCCTTCCAACGGTTCCCGCTTCTGCGCCGGCACGGTGCGGGCGGGGGACAACGGCCGGCCGATCGGCGACGCCGCCCAGATCGTCGACGACCTGGTGCGCGCGGGCAGGCGCCTCGGCGGGGCCACGATCCTGATCGCCGGCACGGACGAGTGGGCGGTCTTTGTGGCCGAGCACGCGCAAGGGCTGGCCGGGGAATTCAGGTTTCCACAGCCGCCCGCCGAGCTCGTGACGCGCCTCGCGTCGAAGGTCGGCCTCTTCGAGATCGCAAGCGGCTATGGATTTCCGACCCCGCGCCTCGTGGTGCCGCGGAGCCTGGACCATGTGGGCGAGATCGCCGCGACCCTGACATATCCCGTGATGGTCAAGCCGGTCGTGAGCAGGCCCGACGTCGATGCCAAGGCCGCCGTCTCGACGCCCGCCGAGCTGCTCAGCTACGCCCACGTCCACGCCGAGAGCCCGGACGACCCCAACCTCCTGTTCCAGGAATACATCCCAGGGACCGACGCCGACGTCTGGATGTTCACCGGCTACTTCGACGCCGAGTCGCGATGCCTGGCGTCGTTCACCGGTCGAAAGCTGCGGCAGTGTCCCGCGCATATGGGGCACACCTCGTTGGGCGTGGCGGAACCAAACCCCGAGCTGGTGCAGCAAGCCTCGGCCTTTTTGACGGGGATCGGCTACAGAGGCATCGTCGACAGCGGCTATCGATTCGATGCGCGCGATGGCACCTACAAGATCCTCGACGTCAACCCTCGCGTCGGCGGCAACTTCCGCCAGTTCGTTTCCGCCAACGACCTCGACGTGGTGCGTGCCCTCTACCTCGACCTTTCTGGAATGCCCATGCAGGCGACCGACCAGGTCGACGGTCGCCGCTGGCTCAAAGAAGACTCGGACCTGGTGGCGATGGTCCAGTACCGCCGGCTCGGAGAGCTCGACGTGAAGACATGGCTGAAGAGCCTGCGGCACATCGATGAGGGAGCGACCTTCGCGATCGACGACCCCATGCCGTTCTTCAGCTCGATGGCGCTTGTGCTCACCGACACGGTGGCCGGCAGGTGGCATCGCCGCCGGCGCTCGGCTCGCGCCGCCCCCGCGGCCGCGGCTCGATGGGCAGCGTGATCGCGTCGGTCCGCGGGCTGGTCGTGCGCGGGCAGGCCCGCGTCGGTTCTTCGTGGTGGCAGCTTCTCCAGCGCTCGCTGCTCCTGTTCGGGAGCGGCGCGCTGGCACGCCTGCTCGGTTTTGGGTTTTCGATCGTCGCCGCGCGCGCACTGGGACCGGCCGGGTTCGGCATCGTCGCCCTCACCCTCACGCTGGCGAACCTGGCCTCGGTCACGCTCTACAACTCGCCCGCCGGCCTCTCGCGCGCGCTCGTCAAATCGTCCAACCCGCACGACCAGGAGGTGGCGGTCAGCAACTACACGGTCGTCGTCGGCGCGCTCCTGCTCGCCAGCATCCTCGCGGCGATACCTCTTGGATGGCTCGCCGGGCTCCGCGGCTGGGTGCTTGCGGGCCTCATCGCGAACCTTCTCGGGATCGCCGCCCTCAGCTTCTACCGCGAGATCCAGCGCGGCGGTGAGCGATTCAAAGCCGTCGCCGCTTACAACGTGACCTGCAACCTGGTGCAGCTCGTGGCGGTGGCGGTTTTCTGGATGTTCGGCCTGGCCCAGCCCGCCCTCTACATCATCGCCTTCGGCCTATCGAGCGTGGCCGCGATGGCGATCGTCCACCTCTTTGGAACTTTCTGGGTCCGGCCGTCGCTCGTCCACGTGGATCGCGAAGGCGTCGTTCCGGTGCTGCGCTTTGTCGCGCCCATGGTCATGCAGACGGCGTTCTTCATGATCTGGTTCAACGCCGACGTCGTCGCGCTGAGGGTGTTCAGCAACCTGACCACGGTTGGCACGTACGGAGCAACCAAGAGCCTTTCCAACGCGGCCGTCATGATTCCGTCGGCCATCGCAACCGCGCTGCTCCCACACGCGGCGCGGGTCGCAGCAACGGAGGTTCGCACCTATTTCCGGAATCTCCTCGTGCCCGTTTGTGCGGCCTCGCTGGTTCCGCTGGCGGCCCTCGCTGTAATGGGCCCGTGGATCCTCAGTCATGTCTTTGGTCCCGGCTACGAATCGGCGGCCCCCGCGCTCGTGATCCTTTCCGCCGTGATGACGATGTACGGGATCTCGCTGACGATGGAGGCGAGCTGGATCGCGATGGACCGGCCCAACCTCGTCCTCGTCGCCACCGCAGCGTCCGCCGCGGTGACGGTTGTGATCCTGGTCCCGCTCGTCCTCTACCTCGGCATGGCGGGCGCTGCCGCCGCGCTGGTGTCCGGCGTGGCTGTGAAGCTGGCCATTCTCGCGCTGGCGAGCCTCGGCAAGGGGGCTTCTCGGCAGCAGCCCCAGGAGGCGGCCGCTTGAGCAGCCAGGCCGTGCCCATGCAGACAAGGGTGACCCGCCTCTTCGACGACCTCGCCGACTTCTGGACGGAGATCTACTCGGCTCCGGGCGTTGCCGCCGGCATCTACCGCCGGCGCCTCGAGATGGCGCTCGCGTGGGTCGACTCGCTGGCGCTCACGCCAGGTGCGCCCGTCCTCGTGGTCGGAGCCGGCGCGGGATTCGAGGCGATCGCGCTGGCGAGCAAGGGCTTTGCCGTCACCGCTGTGGAGCCGGCCGCAGCCATGCTCGCGGTCGCACGGACCCGAGCCGAATCGGCGGGATGTACCGACATCGCCTGGGTCCGTGGCGACGCCCACGCGCTCGGTTTCGGTCCGGGGACCTTCGATCTCGTGATGGCGTTGGGCGTGATCCCCTGGCTGCATTCGCCGAGCCTCGCCATGGCCGAGATGGGGCGCGTGCTGAGGCCGGGCGGGTGGTGGCTGGGCAGCGTGGACAACAGGTACCGCCTGGACGGGCTTCTGGATCCGGCTCGCAATCCAGTCATTGCGCCGAAGGCACGCGCGGTCCGCGACGCGCTGATGAGGAAGCGATCGGGATCCGAGCCGAAGGCGGCGCAGCATTCGTCGAACGCGCTGCGGCGATTGCTCGACTGCGCCGGCGCCGATCGGATTGCCGAGGTCACGTTCGGTTTCGGGCCTTTCACCTTCGCGGGGCGTCCGTTCCTGGGCGACAGGGCAGGCAAGGCCGTCAACACGGCGCTCACCAGGTTGGGCGAACGCGGGGCGCCCGTCGCGAGGTCGACCGGAGCGCAGCGCGTTGCGCTGGCGCGGAAGCGAGAAGTAGGAGTGTGGGACATATGATCCAGACCCCTGAGGTCGCCACGGATCCCATCGCGGCCGAAGTTCGGCGCCCGTTCAGCGTTTCGATTTGCATCCCCACATACAACCGGCGGGAGATCCTTCTGCAGACGCTAGAGAGCCTGCGGTCGCAGGACGAGCCTCCAGGCAATTTCGAGGTCGTGATCGGCGACGACGGCTCCTCCGACGGCACGGTCGAGATGGTGCGTGCGTTGCAGATGCCGTACCGCATGCGCGTGTTCAGTCAGAAAAATGCCGGTCCGGCCGCCGCCACCAACCTCGCCGCGCGA
Source organism: Chloroflexota bacterium (assembly GCA_005880855.1). Classification (GTDB taxonomy): domain Bacteria; phylum Chloroflexota; class Dormibacteria; order Dormibacterales; family Dormibacteraceae; genus UBA10449. The sequence continues at coordinate 7,648 of VBGM01000125.1, forward strand.
AATGCCGACAACGACATCCTCATCCTGCTCGACGACGACCAGATCGCCGCTCGCGGTTTGATCAGCGCGCATATCCGCGCCCACCAGAAATACGGAGACGTTCTGGTGCAAGGCCTGTTTCCGCTGGCCGCGGAATGCAGGAAGCGCGGCGCGTCGCTGCTATACGAGCGCCACCTGCTCCACGACCTCGCGCCGGTCACTCTCGAGCATCCCTTCTCGCCCAACATCTGGAGCGCGAACGTCTCCGTGCGCTGGGCGACGTGGAATCGGGTGGGCGGCCTCGACGAGACCTTCCGCGAGTACGGCGGCGAGGACACGGACTTCGGCATCAGAGTCGCCGCACTCGGCTGCCCTGTGGTCTTCGTGCCCGACGCCCTGTCGCACCACATCCACGTGGTGAGCTATCGCGCCGCCCAGAACCAGCCGTATCAGGAAGGGCGTGCGATAGTCCGCCTCGCCGAAAAGTTCGACCGGCCCGTAAACGAGTTTCTTGGCGGGGCGACGCAGCCGCGCGTCGACCGCGTGCTTGGGGTGGGATGGCGCCTTAGCCCGCGTGCGATGTTCGCGTGTGGAAAGCTGCTGACGCTAGGGCTGCGCGCCGTCGACCGGGTCGGGATGCAATCCGCCCAGCTGTTCATGGCGCGCGCGGTGCATCGGTTGTACAAGGTCGGCGGCGTCGCCACCGAGACCAAAGCGCTGACGCGCAGGAGAGCGCGGGCCTAGGAGGCGAGCAGCTCCACCAGCTCCGGATTGTCCCGGATGCGATCGAGATCCGGGTCCTTACCGGCGACCTCCTTCAATGAAGGATCCAGCTCGAACGCGTGGCGGAATCGCAGCAGAGCCTCGTCGTCGCGGCCGACGCGCACGTAGAAGCATGCGAAGTTGTATGTGGCAGCCGCCACCGCCTTCGGCTCTGGGAAATGAGCGCGCACCAGGTCGTACATCCACTGCTGGGCGGCCTCGGCGGCCTCTTCGTTGCCCTGCTCGAGGTGCCAGAACATCAGGTGCTCGGCGAGGTGGCCGTAGCTGTTGCCGGGAACTACGTGCCACAGCAGCCCAGACAACCGCGGCGCCGTCAGGACCTCATCGCTGCAGGTGGCGATGGCAGCCGCCAGGTGTTCGTTCGAAGCCCGCACCTCGGACTTGACGTCGTCGGAGGTCTTGTCCTTGTTGTCTTCGTAAATGCGCGCGTTGATGGTGTCGATCTCATCGCCGAGGTTCGGCGGTTCCGACCCCGTGCGCCCGGCATCGAGAACCCCCGCCGCGTATCGGCGCCATTCGTTGAGATGCGCGAGGTGGTCCTTGACCGTCCAAAGACCCGGTTCGAGCGGCGGCGAGTCGTCGGACAACGCGAGCAGCTCGTGCTCGCGCTCGCGCGCGGCACCGACCGCGGCCAGCAATCGCTCCCGGATCCCGCTCGACTCCACGCTTCGACGTTAGCGCCTGGAGGAACGAAGCGCACGGTTGGGTCCAAACGTGCGGAATCGAATGGGCGGGCGCCTCTATGCGCTGTTCTTGGTCTCAGCGGCGATCGAGGTCGCGATTCGCGTCGCAGCCGGCGCCGGAGTGATGTGGTAGTGCAGATGAAGCACGGACAAGCCCCACCAGCTCAAGAAGTGGTCTGTGCGGACTGAGCCGTCGGTGTCGGGATAGACATGGAAGGTCTCTTTGAGCGGCCGTACATACCAGATGCGCAGGCGACCCTTCGACGATGCGGTGGTGCGATAGAAGCCGGGATCACCGAACCGGCGGCCCGACGAGATGAGCTTGAGCGAGCCGTCGGCCTGGTTCTCGGGCCGGAGCAGAACGGTGGCGTTGCCGCGCACGACTGGGAAGACGGTCTTGACGCACGGTCCGTGCCCGGGAGGAGCGGCCGTCGAGTAGAAACCCGAGTAGATGACCATGCCGCTGCCGAGGTTGCGACGCAGCCAGCTGGTGAAGACCACATGTCCCGATGCATCCACCAGCTGCTCCACTTCGCTGGTCATGCCGCGGGCCGTCTCGAGCGGGTACATCGGAAAGTTGAGCTGCTCCATCCGGCGGCTCACGAAGTTGATCAG
>VBGM01000125.1:9752-10089 GCA_005880855.1 Chloroflexota bacterium
CAGAGGGATGCATGCGGCCGGCGTCAAATCCGTCGCCGTCGAGGAGGGCGCAGTCGGGCAGGAGGCCGAGCTCGCCGCCCGTCTTCACCTCGAGTCCTGCTTTGGCGGCCACGGATCGGTGGAAGTCGCTGCCGATGCGAGGCGGGCCGGTCGGGCCGTCCAGCCAGGGGACCTCGCTGGGATCGAATCGGCGGCCGAACAGGAAGCAGAGGAACAGGATCACCGCCTCCGCGACCCTGCCGATCAGGCTGCGCACGCCTTCACTGTAAACGCGGGTCGGGTGGGTTTCGCCTAGGGAGCGCAGGCGGGGACGTAGTGGGGGAGGGTGGCCGACTCG
>VBGM01000126.1 GCA_005880855.1 Chloroflexota bacterium
AAGGCGTCTCCCTCGATCATCCGGAACCGATAAGCGGCTGTGGCCTGCCAGTACATCGCGTCGGTCGACTCCTTGCTCGAAAACGGTGTGATCAACACCACCGCACCCGGCGCGATCTTCTCGACGTCGCCGCCCGGCGCGAAGAAAGCGGGCGACGCGGCCGGGTGGCTCGCATAAGGGACCCAGGGAACGATCGCGGTGAGGCCGGCAATCACTGCCACGCCGGTCGCGATGCGCCACGGTCGCATCGCATTCATGCCGATGGCGACGGCCGCGCCGGCGATGAGGCCGATGCCGAGAAACGCGATGACCATCAGTCGCGCAGGCAGGGCGCTGCCCATCAGCGGTAGCCACGCGACCACCGCCCACGGCAGCGGCACCTGCGTGACGTTGCCATCGACATGCAGGTGGGGTCCGAGCGACAGCACTGCCACCACGATCGTGGTGACCGCAGTCCATCGAACCCACGCCTGGGCGCGGCCCACCACCACGCCGGCAATAAAGAGGACAAGGAGCGGGAGCCCGATGTAGGCGCCGTTCTCGGTGATATTGCCCGTGAACCGGATCAGCTGCGACGGCACCACGAAAGCGAGCAGGTCGCTGACATACACGTCCGGCCGCTGCACGCTGCCGTACACGCGCTGCGGGCCGAAGAACTGGAATGCGAGCGGGTATGCCGCGATGATCGCGAACACGACCGCCGCGACTCCCGCGGCACGGGCCGCGTGAGGCCACGCCGCTCTGGCCGCGTCACGGCGCATGAGCGCCAGCAGGGCCGCTCCAACAGCGGCGATCAAAAGAGTCATCGCCAGCATCTCCTCGCCGGTGAGGAGCTGGAGTCCGGCGGCCAGCCCGGCCAGCCCGCCCGCGACGACGGGATGCGATCGCCTGCGCACCAGGATCTCATGCCCGAGGAGAAGGGCTGTGGGTGGGAAGAGCGCAACCACGACGTGGGGATGCCCCAAGGCCTGGGCGATCAGCGCAGCGCTGAAGCCATAGACCAGGCCGGCGACGAAGCAGGTGATCGGGCGGTCCAGGAAGCGGCGCGCGGCCAGGTACGCGCACCACGCCGAAAGCGCGATGCCGGCGGTGATCAGGAAGTTGTAGGCGACCACCGGGCCGAAGAGTGCGGTGACCGGCCACAGCACTAAAGCGGGGAAGATCATCGACGTGTTCCACATGAGGTTCACGCCGGCGGGATACGAGAGGTAGTTCGTGAAGAGCGGGTTGTGGCCCTGTGCCAGCTCGTGCGGGATCCACCCGAGGTACCAGATAAAGAGCTGGGGGTCTTTGGGGGTCCCGATCCACGATCCGGCCGGGTCCATCCAGGTCCGGGAGAACAGGGCCGCCGCCAGGATCGTGTAAGCGACAAGCGCAACCCACTCGGCTGGGAGGCGCCTCGAAGTCACCCCACGGATTTTCGGCGGTCCGGCCATTCAAAGGCTTGACACCACGACCGGCATATGCATACTTAGAATGCATACTGTGTATGTAAAGAAGAAGCTTGTCCCTTAAGTACGGCCTGATGGGGCTCCTGGCTGAGGAGCCACTGCACGGCTATGAGGTGAAGAACCGGTTTGAGGCGATGCTCGGTGGTACCTGGGAGGTCAATATCGGCCAGGTCTACACAACTCTCCAGCGGCTCGAGCGCGATGGGCTCGTGCAGCCCGTCGGTGAGCGTGGCGACCGCGGCAAGCTCCTCTACCGGCTCTCGGCCGAAGGCCAGAAGGCGCTCGCCGAGTGGCTCTCCCAACCTGACTCCGGGCCGCAGCAGCTGCACGAGGACATCTACGTGAAGCTCCTCCTGGCGACCCGGGTTGCGAACGGCGACCTCGCTCCCCTGCTCGCCCGGCAGAAGCGCGCGTACCTGCAGCGACTCCGAGATCTCAACCGGCTCGAAGACCAGGCTCGACGCGATGGACGGAACGACCTGGCGCGCCTCGTGCGAGGCGCCTTACTTCACACGGAGGCTGATTTGAAATGGGTGGACGAGCTAACGGCAGACGCGCATGGTGGGAAGACGGAATGAGCGAGCTGGTTCGGCTCACCGACGTCACCAAGGTCTATCAGGGCGGCATCACCGGGGCCCTCAACGGTGTCTCCGCCAGCATCGAGAGGGGCGAGTTCACCGCGATCATGGGGCCCTCGGGCAGCGGCAAGTCCACCATGCTCAACCTTGTCGCCGGGCTGGATCGGCCGACGTCGGGGACGATCACGGTGGGCGGCACGGACCTTGCCAAGCTGAGCGAGGCGGGCCTGGCCAGGTTCCGACGCGACCACATCGGCTTCGTCTTCCAGTTCTTTTACCTGCTCCCGAACCTGACCGCGCTCGAGAACGTTCTCATACCGGCGCAGCTGAAGGGCAATTCCGCGACGGTGCGGGCGCGAGGGCTGCTCGACCAGCTCGGCATCAAGGAGGCCGCGGACCGGTATCCCGCGCGACTGAGCGGTGGCCAGCAGCAGCGGGTCGCGATCGCGCGCGCATTGATCAACGAGCCGACGCTTCTCCTCGCCGACGAGCCCACCGGAGCCCTCGACACGCATAGCGGCGAGCAGGTGATGGAGCTCCTGGGCCGGCTTCACGGCGACGGGCAGACGATCCTGCTAGTCACCCATGACGCCAAGCTCGCGACGCGGAATGCCGCGCGCGTGATCAGCGTCATGGATGGAAAGATCGTCGACGACGCGCGCCTGGAGACCACCGAGCGCTCGGCCGCTGAAGTGATTCGCGTCCGCGGCGAGGAGTTAAAGCGATGACTGCGGTCATCGTCAAAGCGCTCGCCGACCTCCGTCGCCGTCGGGTGCAAGCCGCGGTCATCTTCGTGACCGTGCTCCTGTCGATGGCCGCCGGGACCATCGCCGTCACGCTGATGTCGCAGACGCGCGACCCCTACCAGGCGGCATTCGACAAGCAAAGGGGCGCGCACCTTCAGGTCGCTTTCAGCGCCACGACTGACCCACAGGTGCTCGCGAAGACCCCGGCCACCATAGGTGCAACGGCAGCCGGCGGCCCGTATCCCATCAGCAACATCCAGTTCAAATTCGGCGATCGAAAGTTCAACGTGGACGCCGTCGGACGCGACAACCCTGGCGGGCCTGTCGAGATTCTCAACCTGACGTCGGGCCGCTGGGTGCGTGCTAACGACGAGATCGTCCTGACACGGTCGTTCGCTGAGCTCAACAACATCTCCGTCGGCGACCGGCTGAAGGTCACCAGCGTGGTGCAGACGCCAACCTTGACAGTCGTCGGTGAAGTGGTCGACATCGACGAGGGAAGCGCAGATCTGAGCAGCCAGCGCGCCTGGGTAATGGCGGCGGCTGTTCCCGCACTGTCGACGCCTGATTCGGCCTTCTACCTCATGGATTACAGGTTCGCCGCAGACCCGACCGCCGCGCAGCTGACGGGCTACGTGGACCAACTGCGCGCAAGCCTTCCGCCAGGAAGCATCAGCGGGTCGCTCAACTACATCCTCGTCGGAAGCATCTTCAACATCACCAACCAGATCCTCACCGGGGTGCTGAGCGCGTTCAGCGTTTTCGCGCTGGCCGCGACCATCGCGATCGTCGCCACGCTCGTCACCGGGATCGTCATCTCGGCCTATCGCGAGATCGGGATCATGAAGTCAATCGGATTCATGCCGTCCCAGGTGGTAGGGGTCTTCGCGCTCCAGATCTTGATTCCGGCAGTTGTCGCTTGCGTCCTGGGTATAGCGGCAGGCACCGCCGCGAGCCAGCCGCTGCTTGCCAACAGCTCCCACGCGCTGGGCCTGGGTTACACGCCCGCATACTCCGTCGGGCTGGACCTTGCCCTCCTCGCCGGCGGCCTGCTCGTGGTGGCCGTCGCCGCCATAGTGCCTGCCCTACGTGCCGGTCTGCTCAAGCCGATTGCGGCCATCGCCAAGGCGTCGGCGCCGCGCGGAGCAAGCGGCCGGATCTTGCGGAGCGCCGCGGCCAGAGCACGGCTACCGAGGCCGATCATCCTCGGCCTCGGGGACGCTTTTGCCCGCCCGCTTCGCGCGATCCTCACGCTGGTCACCGTCTTGCTCGGCGTCTCCACGGTCGTGGTCGCTGTCGGCCTCCCGCGCAGCTTCGTCCTGATCAACAACAGCGAGACGGGAGCGGGCAGCTACCAGGTCATGGTGACGCGCACGAGCGCATATTCCGACTCCGACGTGATGCGAGTCCTGAACGCGCAGCCCGATACCGCGCGCGTGGTCGCGGTCGCTGGACAGAATGTCGACGTTCCCGGCGTGACCGACCCGGTCAACTCACGCTTGTACCGTGGTGACTCGTCACATCTTGGATTCATGGTCATCGCCGGGCGCTGGTTCTCGGCGCCGGGCGAGGTGCTTGCGCCGGCCGCACTGCTTCGCGACGCGCACCTCAAAGTCGGAGACAGTTTCATCGGGCTCGCTAACGGCCGGCCTCTGCCCCTCCGAGTCGTGGGCGAGGTTTATGACATCAACAACCTCGGCCGCTCTCTGTTTATGGACCTGGCCACGATGGCGTCGGTCAAGCCGGCTGTCGAGCCTTTTTACTACGACGTGACGCTCGCGCCTGGCGCTGATGTCTCGTCGTATGTCCGCCGCGTTGCCGCGGCCGAGCCCGACCTCATCGACGTGCACGCGAGCGACACATCGATCATCACGCCGGTCAAGATCATCGACCTCGTGCTCCTCATCCTTGCTGGGGTGCTGGCGCTGATCGGAATCGGTGGCGTGTTCAACACCCTCCTCCTCAACACGCGCGAGCGGATCCGGGACACTGCCACGCTGAAAGCGCTTGGCATGAGCCCGCGACAGGTGATCGTGATGGTGGCAGCCTCGGCTGCGCTGCTTGCCCTGGTCGGCGGGCTGGTGGCCATGCCGGTCGGCCTCGTCCTGCATCACTTGCTCAACGACGTGATCAGCAGCTCGGCGGGCAACGACACACCGCCGGGAGCTTACGCGGTCTTCAATCCAATCGAGCTGGTGCTGATCCCGTTGCTGGGCATGGCGGTTGCGGTGGTGGCGGCGCTCATCCCCGGGCGCTGGGCGGCTCGGACCAACGTGGTCGAGGTCCTGCACGCCGAATGATCGATCCGTCCTGGCGCAGCGTCGGCCGGACGTGCGCTTGGGCTTATGGCGGACTCGCGATCGCGGCCGGGATCCTGGTCACGGTCGTCAGCGTCGGGATTCCGCCCACCGAGCCCGACCTGGCGAGGCACTACGCGTACATCCGTCAGATCTGGCCCGAGCTCTACATCTCGTTCCTCCTGTTCATTGCAGCGATGACCTGCCTATTTCCGATTGGACTGGTCTTGCGCGAGGTCTTTGGGCGCAGCGTCCGAAGCGAGCTGCTTTACGCATCGTTCCTGGCGGCGGCCGTCGTCGGAGTGCTCTGGATGCTGGCCCAGGCGGGCTCGGCCCAAGTGGTTGCGCGCGACAGCGCGGGCCTCAGCTCTCAGGATTTGAGCGTTTTGGGGGCGTCGTCAAGCATCTGGTCGGGCGTCATCAACTGGCTGCAACGCGGTTTTCTGCTGTTTGCGAGCCTCGCCACGTACTGGACTGGACGGCTCGCGCTGCGCCAACGTTCTTTTCCGCGCGGCTTCGGTTGGACGAGCATCGTGCTTGCCGTCTTCTACTGGCTGGGCCTGGCCAACCTCGTTCTGTTCGACGCCGGCGTCTCGTTTGCGAACGAGGTTGGTTCGCTCCTGGTCGCGCTCGGAGCGATGCTTGCTCTGGCCTGGGCAGCCTGGCTGGGCTGGGCGCTTGGCCGCATGCCGGTAGCCGTGGAGGTCCTCCACGCGGAATGAGCGGACAATGGCTTCGCTCGGCAGGTAAGTCAGAGAGGTGAAGACCGATGGTAAGCAGCTACCCGGTGACGTTCGACGTCGACTATCCAGCCCGACCGCTCAACCGGCTCACGACTGCGTTCCGTATATTCCTGGCCATCCCGATTCTCATCGTCCTGAGCCTCCTGCCGAACGAGACTCTCCACAGCAGCGATCGGACGCACATGTACGAGACGGCGGTCGGCGGCGGCTTGGTGTTCCTCTCGCTGGTGCTGATGCTAGTTTTCCGGCAGAAGTACCCGCGCTGGTGGTTCGACTGGAACCTGAACTTCCTTCGATTCTCGTACCGAATCTCGGCGTACGTGTTCTTGCTCGACGACCGCTACCCGTCAACTGACGAGGAGCAGGCCGTCCACCTCGACTTCCCTTATCCGGACGCCCGTCAGCTGAATCGGTGGCTGCCCCTGGTCAAGTGGCTGCTCGCCATCCCGCACTACATCGTGCTGTTCTTCCTGGTCATAGGCGCCATCGCGGCCGCGATCGTCGCCTGGTTCGCGATTCTCTTCACAGGGACCTACCCGCGAGGACTATTCGACTACGTTGTCGGCGTTTTTCGATGGGGCAACCGGGTCACGGGCTACGCCTTCGCGCTGGTGACCGACCAGTACCCGCCGTTCAGCCTCAGCTGAATCGCTACTCGACTACTCTTCGGCCGCCTCGCTTCACGGTCGGTGAGTCGATCGGCGCAGCTTCCATCGCGCCCTTGGAGAGGAGGATCTGCCGGGCCGTCTCGCGTCGCTCGGGCTTGGTGTCCACGCTGACCAGATACCTTCCGGACTGCACCTCCTGCTCGTAAAACAGCGCACGGTCGCGCGACGCCCCGACACTGAGGAGCAGACCGGCGAGCCCGCCGGTAGCCCCTAGCGCCATCGCGAGCATGAAGGGCACGAACCAACCGCCCTGCACATAGGCGTGCGAACCAGGCACGACCCCGGCCGCCAGCACGCCCAAGACGGCTCCCAGGATGGTGCCGCCGATCGAGCCGAAGGCGACGCCGCGAGCGGCATTGCCGCCGACGTCGGGCAACTCTGGCTCGCGCGGGCCGCGCATCTCGATTTCCGAGGAGTCGAAGTCGACCGATTTCAGGGCGCGCACCGCGGAATCGGCCTGTTCCTCGTCCTTGAACAGAGCGGCGATCGTATCGGGCATGGAAATGGCCTCCTGAGATAAAACGCCCAGGTCGGCCCGCCCTACCGCCTCGCGATCAGCACTCTCCTGCCGAAGCCGTGTACGCGATCCCAGTCTGAGGTTGCGGGTAATGCGTGCAATCGAGATTACGTGCATTCACGATCGGCACCTCCCAGATCGGGCCTGGCCCATCAGGGTCGATCACAGTGGCGCCGCCGGAGCTGATGTAGGCCAGCACCTGCGCCTGGCCCTGGTCCCGGCCGAACAGCCGTGGATCGAGGAGGAACCCGTGTGGATCGCTCCCCGCGGTTGGGGTCTTGTCGTTTCGGTAATAGCTCACGAGGTCGAGGACATGGCCGGCGCGGTATAGCTCGCCCGCGGTCGGGTTGGGGACCGTGTGGTCGCCAAACGCCGATTGCCAGATCACGTGCTTGGGGGGCGCCCCGGCGGGCGGCCGCAGCCGGATCAATGGCGCGAACGCGACCGGGTCGCCCGCGCGTTCCTGCCAGTTGGCGTGGTCGAAGTACTTCTGGATGGTGGTCGCGCCGGGATAGGGGTTGGTCACGGTCGGGTCGAGACGGAGCGGCATCGACTCGGTGAATCCGTTGAGGCCGGGGCCGCCGTTGAGAAGAGTCGGGCGGCTCACGCGAAGCTGATCGGCGAGGAGGTTCCTGAAGCCGGAGAGCCGCGCGATCTCGACAATGGGGCCGCCGCCAACGTTGAGAACGCCGACGCTGAGATGCGTGTCGGTTGCCATGACCATCGTGCCGTAGATGGCGCCGAAGCTCTGCCCGTAATAGGCGAGCACGTGCTTCTGCAGCGTCACCGTGCCGTCGCCGAGCACGTCGACACCGTGCTCAACCATGCGGACCATCGTCATCACGTTGACGGTGGTCTGGATGAGGCCGTCGCGCAATCCCACCGTCGCGAATCTCGACGGCGCGTCGGCGATGACGTTGCCGTTGGCGTCGACTGTCTTGTGGTCGGTCGGACCCACACCCTCGCTGGCGGTGATGTCGCCGTCAGCGTCCAGGTCCGCGCCCTGGCCAAACCCGGAGAAGGTAGCGGCGAGAGCACCCTGGTGGACAACCGCGACGCTTGCTGGGCCATACGAATGGCCGGCGGGGTCCGTGGCCATCGTCGCGATGCCCTTGGCGGCATTCAGATCCGCGGAGGAAGAGGTCGTATTTGCTGCGCGTGAAGCCGGGGCCGAAGATCGCCACGGGCCAGCCCCCGCTTGGTGCTGTGCCGGCGGGGACGATGAGCGTGAAGCCGACCCGCTGAGCGCCAATCGGGCTGGGAGTCTGCGTCGTCGGCCCGTGCGGGATAACTGCGTCCGCGTAGGTCTGGTAGCGCGGCACGAGGAAGCTGCCGAATGCGTAGTAACCGACACCGGTTACCGCCGAGTTCGGTACCAGCGAGAATGCCAGAGGTTTGGTGGGATCGGCATAGACCTGGTCGCCGCGCTCGATCTCAGTGACCGTCGCGGCTGGAAACACGTCGCGCACCCCAGCTTGCAGGAAGGTTGCGCCGCGATCGGTGATGCCGGCCCTTGCGTAGGCATCGCCGCTATCGAGTGACGCGCGCATATTCGCCAGCTCTGGAGTCGCGGTCTCGGTAGTGAACGTGCTGCTGCACACACCCGTGCACGCGATGACCGAGCGGCCGCTCGTGTCTTTGATTCCAGATGTGACGACCACCGAGTAATTGGTCGACTCACGCAAGAAGTCGGATGGCGTGCCCGCGAGCACGTTGGTCTTCGGGTCCCATACCAGCTGCGTGATTGGAGTGCTGAAGCCGCCGGGTCCGGTCACGTAGAGGTCGGCCGCCGTCACGGTCGAGACGTCGATGGGTCCAGTGAATGGGACCGTCACGCGCGGCCGGAGGTCGAATCCGTCTTGCAGGTTCAGCAATGTGAGGTCGTCGCACACCGAGCTGTTGGTCGCGTCGCAAACCGGCACCGGCAGGTTGATCCGAATCCCCGTCAGCTCCGAGGAGTCCGCGACCGTGAAGGAATTGCTCGGCATGATGCGCATGTCGGGTGTCGAACCGGTGAGCACCTGGACGCGAGCGGCGGCGGAAGCGGTCGTGGGTATCAGTGATGCAAAGAGCAATGCCACCAGCAGGATTCGAGGCTTCACATCGGCCCTCCTGAAGCAGGCAGGCGCTCACGCGCTGCGCAATTCTTCAGGGAACGCGCAAGCGGGATCGAATACCTTTGCTCGCGAGGCTCTTAGTTTCCGGTCGGGCGCGTTAGAGGCCGGCCTGCAGGCGTGCCTTGCGGCCCATCTTGCGCATTCTTTCCATGCGCTTGCGCAGGTCTTTGCGGCGCCTCTCGCCGAGCTCGGGATCGAAGTAGTAGGTCGCGGCGGCGGCGGCGCCCATCCACACGAGCAGCCGGGTCAGCCTGAATTTCATCATCCCACTAGGAAACGGCCGGATCTGATCTCACTACCCGATTCGGATCGGGTCTTGGGGGCGGGGGTTGGCGTTACCTCACATGGAGGTGACGCATGGACCTGACCACCCTGGTCATCGACGTCGTGATCTTTCTCGTCGTCGTGGCTGTCCTGTTCTCGATTGTGAGAGCGTGGCGCTCGCGCCCGGCTCGAGCCCGCCTCGTCGCGTTGCGCCCAGAGGCGCGTAATCGGTACGCGGACTCCTGGAACCGAATCGAGAGGCATTTCATGGACGCGCCTGAAGAGGCAGTCACGGAGGCCGACTCACTGGTCACCGCGATGCTTGGCGAGCGCGGCCACCCGCTTGGCGCCGGTCGTCTGCCGCGCCGGCTGAGTTCCGCGCGCAGGAAGCTGGCGGAGGGACAGAAGCGCCATCGCACAGAGGATATGCGGCTGGCGCTGCTCGACTATCGCGCGGTGTTCGCACAGATGATCGGTCCCGAGGTGCGCGAGCCTGTGGCCGAAGGCCGGCGCGAAACCACTTAGGCCGGGCCAGTGCCGTTCTGGAAGGCGACCGCGAGGCGGTAGATGCCCCATACGTACCGCTGCTCGTCAGGAGTGAGATACCGCCACGGCCTCACAGCCCCGCCGCCGGCGTAATAGGCGACGAGGGTGCTGACGAGATCGCCGTGGTACCGATCGAGGTTGTGGCGGATGATCGCGGTGCCCATATCGATGTTGTCGGCGGCATCGTGCAGGTCGACGGTGCGATGAAGAAGCGCCGGCCCATCCGCGGCGGCAGTTGCGGGCATGACTTGCATGATGCCGACCGCGCCGGCGGAGGAGATGGCGGACTCATTCCATCCGCTTTCCCACCATGCCAGGCCCATCACGAGGGCCGGATTGACGCCATGCTTGAGCGCCGCCTTGTAGAGCATCGCTTTGATCGCTTGGCGGTCGGCAGCCGGGGCGGGTGATGCGGATGGTGACGGCAGCGGCGAGGTGTCGCCTGCGGCGACCGCCTGGTCGAGAGGCGGCGGCGGATAGTCCGGAAACTGGGTGCCGCTCGCATCCCGATAGGCGCAGCCGGCCACGGCCGACAGCGCCAGGCATGCGGCGGCGCAGGCCAGCAGTTGGGCGGCTTGTGTGCGGCCCATATGAACTTCAACGCACAGCTCAGCCTTCGATGAAGGTTTTTGCCGTCTCCTGAATACGACCGGGAGCTCGCGTAGAAAGGTAGATGTAGACGACGACTCCGATCACCAGCCAGGCCAGCACGATCCAGGGCGCGGCGTTGGCCGGGGGCGCCAGTGGGGTGATGCCGAGGCCGGCGAAGTCGATGCCGAAGGCGGCGAGGAGGACCGGAATGAAGATCAAGGTGCCCAGGATCGGAACCGCGACATTGAGGATGGGATTGAGCTCGTCGCGATGCTCGCGCAAGTAAAAGACCAGGTTGCTGAGGTTGGTGAGGATGTAGATGACGACGATGATGAGCGTCGCCACGGTGCCCAGAAGCGCGAAGGCGTTGAGCGGCGAGCTGAGCGCGAAACCCAGGATGAGGGCGACAGCGATTCCGAGCGCGCCCTGGACGTGTACGGCGACGTAGGGAGTCTTGAAACGTGGATGCACTTGCGCCAGGGCAGGCGGGAGGATGCCGACGCGGCCTAGCGCGTAGCCGACCCTGGTCGCTGCATTCGCCCCCGCGTTGGAATTGGCAAACGCGCTGTTGATGATCGCGATCAGAACGAGGATCGAGAATGGACCCCAGACCTTGGATGCGATGCCGTCCCAGGGGTCGCCACCGTTGAAAGCGAAGAAACCGTTCTTGGGATCGGCCGCGACGTTGGGACCGAAGTAAACGATCGCGCCGTAGTAGCAGACGAGATAGAAGAGGCCGATCAGCACGCAGGAGAGGATCACGGCCTTCGGCAACGTGCGGCGAGGATCTTTCGTCTCCTCGGCCAGCGGCACCGAGGCCTCGAAGCCGATGAAAGCCAGGACCGTGTAGACCATGCCGGCGAAAACAGAGCCCAACCCATTGGTGTTGCCGGTGTTGGGGCTGAACACGCTCAGCGTGTTGTTCGATCCGGCGGCGATGATCAAGGTGATGGCGAGGGCTAGGAAGACCACTATCTCGAAGGCGCCGAGGATCACACCCGCTTCAGTGGAGATCCGCACTCCGCGGTAGACGAGGGCCCACACGCCGATTCCAGCCGCCGCCGCAAACGGGGCCCAGAGCCACGTCGGGGTGTTGAAGTGGTTGGTCAGGAAAACGCCGATTACGTTGCCGAAGATCAGGTAGAGGAGCGGTGCGACGAGCGGCTCCGCGAGCATGAAGCCCCAGGCGACGAAAAACCCGGCGGTCGGGTGCAGGCCGCGCGCGCTGTAGGTGTAGAGGCGGCCCGCCGACGGCAGGTGCTTCGCCAGCTGCCCGATGCTGATGGCGACCAGCAGGCACGCGATGAGTGCCATGAGCACGGCCAGCGGTGTGGCGCCGCCGGCATAGGTGACCGCGAAGATGATCGAGAAGGCCACCGCAGCGGCCGGGGCCATGTGGGTGATGGATTGGAAGAGAACTGGAGCGAGCCCGATGGCATCCTTTTGAAGAGTGCCCGCCTGCTGAGAACCACTGGCCATGTGACCCCCCTTTCTGTGGCGGCTGACGAAATTCAGGGAATCGTAAGTGGAGTCTGGCCCGAGTGGCGTGTCAAATAATCTGTCTCAAGTGGTGACGGTGGCCCAGGTGAGGCGGTTTGCGATGACCCTGCCGAGGACGACCGAGGCGCTTGTCCATGGTCGCGTGAAGTTCCGCGTCGGCCAGATCGTCTACGTCTCTTTCTTCCGCGACGAGACGGTCATGGGCTTCGGGTTCCCGAAAGACCAGCGCGATTGGCTCATCGGCGGATCGCCGCACAAGTTCATGCTGCCCGAGAAATCCGACCTTCGCTACCACTGGGTCCTGGTCCGCATGGCCGCGATCGACGAGACGGAGATGCGGGAGCTGGTGCTGGATGCGTGGCGGATGGTCGTGCCGAAGCGCGTCGCCGCCGCGTACGAAGAGAATCCGCAGGGCTAGGAGGTTTGGTGGACCCGAGGGGATTCGAACCCCTGGCGATTCACGCGCGCTCCCAACTGCGCCACGGGCCCACACGCTGAGCGAAAAGCCAGTATAGCCCCGGAACAATCGGACCCCGGCGGGCGATTCCTATACTCGCCACATGTCGTTCCTATTCAAGACCAAGCGTGTGCCGGACGGCGTCGATCCGGCCCGCGTCCCGCCCGGCCAGACCCTCACCGCGCCAGATCGCTGGCCGCTGCTCCACTTCGGCCCGGTGCCCAAGACGGACATCAAAACCTGGGATTTCAAGGTATTCGGCGCCGTCGAAAACCCGCTTACCCTCGACTACGACGAGCTCCACGCGCTGCCTTCCAAGGATGTCGTCGCAGACATCCACTGCGTCACCGGCTGGAGTCGTCTCGGTGACACCTGGACCGGTGTGCCGATCCGCGAAATCCTCGACCGCGTCAAGCCAAAGTCCGAGGCGAAATACGTCATGGCTCATTGCGAATATGGGTACACGACCTCTGTGCCTCTTGACGTTCTCGACGCCGAGCAGAACCTCCTCTGCTACGCCTGGAACGGGCAAGACCTTACGCCCGACCATGGCTGGCCGCTGCGGTTGTTCGTGCCCTCGAAGTATTTCTGGAAATCGGCGAAGTGGTTGCGCGGGCTAGAGTTCATGGAACGCAACCGGCTTGGTTTCTGGGAGCAGCGCGGATACCACGATGAAGCAGATCCCTGGAAGGAGACACGCTACTGGTAGCCGCGGCACAACGGCCGGGCCCCCGCTAGTCACCTTCACGTCCGACTTTGGCTCGGGTTCCCCGCTGGTCGCGGCGATGAAAGCGGTGGTCCTGGCCGGGTGCCCGCACGCGACTCTCGTGGACGTTAGCCACGAGGTTCCGCGGTTCGACGTCTTTGCCGGCGCGTTCATGCTCTTCGCAGGCACCCGGCATTTCGGGGCCGGATCCGTACACCTGGCCGTGGTCGATCCCGGGGTCGGCAGCTCGCGCAGGCGCCTGGCGATTCGAGCCGGCGGTCGCTACTACGTTGGTCCTGACAATGGGCTGTTCGGCATCGTCATCGACGAGGTGGGAATGCAGCAGGCCGTCGAGCTGGCGCCCAACCCTGGCGCGGCGCCCACTTTTGAAGGACGTGACGTTTTCGCCCCGGCCGCCGCGGCGCTTGCGGCTGGGGTGCCGCTCGAGTCGTTGGGACATGCGACCGCGGAGCCGAAGATGCTCGACGACTCCGTTCCGCGCGTGCTCTGGATCGACGGTTTCGGCAATCTGGTCACGAACCTGAAGCCGCCCGTGCGGCCGATGCGAATCCACAACCACTACATCACCGCCTCAGCGACGACCTATGCGGATGCGCGGCCCAACGAGCCATTCGTGTACGTCGGCAGCATGGGCTACCTGGAAGTCGGGATCCGAGAGACGCGCGCTGACCGAGTTCTCGGCGCCCGTGCGGGCATGAAGGTGGATCTCCTCTGAGCTGAGCAAACCTTAACAGGCAAGGTTGGCGTCCCTCAATTCACCGAGTAACTTCGCCCTGCCATGGCGCGATTTGCCTTTCTGCTGCTTGCGGTTTTCCTGTCGGCGTGCTCGGTCCCCCCAGCCGCGGCGCCGGTCGCGAACGCGGCGCTGATTGCACATGCACCTGGCGTGGGTGGGGCGCCTCTGACCTCGGGGTCGGGGCGCCCCGAACCCGTAACGCTGTGGCAGGACGCATCCATTTTCGGGCTGGTCGGCCGGCTCATTGCCTCAGCCCGCAAGCGTGTGATGGTGGAGATGTACGAGCTCGGGCGCCGGGACGTCACCAGCGCGCTCGGGGTCGCAATGTCTCGTGGCGTGAACGTACGGGTGATCACGGATCCAACAGTCAAGGCCAGCCGCCACTCGGCCGCCCTGCTCGATCGCCTCGGGGTCGCCGAGCGCGTCTATCCGGTCGACGACGTGCGCCATCAGATCGACCATGTGAAGCTCCTGATAGCCGACGGTGAG
>VBGM01000022.1 GCA_005880855.1 Chloroflexota bacterium
GCCGAGATCGAAGCGCTGGGTTACCGCGTGGTCGTCTGCGACACGGTCATGGCCGGCGGCGGCGAGGGCCTTGCAAAAGCGATTCTGGAAGCGTTCTAGCGTTCAGAACTAGGTGACGTGTGAGTTGGCGAGCATCACCACGACGCCGATGAGCACCATCACGAGACCGACGACGAGCACCGCGTACTGAGCGACTGCCATCGTCGCGCTTGGCCGTCTGATCTCCTCGCCCTGATCTTCGTCTCCCGGGGCTGCGCCGGAGGCGAGCTGCCATGACCCTG
>VBGM01000023.1:0-11743 GCA_005880855.1 Chloroflexota bacterium
TGTATGGCGGCGGCGTCGGAGGTGGCGTGCTGGGCGGAGGTGGCGGCACGGTGGGTCCGACCTCCCACGTCTGCGGCGACGACGGTGGAGGGGGAGGAGGTGGCGCCTGTGGCTCCGGCCTGGCAGTCGGCCCCCAGGTTGCGGTCGGAACTGCCGCCTTCGCCTCCATGTCCGAGGCGGTGAAGGCCTGCTCTGCCTGGGCTGCCTCATCCTTCTCGGAGTGGCGGCCGGTCGGGGCCAGCGTGCGCTGACGGGCGGCGCGCACCTTCCGCTCGATCTGAGATCGCCGCGCCGAGTACATGGACTTTTCCTGCACCGATCGATGGCGCATCACGAAGATCACCGCGACCAGGCCCACGGCGGCGACGAAAGGTCCGACGAGAAGGATTGGGGCAAGACCCATAGGCGCCGATTATCCGTGATCGGTCCATGTGTGACAATCGCCAAAGGTGGCACTTTACGATCGACTTCAAACTGAGCTGGTCGAAGCGCGGAGGCGCCGCGACGAGCTCGCGCTGAACACGCTCTCACTCTTGAAGAGCGAGGTCGTCCGCGCCACCAAGGAAGCGGACTCCGGCGGATCGATCGACGATGCCCTGGTCGAGCGCGTCGCCCGCAAGGAGGTCAAGCGGCGCCAGGATGCGATCGAGGCTTATCGCAAGGGTGGCCGCGAGGAGGCGGCGAAGCGCGAGGAGGCCGAAATGGCGCTGCTGCGCGGCTACCTGCCGGCGGCGATGACTTCCGAGCAGGTCGAGTCCGAGGTCCGCGCGGTGATCTCGGAGCTGAAGCCGTCGGGACCCAATGCGTTTGGTGCGGTCATGAAGGCCGCCACCGCCCGGCTTGCCGGCCGCGCCGAAGGTGCTCAGGTCGCCGCGGCGGCACGCAAGCTCCTTGCCACCTAGGACCCGTAAGAAGAAAGGGCCGGCTCTACCTCGGCTGCCCCGCGGGGCGCGGACGCGCGCGATGCTGACGGTGGAGCGCCTTCGCGAGGCGTATCCAGCGGTAACCGAGCTCGCGTTCGCAACTCCTTTTCAGCTTCTGATCGCCACCATCATGTCGGCACAGACCACCGACAAGATGGTCAACCTCGTCAGTCCGAAGCTGTTCAGCCGCTATCCGACGCCTTTCGACCTGGCGGCCGCCGATCCCGCCGAGGTCGAGGTGATCATCAAGCCGACCGGCTTCTTTCGGGCCAAGACTCGGCGGATCATCGATGCCAGCCGGAAGCTGGTCGAGCTGTTCGGCGGCGAGGTGCCGGGGAACATGGACGACCTGCTCCAGATCCCGGGCATCGGCCGCAAGACGGCCAACGTCATCCTGGGCGCGGGGTTCAACGTGCCCGGGTTTGCTGTCGATACACATGTGATCCGCCTCACCAACCGGCTCAAGCTCGTGTCGTCGCGAGACCCGGCCAAGATCGAGCGTCAGGTCTGCTCGATGGTGCCCAAGGAGGAGTGGACGGGTTTGTCCCTGCGCCTGATCCTGCACGGGCGGCGGATATGCATAGCTCGGCGGCCGCGCTGTGAGGAATGCATCCTGAATGACTTCTGCCCGTCATCTACCACCCGCCCAAAGCCGGGCCGGCGGTCCTGACCAGCCATACCTTTTGGGGCCCTCCCTTGATCCCGGTCCCTCCCCCACCGGCACGCCTCGTGTAATTCAATTCGATTTCGGGACTCCCGCCAACCCAGGGTGTTAAGACAAAAGCGAACGTTTGTTCTATCATCGGGACGTGGACACACCGGAGCCACGACTCGCTGACGTCGACTACCTCGAGGTCCGGTGCAAATCCGCCCTGAATCGGGTCAAGGGCATGGGCTTCGATTGGTCCCTGAATCCCTACACCGGCTGCGAGCACCGCTGCGCCTTCTGCTACGTCCGCGCCTTCGAGCTCCGCGCCGACCGCCCCTCTGACGACCGGTACGGGCGCGCAGTGCGCGTCAAAGTCAACGTCGCCGCCGTGCTTCGCGGCGAGCTCTCGCGCAAGTCATGGCGCAAGGACACCGTCGTCATCGGCGCTGCCACCGATCCCTACCAGCCGGCCGAAGGTCGATACCGGCTCACGCGCCAGTGTCTCGAAGCCCTGCGCGATTTCTCAAACCCCGCTGGGATGATCACGCGCGGACCGATGATCGTCCGCGACATCGACGTACTGACCGAGCTCGCGCGTCGCGCCCGCCTCCACATCACTTTCAGCATCCCGACGCTCGATGACGACATCTGGCGCCGGACCGAACCAGGCACCGCGCATCCGAAGCAGCGATTGCGTTCCATCGAGAAGCTGGTCGCCGCCGGCATCGACGTCGGCGTCGGCATGGCGCCCATTCTGCCGGGCCTCTCCGATCGCCCTGACCGTCTCGAGGCGGTGGTCAAGGCTGCTCGCGCCGCCGGCGCCACGGGGTTGTGGGCCGGAATGCTCCACCTCAAAGACGGTACGCGCGAGCACTTCATGTCCGTGCTCGGTAAGCACTGGCCAGAGCTCGTCCCACGCTACGAACAGGCATACCGGGAGCGTGCCTACCTGCCACCGGCCCATGGCGAGGCCACGATGAAAGCGGTCGCGAGGCTTCGCGTTGTTCATGGAGTGTCGGACCGCCGACGCGTAATCCTCAAGCCGCCGCCGGAACCCGAGCAGCTCTCCTTACTGAACTAGCATTCATCCATGCGCAACCCGATCGACGTGCTGGCCGGACGGGTCGGCGGTTTCAAGAAGATCGAGGTCGCCAGGCGCACAGTTCCGTGCTTCAAGAACGTGATCGAGAAGGACGGGGAGAAGCTCTCGCTGTGCCTACTCGTCGACTCCGGCAAGCTGTACCGCTTTCCGTACGAGACCGCCAAGGGAATCAACGGCCTCGCCATCAAAGCTCGGTATCTGCGTGGCGAGATGGAGCATCTTCGCCTGCGTGAGTTTCAGCCCGGACATTGCCGCTATGTCGAGCGAGCAGAAAAAGCCGGCTGAGTCTCTGGTTCAGGAGCTCCTCGCCGAACGGCGCGAGCTCAAAGTCCTGCTCGAGCGCGCGCGGATGGATCTTGCCGAGGCCCAACAAGGCGCCTCCGGACCGAACCCGCGCCTGAAGGAGATGGAGGGCGAGATCGAACGGCTGCGCCACCAGCTAGCGAACGCTCGCGCTGAGGCAAACGTACTGCGAGACGAGCGTGACGAGCTCCGAGGCGGGATCGAGAAAGCTCTCGACCTTTTCGCCCAGGAATGAAAGGAGGGCCCCACGATGGAGCCCTCGCTCAGATCTGCTGGATTACTTGACCGCGTTCGCCAGCTGGTCGACGTAAGGCGCGATCGTGGTGCCGATCACCGGCGCGGGAATTCGCTGTCCGGTCCCCTGCAGGGATTGGACCAGGAAGTACACCCAGAAAATGAAGCCGATCACGAACAGGATGAACTCGGCAATCCATCCGACGACTGGAATGAAGCTGAGGATGACAATCACAATCGAGAGGCCGCCGAAGATGATCAGCGACTGCGACGCATTCCATTTGACGTCGGGGTCGTCCTTGCCAACGAACAGGAATATCAAACCGCCAAGCCAGCCGAGAACGTAGGCGAGGATCGTATACATCCTCTTGTTGCTCGCGGCAGCCCCTGCCCCGCTCATAGGGGCCGGCTGTCCTGGGGGCGGGGGCGGGATCTGCGACATGGAAACCCTCCTGTAAAAGGCTGATACGTGCGGGCCGATTATGGGTCGGCAGCCCTCAAAACGCCAGAGCTAGACACGATCGTCCGAAGCGCGGTTGGCCGCGAACATACTCTGGTAGTCTCGCGGGCGAGATGGCCGATTCGGGTCAGACACCAGAAACGCCCACCGAGCCGCCGCCGCCGCCGGTCCCCGACTGGGCGCCGACTCCGCGCGCCGCCGCGCCCGAGCCCGTCGCTCCCCAATCGGCGCCTCCATCAGCGCCACCGCCCGTGCCGCCTCCAGACCCCTACGCGGTCGACGCGACCATGCGGCTCATTCCGGTGCCCCATATTGCGCCTCCGGCCGCGCCCGCTGCCCCGCCGGTCGAGCATGCACCCGCGCCGGCGCCTACGACCCAGCGCCGGATCGGCAAGTACATCGTCCAGCGCGAGCTCGGCCGTGGGGGAATGGGCGCCGTCTACCTTGCGGAGCAGCCAGGCCTCGGGCGCGAGGTCGCGATCAAGGAGCTGATCCTCTCCGCCGTCGCGGATCCGGTCGCGCTCAAGCGATTCATGCAGGAAGCCCAGGTGATGGCGAGAACGAGCCATCCCAACCTGGTGCAGGTCCACGACCTCGAGCAGATCGGCGACGCCAACTACATCGTGCTCGAGTTCGTGCGCGGCAAATCGTTGCGAGACTCCCTCAACCAGGGCGTCCTGCCACTGCCGCAGACCTTCGCGATCATGCACGGCGTTCTCCAGGCGCTCGACTACGCACACAAGCGAGCCATCGTGCACCGCGACATGAAGCCCGAGAACGTGCTGCTCTCAGACGAAGGTGATGTCAAGGTCGCCGACTTCGGCATCGCTCGACTCATGGACGACTCCGGCGCCGGCTCGACGGCCACCAAGACCGGGACAACGGTCGGCACCCCGCAATACATGTCTCCCGAGCAGGTGGCGTCCAGCAAAGTCGATGGGCGAAGCGACCTCTACTCGGCGGGGATCATGTTCTACGAGCTGGTGGTCGGACAGCCGCCGTTCACCGCATCGGATGCCGATGGCCCGTTCACTTTGATGGCCAAGCACGTGCAGGCGCCGCCCAAGCCGCCATCGGTCCACAGGCCGGGCCTGGACATGAGCCTCGAAGAGGTGATCCTCAAATCACTGTCCAAGCGTCCCGAAGAGCGGTATCAGACAGGTCAGGAGTTCGATGACGCGATGATCCGCATCGCAGACAGGCTCACCCCCGGCTGGCAGCGGAGCCTGCAGCCGGGCGCGGACCTCTCGAAGATGGTCCCCGGCGCCACTCCTTATCCCGGTGCCATCCCCGCGATGGCGGGCATGCCAGTCATGCCTTCGGCGTCACCCATGCCCGCCCAGCCGGTCCAGTCCGTATACAACCCGACGCCGCCGGTGCGTCCGGTCGCGAAGAAGACCTCGGGGTGCTTGGGCGTGATCGCAGGATTGCTCGCTCTGATCGCGGTGATCGGAGCTCTGCTGGCAGCTTTCGTGCACTGACCATCTGGCCCCGATAGCGCGCCATTGACGCGTCATCCAGCAGGTGCTATACCGAGGCCGACCTAGCCCTTATCGGGCCATGCACAACCGCGATTGCCGAGATTCGGCAGGAGGTGCGGATGAATGTGAACCACAGCCATGTTGGGCACACCCATTTCTGGATGCGTCCAATCACGCGACGCACCTTCCTTGGGTCCGCCGCGCTGGCCGGAGGTGCGGCAGTAACAGCCGGAGCCTGGCTGCCCAGGCTCGCACAGGCCGACTTTGATGGTGTGGCCACCGTCTTGCCGCGGCCGATCCCCAGCGGGGTGGCGCCGTTTGGGATCCCGATTCACCATTTCCCGCCGGTACCTGTCTTCGGCCCGGCGCCGATCAACGAGCCGTCCGAGATCACCGACTTCAACGGCCTGGTCGGAATATGCCGCGTCACCGGCGCCGGCACAGGTATCGATCTCACGACCGGCGCTCAGTCCCGCCTCAGCTACCAGGTGGACAACGGGTTCATGAGCGGTCTGTACGTGGGCGAGGACGGCCGCAAGCACCACGGGACATTCGCCTTCGTTTGAATGGACTTGTTCACCGGGGCCGTTGGCTCCGGACAGGTTCACGATTTCAACCCCGGCATTGGCGAAAGCGGCCTGTTCTGGACGCAGCCGGTTGCCGGCGACGCGTTGGATGTCGACCTCGAAGACGGCACCGCCTCGCTGCGGCTAGGCGACCTCGATGAGGAGGATTACCACAACCTACACAACGCGTTGGTCGACGGGCCAAGCGATCCCGCAAGCGTGTCCTTCGAAATGCGCTGGCGTGCAATCGCAAAACCGATGAACGTGACCGACGCTGTGCACCGCTTTACGGGCAGATTCCGACTTTGCGCGGTCCAGATCGAGTGGTCTGCAAGCGCTCCTGGTTTTCGATTCACGTCCGACCCGGCGAGCACGACGACCAACGTGAGGTCGGTCATGGGCCGAGAACGCAACGGCGTCTTCTTCGACGAGTAACTGATGGGGGAGCGCCGCACGGCGCTCCCCTTCACTCTCTTGGCGGCGGCGCCTGAATCGCCGCTTGGCCGGCCAGGGCTTCCTGGGCCTCCGCTCCGACAAGGATGTCGGTTGAATCGGCATTGGCGGCGGCGAGGATCGACTTCTGCGTGAACTGCTGGGCAAACCCCTGGTGCGCCTGGCTCGCCATTTCGGTCGGAAACTGCACCCATGGTGAGGTCGGGGTCTCGCGAATCGCCACCACCTGGTAGATCCTGAAGGTCTCGGCGGACTTGCCTTTCAGCTGCACTCCTGGAACCAGGTCCACCGCGATGTAGTCCTTGCATGCCTCGTACGTCGGCTGGCCGATGAGAAGGTGAAAGGCTGGAGCGTTGGCGCAGAAGCGAGCCGTAGTGTTCACCGTGTCCCCCAGCGCCGTGTACTGAAGCCGGCTGCGCGAGCCCATCATCCCCACCACGGCCTCGCCGGTGTTGACGCCGATGCCCCACCGGATTGGCGGCAGGCCCTTCGCGAGCAGCTTCTGTTGCAGCTCGGGTGCGCGGTTGATGAGGTCATATGCGCATCGGACAGCGAGCAGCGCATGGTTGTCCTGCGCACGAGGAGCATTCCAGAACGCGACGATCTCGTCGCCCACATATTTGTCGATCGTTCCATCCCAGGTGAAGATGATCCCGCTCAGGTGGTCGAGGTACATCTGCACGACATCGGTCACGTCATGCGCGGACATCGACTCGGACATCGATGTGAATCCACGGATGTCGACGAACAGCAGGGTGATGTCGCGTCGTTCGCCCCCGCGCATGATGTCGGCGACACCTCCGCGAGTTTTGGCCAGCTGCGTCACGATCTCGGGCTTCAGGTACTGGCCGAACAGCG
The DNA here is from genome assembly GCA_005880855.1 of Chloroflexota bacterium. Lineage (GTDB taxonomy): Bacteria > Chloroflexota > Dormibacteria > Dormibacterales > Dormibacteraceae > UBA10449. Next base: position 7,030 of record VBGM01000023.1, read on the forward strand.
ATGTGACCTTGCGGCGCTCGCGGTCCTCGTAAAGGAATCGGTACGCCGTCACCCCTGAGTAGGTGAGCGCGACGGCGAGCCATGGATGGAGCACGTTGGGGATCAAACCGCTGCCGGCAGCGATAAAGCTGACTGCGACCGTGAAGATCACAAGTGCCACCACGGTGGCGACCAAACCAAGCACCACAGAGACACGGGCGATCACCAACGCCATGGCCAAAGCGAGCAAGAGGATGACTAGAAGGACGACCAGGGGTGGCTCGGGAGCTAGGAACTTGGGCACGAGGGACTTGTCGCCAATAAGCATCTGGACGACGTTTGCGTGCATCTCGATGCCTGGCATCAGCTGACCGCCCGCCCCGGCGCTAGAGGTGGCATTCACCTCGTCGTGAACGCCGCTGAGGTAGTAGTCGCCGATGAGCACGATCTTGTCTTTGACAGCGTCATTTGAGAAGTTGCCCTTGTAGATGTCCGCGAAAGAGATGTAGTGGTTCTTGTCGTGGAAGTTGCCGGGGGGTCCGGAGTAGTTGATGAGCGCTGCGCCGTTGCTGTCGACGTACATCGGGTTTCGCCAGGTCGTCCCGAACGTGGCCTGGCCGTTGGACTCCTGCAACTCTGGACCCGTAACTCCCGAGACCCAGGCGCGGTACGCCGCAAAGCCGATCGGGTTCAGCGTGTTGATGCTGCACGAGCCATTTGACGCGCAGGCCGGCTGCACGAACATCGGGATACGCCGCACCACGCCGTCGTTGTCCGGCTTGATGTCGACAGAGGCCAGGGTCACATTGGGGTAAGGCTGCTGGCAGGGAGCCGCTGAGTTGGCGTTGGCGTCCGAACACCAGAACATGCGAAGCGGTATCTGGTCGACTCCGGACGGGCTCGTGTTCGAGGACGTCTGCACATACTTGCCGTCGGCCGGAAGGATGTTGTCCGCGCCATAGGCAAGGACGACAGGGACCTTGCTCTTGGCGAGCGCGTCGGCGAATACCCTGTCCTGGTCGGGCTGACGGGGATCGGGGAAGGAGACGTCGAATGCGACCACGGCCGCGCCGGCCCTTTCCAGGTTCTGAAGAGCCGCCGCGTAGCTCGGTCGTGGCACCGGGAAAGTGCCGAGGGTCTTCACACTCTGGTTGTCGAGCCCGACGATGACGATGTTGTCGTTGGGGCTGGACTGCGTCACAAACCGGTCTTCAGGATGACCGGCAAGGTAAACGAGACAGGAGCCAGGCTTGGCGTCGCAGGCGAGCTGCTCGGTGTACAGCCAGTACATGACGCCGCTCATAACAAGGGCGAGGAGGACCGCGACGAAGTTGCGGTATGTGTACCAGTAGCGGATGTAGCGGCCCACTCGCGGCGGATGATACTGCCCTGTTTCCGAACTTGTGACACGATCGAAGGCATGACCGTCCGCGTGGGCATCGCCGGCTGGATCGACAAGTCTTTGATCGACTCCGGCCAGTTCTATCCGATGAATGCCAAGTCCTCCGAGGAGCGGCTGCAGTTCTACGCCAGCCAGTTCGCGCTGGTCGAGGTCGACTCCACCTACTACGGCATGCCCAAAAAGGAGAACTCCGATCTGTGGGTGGCGCGGACGCCCGCGGGATTCGTGTTCGACCTCAAGTCCTTCTCGCTCTTCACCAACCACCCGACCAAGCCGATGGCTTTGCCCAAGGACATTCGCGAGCAGCTGCCCGAGAAGCTGCGGGAAAAGAACATCTACCTCGAGCAGATGCCGCCGGAACTGGTGGACGAGTCGTGGGAACGGTTCCGCGAAGCGCTCGAGCCCTTGCGGACCGCCGGCAAGCTCGGAGCCGTTTTCTTTCAGTTCCCACCCTGGTTCCTGCCGTCATCGCGCTCGCTCTCGTACATCGAGCAATGCCAGGAGCGCATGTTCGGGTTCCAGATCGCCGTCGAGTTTCGCAAGCCGGAGTGGTTGGACGCGCGCCATCTGGATGGCACCCTCGCGTTTCTGCGTTCGCGCGACATCCCATTTGTCGCGGTCGACGTGCCCCCAGGCCACAAGACGAGCATGCCCCCGGTTTACGACGTCACGTCATCCAAGCTCGCCGTAGTGCGGTTTCACGGCCGCAACCACGAGACGTGGGACCTCAAGGGCGCGCCCCCGAACCTGCGCTTCCGCTACGACTACTCTGACGAGGAGCTGACGGAATGGGTGCCGCGAATCAAGGAGATGGAGAAGTCGGCCAAAGAAGTTCACGCGCTCATGAACAACAACTACTCGAACTACTCGGTCAAGAACGCGAAGCAGCTGGAGAAGCTTCTCGAAGCCTGGCAGAAGTAGCGGTCAGGGCGCAGACGGGGGAGCGCCACTGCCGCTGAGGCCCGGCGACTGCAGACGCCGCGCCTCACCGATGCTGTGGTCGATGAGCCCGCCGAAGATCGGCTCGGTGAGGTGCACGAGCCGGTAAGGCAGCACGATCGCGTCTCGCCGCGGATAGCGAGCGGTTCGCACAATTAGCCTGGCTACCCACGAGGCGGGGTAGACAGGGCCGATCGGGGCTTCGGTGCTGGCGAAGAACTCGCTCCTCGTGGAGCTCGGATAGACCACGCATACCTTCACCCCTGTGCCCGAGAGCTCGCCGCGCAGCGCATGCGACAGGCCAACGACGGCGTGCTTGGTCGCCGAGTAAACCGCGGAGTAAGGCGCGGCCCGGAAGCCGAGGACAGACGAAACGTTGATGATCACCCCGCGCCGGCGCTCCAGCATCGAAGGCAGCGCCGCCTGCGTGGTGGCGATCACGCCGGCGATGTTGGTGGCGAGCATCTCGTCCACCTTCTCCTCCGGCATCTCATGGAGGCGGCCCATCCAGCCGAACCCGGCGTTGTTGACGAGGACGTCGATCTGCTCGTGATCGCGCAGCGCCGCGGCCACGAACGCTCGCGCGTCGGCATGCTTGCCGACGTCGAGGCGCCTCGTGCTGACGTCCGGCGAACCTTTCTGCCGGCATCTCTCGGCGACGGCATTGAGGCGGTCCAGCCTTCGTGCCCCCAGCGCCAACCGCGCGCCCTTACGCGCGAAAGCCAGCGCCGTCGCCTCGCCGATTCCGCTCGACGCGCCCGTAATCGCGACGACCGCCCCCTTCAGCCGCACTTCCGTAGCTTAGGTGCCGTCCTAGAATCCGGGCGTGAAGGCGCTGGCCTATGAGGGCGAAGCGAATGTAAATGTGGTCGACGCGCCCAAGCCCTCGATCGGCGGCCCGACCGAGGCCCTGGTGCGCATGACGCTTACCGCCGTGTGCGGCTCGGACCTGCACATCTACCACGGGCGGATCCCTGGCTGCGAGGGCTGTGTGCTCGGCCATGAGTTCGTCGGGGTGGTCGAGGAGGTCGGTTCAGAGATTCGTCGCTTTAAGGCGGGCGATCGGGTCGTCTCGTCCTTCTTCAGCTCGTGTGGCCACTGTTACTACTGCCTGCGGGGTTGGTTCAACCAGTGCGTGAGCAAGGCGACCTTCGGTTACGGGAAGCACTTCGGCGATCTAGGCGGCGGGCAAGCGGAGTACGTCGTCGTGCCGCTTGCCGACCACACGCTGGAGCCGATCCCGCACGACCTTGGGGACGAACAGGCCATCTTCGTCGGTGACATCCTGGCGACGGGGTTCTTTGCCGCGGAGCGCGCGGAGATCAAGCCCGGCGACACAGTTGCTGTGATCGGGGCCGGACCCGTGGGGTTGATGTCGATCATGTCGGCCCAACTTTTCGGGCCGGCCCGCGTCTTCGCGATTGACATGGTGGATAGCCGCCTCGAGCTGGCGCAGGGCCTGGGCGCAGTCCCCATCAATGCCGGGCAGACGCCGGCGGTAGATGCGGTCAAAGCCGCTACAGGCGGATTCGGCGTAGACCGAAGCATCGAGGCGGTAGGCGATCTGGCGGCGATCGCCTCCGCTATCGAATGCGTGCGCGGTGGTGGCACGATCTCGACCGTCGGCGTCCCGAATCACGCGAGCGGCGATTTTCCGTACCTGCAGATGTGGAGCAAGTCGCTCACATTTCGCTCGGGGTGGTGCAACGTGCAGGCCTACATGCGCCCGCTGTTGGACCTAATCGCCGCGGGCCGGCTGCAGCCCGACGCGATCATCAGCCATCGCATGAAGCTCGAGGAAGGCAAAGAGGCCTACCGGATATTCGATGCCCGCGAGGCCACGAAGATCGTCCTCACGCCGTAGAGCGGCGCCGGAATGAGCGGCCGGTACGACGTGATCGTGGTGGGCTCCGGCTCTGGCGGCGGAGTCGTCGCCAGCCGGTTGAGCGAGGATCCGACCCCGACCCTGGGGACAACGTTCCTGACGCGATCCGCTTCATGCGACAGGGCAGCGGCGTCGAGCAATACGACTGGAATTACCACGACCCCAACACTCGCGGCGGTGTTCCCCGCGGCCGCGTCCTCGGCGGTAGCTCTGCCACCAACGCGACGTTCGCTCTGCGCGGGCAACCCGAGGACTACGATGCGTGGGCTGCGCTCGGGGCTTCATCGTGGAGCTGGGATCGCTGCCTGCCTTACTTCAATCGATTGGAGACCGACCGAGAGTTTGGCGGCCTGCCTTACCACGGGAGCTTGGGCCCGATCCACGTCGAGCGCGAGCCGCTCAACGAGTTCCAGCAGCAGGTCAGGTCGGACTGCCTGGAGCTTGGGCATGCGGATCTCGATGACTTGAACCGTCCCGGCGGAGTGGGCGTGGGACCGCTGCCGCGAAAC
>VBGM01000023.1:11751-12605 GCA_005880855.1 Chloroflexota bacterium
TGACCTACATCGCCGCCGCTCGATCCCGTCCAAACCTCACCATCCGAGCGGACACGCTGGTCGACACACTCGTCATTGCCGACGGCGTAGCGACTGGCGTTCGCCTGGCCGGTGGCGAGGTCGTCGAAGGTGGAAAGGTCGTCCTGGCCGCGGGCGCCTACAACTCGCCGCAGATCCTTCACCGGACGGGAGTGGGCCCGCGTGACCTGCTCCGTCAGATCGGGATCGATCCGGTCGTCGAACTTCCGGGCGTCGGCGAGAACCTGCTCGACCATGTCTCGTCCCTGGTCATCGTCGATGCTGGCCAGAACGCGCCGGCCGACTTCATCCCGATCGGACCGGTCCTCAAGCTGCGCACAAAGCCCGGGCTCGAGGTCGATGACGTCAAGTTCACGTTCATGTTCGGCGAGATCTTCGCCATGGGCGGCCTCAACGGCTTCTATATCGAGGTCAGCAAGTGCGAATCGCGCGGGGTTGTGCGCGCTGCGTCACGCGACCCGAGGGCCGAGCCGCAGATCGACCACCGCTACTTCTCGGAGGCGCGCGACCTCGATCGCCTGGTCGCGGCCGCCCAGGCTTCTTTCGAGGTGGCGAAGGTGCTAGCCGAGAGCGTGAAGTGCGATCTCCTGCTTCCCGACGCGGAGACGGCTCGCGACGAGGAGAGGCTGCGACTTCATTTCCAGGACTTCCACGCGACCGACTATCACCCGTCGGGCACGCTCCGCATGGGGGCTGAGAACGATGAGCTGGCCGTCGTCGACGACCACTGCCGGCTGCGCGGGATTGGCAACCTGTACGTGGCGGATGCGTCGGTCATGCCGACCGTTTCTCGGGCAAACATCAACCTGCTGACG
>VBGM01000023.1:12612-46322 GCA_005880855.1 Chloroflexota bacterium
GAAGGCGGGTTGCAGCGGATATTACGTGCCGGCGCCCATCCCCGCCGCATGGTCGAGTGCCATCAGGTACCCGCGCGCACGCTCGGTGAGCGGATAGCGATTCTCGAGCTCGTGAAACGCGGGCCCATGGTCGCTGTGCTCGAGATGCGACATCTCGTGCACGAGCAGGTAGTCCAGCACCCAGTCAGGCAGTGTGCCCGCGCGTTTGGCGATGCGGATGGCGCCGGATGTGAACGTGCAGCTGCCCCACAGGTGTGACATCTCCGCGAAGGCGATGGATGTCCAGCGGAGCCGGCCGCCGAAATGCTTCTCGTTCAGCGCCTGCGCTCGCCCGGCCAGCCGCTCGTCGCTCGGGAGCGCCCTCGCGACGCGCCTCTGCAGGCGCCGGCTCATGACCTCTGCCCACCTCTGGCGCTCGGCATGGGACATCCAGTCAGGTACGAGCAGCTCGAGGACTCCCGCGCGCAGCCGGGCCGCAACGGTGCGGCGCCGGCGCCGGCTGGCGACGATGCGAATGGGTGGCGGCATTGAGTTTGCGGGACTGTTCAAGGGCGTTGTGCTCCGATGTTGCGAAGGCGGGTTGAAGCGGATATTACGTGCCAGCGCTCATATCGAAAACCCTGCCTGTTAAGCGCGCCTGCCGGTACGCAGCACTAGCATTGCCACCAAACCGTGCCCAGAAGCCTTGTCATCGGAAACGGCAACGTATGCATCGGCTTCGACGCGAACTACTCGGTTCGCGACATCTACTTTCCGCGCGTCGGTGACGCCAACCAGACCATGGGCAACCTCTGCCGGACGGGGTTCTTCATCGACGGCAAGTTCGCCTGGCTCTACGACGACGCCTGGGAACGGACGCTCGGCTACGTAACCGACTCGCTCGTCACCGACGTCACGCTGAAGCACGCGAAGCTGGGCATCACGGTCAAGTTCGCCGATTACGTAGATCTCGCCCGCAACTGGTTCATTCGCAACGTCGAGGTGACGAGCCCCTCCGGCTTCCAGGTTGGACGCGTCTTCTTTCATTACGACTGGTACATCGAGGGCTCGGACATCGGCAACACCGTCGCCTACGACCCTCGCCATCGCGGTGTGATCGCCTACAAGGGCAACCGCTACTTTCTCATCGGCGGTGACTCGGGGCCGGAGTTCGGCATCGACACCTGGGCCAACGGCAAGAAGGGCAACGGGCTGGCGGGGACGTGGGTCGACGCGGAGGATGGCGTGCTCGGCCGCAACCCGATCGAGCAAGGCTCCGTCGACTGCACGATCGGCTTCGACTTCGGGCCGGCAGCTCCAGGCGAGTCTCGCACGCTGACGCACTGGGTGTGCATGGGTGCGCGCCTCAGCGAAGTGTCTACCTACGGGCAGGACCTGATCATCGGCCGGGGCCCGAACATCTACCTTGGGCGTACGAAGACGTACTGGCAGGTGTGGTCGGAGAAGGATCACCGGCACATCGACGAGGAGCTCGGCGCCGACGTCACGCAGCTTTACCGTCGCAGCATCCTCACCGCGCGCACACATGCCGACAACCATGGCGCCATCATCGCGGCGACCGACTTCGACATCACGAAGTTCGCGCGGGACACCTATGCATACGCGTGGCCCCGTGACGGCGCGCTGGTCGCCAACGCCCTCGATCGATCTGGCCACGAGGACATCACGAGGCAGTTCTTCACCTTCTGCCAGGACTCGCTCGTGGAAGAGGGCTTTTTTCTGCACAAGTACACGCCATACGGCAACCCGGGCAGCTCGTGGCTGCCCTGGGTCGACGCTCGCGGCGCGCGGACGCTGCCGATCCAGGAGGACGAGACCGGCCTGGTGCTGTGGGCACTGTGGCAGCACTATCGGATCCACCGCAACCTCGACTTCGTCGTCGGCCTCTACACCTCGCTCGTCCTGCCCGCCGCCGACTGGATGGTCTCGTACACCGACCAGCGCAACGGCCTGATACAGCCGTCGTGGGACCTGTGGGAGGAGCGATGGGGAGTTCACGCGTTCTCGGTGGGGTCGGTCTGGGGTGGGCTCGAGGCGGCGCGCAATTTCGCGGAACTTTTCGGCGACGGGCCCTCGGCGGCGCGCTATCGAGACGCCGCGGAGCGCTTGAAAGAGGCGGCGGACACTCACCTGTACACGGCGGAGCTGGGCCGATTCGCGCGGCGGATCGCGGTCGAGGACGATGGCACGATGACCGTCGACATGGTTATCGACAGCGCCATCTCGGGGCTGTGGCGATTCGGCATGTACGCACCCGACGAGACGCGCATCGCAGAGACGATGACCGCCATCAAAGACCAGCTGACGAACAACGCCGACGCCGGCGGCATCGCCCGTTACAGCAACGACTACTACTTCAGGGTCGAGCCGGACACTCGCAAGGTGCCGGGCAACCCGTGGTTCATCTGCACGCTGTGGCTGGCGCAGTGGCACATCGCCATCGCCAAGACCACACACGACCTCAAGCCGGCACGCGACATCATCAACTGGGTGGTCGCCCACCAGATCCCCGGCGGACTGCTTTCGGAACAGCTCGACCCGAACACCGGGGCGCCGCTCTCCGTTTCACCTCTCACCTGGTCGCACGCGGAGCTGATCGCCACGGTCGACGATTTCTGTCGCAAGTCGGAGCGGGTACGCCGGTCGTCCATCTCGTCGACCGTCCCGCCGAGACCGGCCTGACCCGGCGCGGTGCCCGATTCCGCATCTTTGACGCCACAAGCTCCGAATTCAGCGCGCGCAAGGGCTCGTTTGGCGCCAGACGTGCGGAATACCGCGGGAGGTTAGAGCGGGATGTTTCCGTGCTTGCGCGTGGGACGCTCGACTGTCTTTCGCTGCCCGATCTCGAGGCCCCGGATCAAGGCCCGCCGGGTCTCGCTCGGTTCGATCACGTCGTCGATGTAGCCTCGCTCTGCGGCCACGTATGGGTTGGCGAACCGCGCCATGTACTCGGCGACGAGCTCCTTGCGCCGTGCGGCGGGATCGGGCGCGGCGGCCAGCTCGCGCTTGTAGATGATGTTCACTGCCGCCTCCGGGCCCATAACCGCGATCTCGGCCGTCGGCCAGGCAAGGTTCAGGTCGGCGCCCATCTGCTTGGGCGACATCACGGTGTACGCGCCGCCGTAGTCCTTGCGCGTGATCACTGCGAGCTTGGGAACCGTCGCTTCGGCATACGCGTACAGAAGCTTGGCGCCATGCCGGATGATGCCCCCATGCTCCTGGTCGCGGCCCGGTAGATATCCGGGGACGTCCACAAAGGAGACGATGGCGATTCCGAATGCGTCGCAGAAGCGGATGAACCGCGCCGCCTTGACGGAGGCGTTGATGTCGATGGCGCCGGCCAGCACCTTGGGTTGGTTGCCGACGATGCCCACCACGTGGCCGCCCATGCGGCCGAAGCCGACGATGATGTTCGGCGCAAAAAAAGGCTGCACCTCGAAGAACTCCCGATCGTCGAGGACGCGGGCGACCACCTCACGCATGTCGTAAGGCTTGTTGGGTGCCTCCGGCACGATGGATTGCAGCTCGGGGTCGGCGCGTTCGGGGTCGTCGCTGGTCGGCCGGAACGGCGGCCGCTCCCCGTTGCTGGAAGGCAGGTAGGAGAGCAGGCGCCGAACGCCCGCTGCGCACTCCTCTTCGGTCTTGGGCAGGAAGTGCGCGACGCCTGAGGTGACGTTGTGGACATCGCCGCCGCCGAGCTCTTCGAAGTTGACGTGCTCGCCGGTGACGACGCGGATCACCTCGGGACCGGTGATGAACATGTAGCCCTGGCCGGCCACGATGAAGATGAAGTCGGTGATGGCCGGCGAGTACACCGCGCCGCCGGTGCATGGACCGGCGATGACGCTGATCTGCGGGATCACCCCTGATGAGCGCACGTTGCGGTAGAAGATGTCGGCGTAGCCGGCGAGGGCGACAACACCCTCCTGGATTCGAGCACCGCCGGAATCGTTGATTCCGATGATCGGCACGCGATTGCGAAGCGCCAGCTCCTGCACCTTGACGATCTTTTCGGCGGTCACCTCGCCGAGCGACCCACCGAATACGGTTGCGTCATACGCATAGACCGCGACCGGGCGCCGATCGACCTCGCCGAAGCCCGCGACGACGCCGTCCCCGGCGATTTTGCGTTCCTCCATCCCAAAGCCTTGAGCCCGGTGGGTGGCGAAAAGGTCGAGCTCGACGAACGTGCCCGCGTCGAGGAGCATCTCTACGCGTTCGCGGGCGGTGGACAAGCCCTTGGCTCGCCGCTTGTTGGCGGCCTCATTTTCGGAGTGAAGCGCCTGGTATCTGCGCTTGCGGTACTGGTTGATCTTCTGCTCTGAAACCGAGGCGGGACCGCGCTCGGGTGCGGCGACGCCCTCAACCGTCGGGGTCGTGCGCCGAACGGGGGACATGCTCTTTGGTTTGGGGGCGGCCATACCGCTATATCGTAGGCGCCGTGCCCGAATACGGCCCTCAGCTCGATCTCGACCGCGCGATGACGCTGCGTCAATTGCGCACGTTCAAGGCGGTTGCCGACCTGGGCAGCTTCAGCCTCGCGGCGCAGCAGCTTCGCCTGAGTCAGCCTTCGGTTTCGTACCAGGTCAAAGAGCTCGAAGAGGCGCTTGGGCTGCCCCTTCTCGACCGCCTGAGCAAGCGCATCCAGCTCACCGAGGCCGGCTCGATTCTCTACGGATACGCGCGACGCACGCTCGACGTGCTCGACGAGGCGGCGCTCGCGCTGGAGGAGATGCGCGGCATCAAGCGCGGCAACCTTCGCGTGGGTGCGAGCACGACGGTCGGTATCTATCTTCTGCCCGCAGCACTTGGCGCATTCAAGAAGCTGCATCCCGGCCTGGTCATCTCGCTGGAGATTGGGACTCGCGCGAGCGTGCAGGAGAAGGTCCTACGCAACGAGCTCGACCTCGCGGTGGTCGGTCCTGCGCTCAAGGACTCCGACCTCGCGATCATTCCATTCCTCAGCGACGAGCTCGTCGTCGTCGCGCCGGCCGGACATCGGCTCGCAAAGAAGCGCGGTCTCAGCCTGAAAGACCTGTCCGCGGAACCATTCGTAATGCGTGAGCAGGCGTCGGGCAGCCGCTGGTCGTTGGAAAAGGCAGCGAGAAAGGCCGGCGCGAAACTGCAGGTGGCGATGGAGCTCGGCTCCAACGGCGCCATCAAGCACGCGGTCGAATCGGGCCTCGGCCTCGCCGTGCTCTCACGTTACGCGTGCCTGCTCGAGCTGTCGAGCGGGCGACTGGTGGAGCTCGATGTGCACGGGTTTCCGATCCGCCGCGATTGGCACATCGTGCATTTGCGCCGCCGAAAGCTGCCGGCGTCGGTGCAGGCTTTCATCACTTTCCTGAAAGATCCCGTCTGGCTGGCCCGCGACGGCAGGCGCGGCCGCACCTTGCCGCCGACCGACTGAGTGCTGCGTCCGGGAAAGTGCCCGCCAATCCATCGGCCTAGTCGGCCGGGCGCCTACTCACCCCAGGGAATCTTGCGATTCCGCGGGGACCCCGAGAGAGGCGCTGAAGCCTGCGTCGCCTCTTGCGCGCGCTCGGTCACGCATCTACGCGATGCGCTCCCTCACGTGCTCATCGGCTCCTTGGCTCCGGCCGCCGAGGCCGCGCCTTGTCGGGCTGATTCCCAGACGCACCACTCGTGAGCCTGGAGCGCCTGCGTAGGGCCGCGGCCGACCTCTTCACCCGGCCGGTCTTCTACTGGGCCCTGGCGGCGGTGTTCTGGGTGCGGGTGGTGGTGCTGACGGCGGTCACGCCCCGGCGGCCGGATGCCGAAGGCATGTGGGAAGGGGCGCATGCCTATCTCACGAATCCCGCCCACATGTACGACGCGGCGGCCGCGTATCTCGCGCGCAGCCACGTCATCGCCCCGCCTGGCTCGCTGGACGCGTTCGTGAGCCCGCCGCCGGTCGCGATCCTCGCGATCCCTGTCGCGCTCCTGCCGAAGAACGTCGCCGTGCCGGTGTGGACGGTGATCGACGCCGCAGCCGTCGCCGCGAGTCTCTTGATCCTCTACGTGGTGCTTGCGCCGCGGCACCGTCTGGCCGCACCGCTCTTCTGGCTGGTGGCGGCGTATTTCCCACCGCTGTTCGCTGACGTGGAGGCCGGCCAGCGCGGCGGGATCTTGATGCTTGGCGCCGCGGCCTCGATCTGGCTCGAGGCCGGAAGGCCGTCCCTCGCCGGCGCAGTCGGCGGGCTGGTCGCGTCGCTGAAGTACTTCCCGGCCGCCATGATCATCGGTCCACGGCCTGCCCATCGAATCCGCTACGCGCTGAGCCTCGGCGCGGTCATGGTCGCCGTCACCGTGGTGAGCTTCATCCCTCTCGGGCTCGGTGGCGCGATTCATTACTACCAGCAAGTCCTCATCCCCTCGCTTGCGTCACACAACTCCGACTGCGCGTACGACTCGGTGCGCACGCTGTTCATGAGAACCATCGGCGGCGAGTCATACCTGCAGCCGTCCGGGGATAGCTACGTCGCCGTTGCTTCGCCCATCCACCTGGCCGCGGTGGCGCTCGCTCTGTCATACCTCAGCGCCATCCTCTTCGCCGCCGGCGCGGTGTGGGCCGCGTGGCGAAGCGGATGGAATCCTCCTTACGGCATGGCGCTCGGGTTTGCGCTCGGCGCCCTCATCCCAAACGAGGTGTGGCCTTACCAGTGGCTGCCATTGCTGCCGCTAGTACTGCTGCTCACGGTTCGCGCCGTCGAGCGTCGCCGGGGGGTGACCCTGATGCTGCTGGCGGTTTTCCTGCTCGGCTTCGTCAGGCAACCCTGCGAATTGTTCTTTCCCAACCTGTGGACGCTGGCCGCGATCGCCGTGTTTGTTTTGGGCGTATGGGAGAATCGAATCTTCCGATCGGCTGCTTGACGGGAGGATCGCGAATGCCGCTCAACGCTGACGTCAGCTTCACATGGGTCGGGCACGGCACCTGGAAGGTCCGCAGCGCCAGGCGCAAGGAGATCCTCATCGACCCATGGGTCATGAACAATCCGATGGCCCCTGAGAAGCTGAAAACAATTGAACACTGCGACCTAATACTCATCACCCACGGCCACTTCGACCACATACATAACACTCGAAATCGCGCGCGCCACGACTCCGAAGATCGTGACGATCCACGAGATCGGCGCGTGGCTGACTTCAAAGGGCGTCAGCGCCGGGAGCATCACCGCCGGCAATCAGGGCGGCACCATAGACGTCGACGGCGTGAAAGTCACGCTCGTGCACGCCGAGCACTCCTGCGGCATCTCCGATGGCGACCAGATCATCTACGGCGGCACGGCTTGCGGCCTGGTGATCGAGTTCGAGAACGGTTTCACGGTCTACTTCGCCGGCGACACGGATGTCTTCGGCGACATGGCGTTGATCGCCGAGCTGAGCAAGTTCGATGTCGCCTTCCTGCCCATCGGAGGCTTCTACACGATGGGTCCGGAGCGGGCGGCCAAGGCGTTCCCGATCCTGGCCGGGAAACCGTCCGAGCTCCAGGACCTGGTCGGGTCCGGGGTCGAGGTCCTCGACATCAAGCCCGGCGACAAGGTCTAACGACAGTCACGTCCCCGCGCTCCTGCTAGCGTGGTCCGGGTGAAGTTCCGGTACTCCCGGTGGGACGGCACCCAGCGCCTCGACGACCTCGACGCGGGCGACGTCCTCGACGCCCTGTCGGACGACCTCATGAACTACGGCGACCTCAACGCAGCGCTGCAGCGTCTGCTGCGTTGGGGCGCACCGAACATGCCCGGGCTGGAGCAGCTGCTCAAGCAGCTGCGGGAGGCGCGCGAGCGCGAGCTGGGCCGCTACAACCTCGACTCCACCGTCGAGCAGCTGCGCCAGGAGGTGCAGGACGTCATCGACACCGAGCGCGGCGGTATCGAGCGGCGCCTGAATGAGGCAGCAACGCCCGAAGCCAAGAAGCTGATGGAGCGGATAGCCAGGCAGCGGCGCGATCAGCTCGACCGGCTCCCCGACGACCTCGGCGGCCGTGTCAAGTCACTGCGCGATTACGAGTTCGTCGACGATGCCGCGCGCCAGAAGTTCGAAGAGCTGATGCAGCAGCTGCAGAAGCAGATGGTCGACCAGATGTTCCAGGGCCTGAAAGGTTCGATCCAGTCGATGCAGGGCCAGGACCTTTCACGCGTCCGCGACATGGTCCGCGAGCTCAACAAGATGCTCGAAGACCGGATGGAGGGCCGGACCCCCGACTTCAACGGGTTCATGGAGCGCTTCGGTGACATGTTCCCGCCCGGCATCAACAGCCTCGACGAGCTGCTCGAGCACCTGCAGCGCCAGATGGCGCAGATGCAGTCGCTCCTCCAGAGCCTCAGCCCGGAGGCGCGCGAGGAGCTGCGGCAGATGATGGACGCGCTTCTGCAGGACGACTCGCTGCGGCTCGAGCTGGCCCGGCTGTCCGGCTTCATGCAGGCGATGATGCCGCCGTCGGAGATGGCCGAGCGCTATCCGTTCTTCGGCGAAGACCCCCTATCGATGGGCGAGGCGATGGGTCTGATGGAGCGGCTGCAGCAGATGGATCGTCTCGAGTCACAGCTCGAGCGCGGGAGCTTTCGGCCCGACGACGTCGACCGCTCGCTCGCTCAGGAGCTGCTCGGCAATGAGGCCAGGCAAGCCCTCGACCAGCTGCGCAAGCTCACAGAGATACTCGAGAAGGCCGGCTATGTCGAGCGCAAGGGTCGTCGCATGGAGCTGACGCCGCGTGGCATGCGACGGATCGGCCAGTCGGCGCTGCGCGATATCTTCGACCAGCTCAAGAAGACCCGCATGGGGCAGCACCAGCTGTTTCGCGGCGGCATCGGCAACGACTCGTCGGAAGAGCTGAAGGACTACGAGTACGGCGACCCATTCCTCCTCGACCTCAAGGAGACGCTGTTCAACTCACTGGTTCGCGAAGGACCGAAGCTGCCTGTGCGTCTGGACGCCAAGGATTTCGTCGTCCATCGCACCGAGCACGTCACGCAGGCGTCGACGGTCCTGATGATCGACATGAGCCGCTCGATGTTCCTGCGCGGCTGTTTCCTCGCGGCGAAAAAGGTGGCCATCGCCCTGGACTCCCTGATCCGCAGCCAGTACCCCCGCGACTCGCTGTACGTCGTTGGGTTCTCCAACTATGCGGTCGAGCTCAAGCCACAGACGCTGCCGCAGCTGGCGCTCAACGACTACGTGTACGGCACCAACATGCAGCACGGCTTCCAGCTCGCGCGCTCGCTTCTGGCCAAGCATCGAGGGAATCGCCAGATCATCATGATCACCGACGGCGAGCCGACCGCCCACATCGACGAGGACAACGGGCGGCCCTATTTCGCCTATCCGCCATCGTTCAAGACGATCCAGCAGACGCTGCGCGAAGTTCGGCGCTGCACCCGCGACCGCATCGTTATCAACACCTTCATGCTCGAGCGCGGGCCATACCTGACAGAGTTCATCAACCAGATGACACGCATCAACAAAGGACGGGCGTTCTTCGTCTCGCCCGACCGGCTGGGCGAGTACATCCTGGTCGACTACGTCAGCGGCAAGCAGCGCCGGCGGGCCAGCAGCCGGCGGTCGTCGAGGATCGCCTAGCCAAGAAATTTCGTCCATTTGGGCTAGGCGGACGGCTGGGCCCGGTGCTTATCCTTAGCCTGTGTCCGCCAGGCAGAATCCCGGATGAAAGCCGCCCCCAGCCGACCCGATCTGGGAGGGGCCCCAGGCGATTCTCCTGAGCGCCGCAACCTGAGCCCCGCCGCCCTGTACGAGCACGCGATCCGGCGGGACGAGGCCGTGATCGTGTCCACGGGGGCGCTCACGGCCGAGACCGGCAAGCACACGGGCCGATCGCCCAAGGACAAATTCTTCGTCAAGGAGCCGACCAGCCGCGACGCCATCTGGTGGCACCCGGGCAACCAGCCCATCTCCACTTCCAGTTTCGACCGGCTGCTCGCCCGCATGCAGGAGTACTCCCAAGCCAACCCGGTCTACACGAAGGACGTGTTCGCATGCGCCGACCCGCGCCACCGCCTTCGCGTGCGCGTGATCTCCGAGTTCGCCTGGCACAGCCTCTTTGCGCACAACCTGTTCATCCGGCCCAATGCCGACGAGCTGCGCGGCTTCGAACCCGATTTCACAGTCATGGCGCTGCCCTCCGTCAAGGCCGACCCCGCTCAGGATGGGACGCATAGCGAAACGTTCATCCTCGTCCACCTCGGGCGCCGCATGGTTCTCATCGGCGGAACCGAATACGCGGGCGAGATCAAGAAGTCGATCTTCACCGCACTCAACTACCTGCTCCCGGCCAAGGGGGTGTTTCCGATGCACTGTTCGGCCAACGTCGACGAGGACGGTGGCGACGAGGCCCTTTTCTTCGGACTCAGCGGAACCGGCAAGACCACGCTGTCGGCCGATCCCAAGCGGCGCCTGATCGGCGACGACGAGCACGGCTGGAGCGACTCGGGAGTATTCAACTTCGAGGGTGGCTGCTACGCGAAGACGATCCGGATTCATAAGGAGTCCGAGCCCGAGATCTACGCCGCGGTGGAAAGCTTCGGCACGATTCTCGAGAACGTCGTGTACGACCCGCGCACGCGTGTGCCGGACTACGACTCAGACGAGAAGACGGAGAACACCCGCGCCGCCTACCCGGTGGACTTGATTCCGAACGCAGTTCTGTCCGGCATCGGCGGCCATCCGCGGAACGTCATCTTTCTTTCTGCCGACGCGTATGGCGTCCTGCCTCCGGTGGCTCGCCTCGACGACGACCAGATTCGCTTCTATTTCCTCTCTGGCTACACGGCCAAGGTCGCCGGAACCGAGCGTGGTGTGACCGAGCCCGAGCCGATCTTCAGCACATGCTTCGCCGCCCCGTTCCTCGTGCTGCCGCCGGAGACGTACGCCGACATGCTCATCGACCGTGTCAACCGCCACCACGCCCAGGTTTGGATGCTGAACACCGGTTGGGTCGGCGGCCCTTACGGGGTCGGCAAGCGCATGTCGATCGCGCACACGAGGGCGATCGTGAGCGCGGTGGTGGAAGGCAGGCTCCGCGAGGTGCCGACCCATGTCGATCCGATCTTCGGACTGCACATTCCCGATCGGGTTCCCGCAGTGCCGGCGGAGGTGCTCGATCCGCGCGGCAGCTGGGCAGACCCTGAGGCTTACGACCGCCAGGCCCTCAAGCTCCGAAAGCTGTTCGAGGAAAACATTCACGCGATCGGCAAGAACGCCGCGACCGCTGGTTAAGCCTGGGCGTTCGTGAAGGTTGCCATCGTCGGCAGCAGGCGCTTCTCCGACCCGCAACGCGTCACCGACTATGTGAACTCACTGGCGCCGCGGGTCTCCATCATCACCGGCAGCGCGAGCGGGGTCGATGCCGCAGCGACCAAAGCCGCACGCGCCAAGGGCATCGCAGTCCAGGTGATGCCGGCGTCATTTGACGAGCTCGCCGACGCCAGCAAGTCGGCGGCGCGCAACCAGCGGCTCATCGATGCGTGCGACGTGCTGGTCGCCTTTTGGGACGGCTCGTCCAAGGGAACGCGCTCGACCGTCGACCGCGCGCTCGGCGCCGGCAAGGAAGTCCACGTCTTCGTCGCTCATTAACATGTTCTGATGGCTGTCGCGATCGCCGTGCGGGCGCGGCTATTCGCCCGCCTGCGCGAGCTGGCTGGCACCGACACTGAGAGCGTCGAGCTCCGCCTCGGCGCGACCGTGGCCGACGTATACGACGCCCTGCGAAAGCTGCACCCGAGCCTCGACCCCAATCGTGAATCGGTCCGGGCCGCGCTCAACGCTGAATTTGCTGACTGGAATGCGACAGTCGCCGACGGTGACGAGGTTGCCTTCGTCCCGCCTGTCAGCGGTGGGGTCCATGCGGTCGGCGTGTTCTTCGAGCTCACGACCGATCCCCTCGACGCTCGGCGCCTCGAGGCGGCGGTGGCGCACAAGGGAGCCGGCGCCATCTGCACTTTCACCGGCATCGTCCGCGACAACTCTCGAGGTCGATCGGTGATGCACCTCGAGTACGAGGCCTACGCCGAGATGGCCAAGGCTGAGATGCGCAAGATCGCCGGCGAGATCGCGGCGCGCTGGCCAGAGGCGCGCGTTGCGATGGCCCACCGCACGGGCACGCTCGAGATTGGCGAAGCGTCAGTCGTGGTCTCCGTGTCGAGTCCGCACCGGGCGGAAGCGATCGACGCGTGTAGGTGGGGGATCGACCGCCTCAAGGAGCCGGGACCGGTCTGGAAGAAGGAGCACGCGACCGACGGCACCTACTGGATCGAGGGGGACGACTCCATCAGTCTCTCACCCGGGCAACCGACACCCCGTCCCTGATCGGGACCACCACGCTTTCCAGGCGCGAATCCTTCGCCACCAAATCGTTGTAGAACGCGACGTTGCGCGCTTGCTGGCTCTTCGGTTTCACGACTTCGCCCTGGCGCAGCGCGTTGTCGGCGATCAGAAGGCCGCCTCCATCGAGACGCTCCGTGCACAGGTCGAAGACCTTGCGCGTGACGTCCTCCGAAGGAAATGAGTTGAGCAGGTCGATGAAGCAGAAATCGAAGCGAGCGGTCAGCTTCTCGAGCCCATTGACCGCGTCCTGCTCCAGCACCAAAGCCTGCTTCGCCAGTCCCGCGGCGTCGAAGTTGGAGCGGGCCCTGAGCGCCCGCTCGTGGTTGGTCTCGAAAGTCGTCAAGGTACCGCCGGAGGTCGCACGCAACAGCCAGATGCCGCTGTAACCGGTGGCTGTCCCCAGCTCCAGAAGGCGCTTGGAGTTTGCGATGCGTACGAGTAGGCTCAAGAACGCGCCCTCGTGGGCGTCGATGATCGGGATGCCCTCCCGATGGGCCTCCTCTTCCATACGCGCGAGCACCGGGTCCCGCGGCGGGATCAGGCGGTCGAGGTATGCCTGCAGCTCGTCGCTGACCTGCACCGTGTTCATGTCGCAGCTACCTCGGGGGCGAGCACTTCGAGCACTCGATCGATCTCCTCTTCAGTGTTGTAGAAATGCGGCGAGAGCCGCACGAAGTCTTGATGCGTGCGCGCGACGACATGCGCCGCCTCGAGGTCTCGCAGCACCTCCCGCGCCCGCCCGCCCGGCTTACGAAATGAAACTATGCCGGACGACTCGGCCCGGGCCCGAGGCCATGGTTCGACCAGCTCGTAGCCGCGTCCGGCGAGGCCCTCCGCCAGCCTGGCCGAAAGGCTGAGAACGCGCGCTTCGATCGCGTCGAGGCCGACCTCCAGCAGCAGCTCCAGGGCGGCGCCTAAAGCGGCCGTGTCCAGGATGGAGATCACCGATTCTTCGAACCGGCGCGCGGTCGGGGCCAGAGTCAGGTCGTATTCGAAGTAGCGGTCGTAGCCGACCACCGAGCAAACGCCGACGATAGGCGGCTGCAGCCGTTCGAGCAGGTCAGGCACGCAGTAGCAGAAGCCGATTCCGGGTGGGCCCATCAGCCATTTGCCCGCACCGGCCGCGCAGAAATCGATCGGCATCCGGCCCACGTCCACGCGCAGCGCGCCCGCGCTCTGCATCACGTCGACCGCAAACAAGATTTCGCGCCTCCGGCATTCCGCGCCGATGGCTTCGATATCAACACGGAATCCGTTCCAGAACTCGACGTGCGATAGCGCGACTACACGCGTTCTTGCATCCACGAGCGCGAACACCTGCTCAGGCAAGATGCGGCCTCCTTGCGGCTGCACCTGGCGAAGCTCAACGCCTTTGGCCGCCTGCGCCATCCACGGATAGACGTTGGCCGGGTACTCGCCGCGGGCCCCGACCACGTTGTCGCCTTGCTTCCAGTCCAACCCCTGCGCCAGCAAAGAGATCCCGTGCGCGGTGCTGCGGGTGAGGGCGATCGAGTCCGACGGCCCGTTGATCAGCTGCGCGACCAGGCCGCGGACGCGGTCCGCCTCGTCGTGTGCCCAGCCGGCCGGGTACGGGCGATTCACCGCCGCCCCGACGACCTGCTCGATTGAGGCCGCCACCCGCAGCGACATCGGCGACACGCCGGCGTGGTTCATGTGGATGTACCTCCCGGCAAGCGGGATGAGGTTGCGCACCTCGAGCGGATCCATAGCCATCTATCGTCGCTCCAAAAAGGCCGACACCATGGGTTGGAGTGTCGAGATGTAGGCGTCCATGCGCTCGACGGCACCCGCCATGACGATCTCGTCCAGCTGCGCCGCCGCCAGCGTCTCGTAGAGCCGCTTCCACCCGCGATCCCATGGCTCGAGCTCGGCCCGCGGCAGGCGCGCCTTCACCTCGACCATTCGTTCGCGGAAGTAGTCGAAGGCGCGTTCGTTGGCATCTGCCGACCCTTCGAAATGCAACCCGATCTCGAGCCGCCCGTCGCCCGTATGATGCCAGGCTTCGAAGTGGACCTCAGGGTGGCCGTAGTGGAGCTTGAGCAGGCGACTATGGCCCCGGGTCGTCTCGAACGCTCTCAACTCCTGGGGAAGCTTCGCCTTCACGCCCTTGCGCAGCCCGGAGAAGAAGTCGCTAGGAGCAAGGACGGAGGCGCGTGCCAACCGCTCGAATATAAATCTCGTAGAGTCTCGGAAGTGGCGTATATCCCCACGGTCACCGAAAACGAGGGCGGCAACCGCGAGCGATCGTTCGACATCTACTCGCGCCTGCTCAAGGACCGCATCATCCTCATCGGCCGCCCCATCGACGACGTCGTCGCCAACCTGGTCGTGGCCCAGCTCATTTACCTGGCCGCTGACGACCCCGAGAAAGAGATCCAGATCTACGTCAACTCGCCCGGTGGCGCTGTCAGCGCTGGATTCGCCATCTACGACACCATGCAGTACGTCCAGGCACCGATCTCCACGGTCTGCATCGGCCGGGCGGCAAGCTTCGGCACCGTGGTCCTCATGGCCGGCGCTAAAGGACGCCGCTTCTCACTCCCCAGCGCGACCATCCACATGCACCAGCCGCTCATCGGCGGCAAGGGCCTGCAAGGCCAGGCCAGCGACCTCGACATCCACGCTCGCGAGATCGTCCGCATTCGGACCGTCCTCAACGAGCTCATTTCCAAGCACACCGGCCAGCCGCTGGAACGAGTCGAGCGAGACACCGATCGAGACTTCTTCCTCAACCCCGAGGAGGCGGTCGAATACGGCCTGATCGACGGGCTCATCCAGCAGACGCCGGTGCCCGTTCTGGCAGCCACCCGCTGATCCGAACGCACAGGTAAGCGACCAGCAATACACCGGCTAGCGACGGCCACGGCACCGGCGTGAGGGCCGCGACGGTTGCGCCCAATGACAGCAGCAACCAGTCATGCCACCGAGCCTGGCCCCAGATCGCCAGCGCCAGGCCCACAAGAACGAGGTCGGCGGGCAGCGCATGAGGGGCGGCAAGGACGCCACCTGCGACCAGGATCGCCGCCTGACCGTTGAATCCGTTTCTGCACTGGCGAGCCAGAATCGCCACCGCGGCAACCGTGACCAGGGTCAGCGCCGCGACCGCATACAGCTGCCATGACGCCGGCAGCAGCGTGCCCAGGTGGGGAAGGTCGACCTCGCGGCTTCCTGGCGTGATCGTCGTCCCAGTCGGCGCCAGCCAGTCGAAAACCCAGCGCGGATTCAAGACCGCCACCGACGCCCACAGCGCCACGCCTGCCGTCGCCCAGCCCGCGAGCACGTGCCATCGCCTGGCCAGCAGGAGGGCGGCGCCCAACGGCAACACCAACTGCGGTTTCATCAGAGTCAGGCCGAGCGCAAGGCCGGCGATGTAAGGCCGATTCCGGAAGGCGAGCGCGGCGCCGATGCCAAGCGCCACGAGCCCGTCGAGCTGAGCGTTGAGCAGCAACAGTGCGGTCGGAACTGAGGCGAAGACCGGGAGTATCGCCGAGGTCGGGCGCGGCCGGGTCGCGAGGTACGTGCCAAGGGCCAGGCAGGCGAGGCCGAACAGGATCCAGGCCCGGCCGCCGAGGTCGGTGCCGAGAAGCTCGAACGGAATGGCGATGACCGCGACCCAGGCCGGCGCGAGGAACGGCAGGATGCCGTTGATGCCAAGCGTCACCAGCGTCTTGCCGCCGGTGACCTCGAATTCGACACGCTTCTGCTGCTCCAGGTCGTAGAGGTGCCCGGGATTCTCGACGACCAGGCGCGCGCCGGTTGCAAACGCGGGCCAGTCCGAGTTGATGACGTCGTTGGGCCCTTCGATGATCGGATAGATCACGAAGGCGACGGCGACGCCGAGCAGGGCGACCGACGCGCGCCAGTGCCATCCCGAGGGCTTCACGCCGCTCGTTCGATCTTCAGGGCGCGCGTGACTGGCACGATCATGCCGCCCTGGACGAGCAGCGAAAGCAGCACGACGCCGTAGGCGATCGCTGAGACGCGAGTGTCGACACCCGCGACGCCGGCCACGGAGAGCGCGAGCGCAACCGACAGCGCACCACGCAGCCCTGCCCAGAATGTGAGATGACGCCACGCCCAGGGGATTGCCCTCGACCTCATAGCCGACGCCGTGAGCAATCCGTAGACGGGGACTGCGCGTGTCAGCAGCATGATCGCGAAGGTCCCGAGCACCAGTCCAGCCACAGGCAGCAATTTCCACGCGGGCAGGGCAGCGCCGACGAGGATGAAGAGAATCGCGTTGAGGACGAAGGCGAGCAGGTTCCAGAAGCCCAGCAGCTGCGTACCGTGCAGCTTGCCGGCGGACGATCCATAGCGCGCGATGACTACCCCCGCCGAAACCACCGCCACGATGCCCGAGGCGTGGACGAGGTCGGCCGCCAGGTAGCTGCCGTAGGCGATCACGAGCGTTGCGAGAATCTCGAGAGGAGCGTCCTCGGCGACTCGCACGAGGGCCACGCCCAGGAAACCGACGGCGACCCCGACCGCAGCCCCGCCGATGGTGATGGCGAAGAAGCGCAGCGTCGCATCGCCGAACGATGGGTGGCCGGCGACGATGGTCGCGAGCACGGCACTGAACACAGCCACGCCAGTGCCGTCGTTGAAAAGGCTCTCGCCTTCGAGGATCGCGGCGAGCCCGGCCGGAGCCTTGACCTGGCGGACCAGGGTGACGACCGCGATGGGATCGGTCGCAGCCAGAATCGATCCGAGCAAGAAGCCGCTCGCCCAGCTCAGCCCGAGCGCGAGGTGGGTCAGCGTCCCGACGAGGAGGACGGTCACGACGACGCCCACGGTCGCCAGCAGGCTCACCGGCAGCAGGCGCAGGCGCAGCTCGGGCAGGTCAAGCGTCAGGGCCGCCTCGAAGACGAGGCCCGGCACGAAGGCCAGGAGGATGACGTCGGCGCCGACGTGCGGCAGCTGCTCGCCCGGCAGGAGCCCGACCAAGACACCGGCGCCGGCCAGCACCACCGGGTACGGCAGCACGCGTGCGCGCCGCGAGACCAGCCCAAGCAGTGTGGCAAGCGCGCCGACGAGGATGAGCAGCAAAAGAAGGCGCTGCTGGGGCGACAACTAGATTTCCAGGACCATGCCGTCGCGCGCAGCCTTGACCTCGGTCCCCAGCTTCTGGGTCAGGTTGGCGGCCAGCTCCCAGGGGTGCGCCCGCCAGACGGTCATGCCGAAGTGCGTGAGGATGGCGAGGCGCGGCTTGGCCTCGCGGATGATGCGTTCGGCGTCGTCGAGGCAGAGGTGGGGAAGCCCTGATCGGCACTGCATGAGGACCAGGTGGATGATCATCACCTCGGCTTTGTGCTGTTCCGCGATGCCGTCGTAGTACTCCGAATCGGTCACCCAACCGAGCCGGTCGCCGAAGCGAAAGCCGAACGTCTCGACCTGGTGCCGGTGCAGCGGGCTGGTGGCGAAGGAGAGGCCGTTGACCGTGTATGTCGTCACCGGCTGCAAACGCACGACCTCCTCGGGAAAGTGGCGCAGGTAGCGCAGGACCACCGGATCGTCGTCGAGCGCATCGGCGGGGCAGAAGAGGCGACCGCGGTGGCGGAAGCCGCCGTCGGTCATCGCCTCGACCATCACGTTGACGTCGCCGCAGTGGTCGAGGTGTCGGTGGCTGATGACGATGGCGTCGAGCTTGGTGAGGTCGACCTTGCGCTTGGCGTACTGGACTACCGCGCCGGGCCCGGGGTCGAGGCTCAAGCGGGCGCCCCCCTCCTCTATGTAAAGACCTCCGGATGCCGCGATCTGCTTCGCGACCATGAAGCGGGCACCCGCCGTGCCCATGAAAGTGACCTTCATGTTTCGGCAACCTGACTCAGGGACGTTTCGGTCTTCTTGCCGAAATAGCGTTCGTACAGCTCCGACACGCGGTTGAGAGTGTCGATCTCGTCCACCGGCTTGTCGTCGCGGATGCGCACGATGCGCGGAAAGCGCAGGGCGTAGCCGCTCGCGTGACGTCCGGAGTGTTGGATGGAGTCGAAAGCCACCTCGAGCACGACCTCGGGCTTCACGATGCGCGCCCAGCCTCGATCCTCGAGCGTGATGGCGAGAAATCGCCTGGTCATGTCGGCGATCTCTGCATCCGTCAGCCCTGTGTAAGCCTTGCCCACGTTGACGAGGCGGCTGCTCGCGGTGTCCTTGACGGCGAAGGTGTAGTCGGACAGCACCCCCTTTCGCTTGCCGTGCCCCCACTCGACCGCGGTGACGACGACGTCAAGGGTCGCCAGCGGGCGCTTGAGCTTCAACCACGCGAGGCCGCGCCGCCCTGGCGTGTAGGGGCTCTTCGGGTCCTTCACCATCAATCCTTCGTTACCGCGCTCACGCGTGTCGACGAATATGCGGTCCAGGTCATCCGGGCTGGTGGCCTCCTCCAGCCGCGCGAGCAAGAAAGGATGATCGAGGCCCAGCCCTTCGAGGAGACGGCGGCGCTCTTCCAGCGGTTCATCGAGGAGCGGGCGGCCGTCCAGGTAGAGCAGGTCGAAGATGACGAGCACGACCGGCACCTCGTGGCGCATCTGGTCCGTGACGATCTTGCGTCCGAGCCGGCGCTGGAGCTCGAAGAACCGCAGCACCCGGCCATCTCGGTGCGCCAGCACCTCGCCGTCGAAGAGAACGTCGTGGCCGATGCGCGGTGCGCTCTCGGCAAGCTCCGGAAACGCGGCGGTCGTCTCCTTGAGGTCGCGCGAGAAGAGCTCGACCCGCCCCTCCGCGTGGTGGAGCTGGCAGCGGACGCCGTCGTACTTCTCCTCGGTCCACACCTTCTCGGCGCCCATGCGCTCGAATGCGTCGGCAGCCGTTTCCACAGGGCTCGCGAGCATGAATCGGACCGGCTGGAAGAGGGTGACCGCGCTGCTTTCGATCTCGCCGCGCTTCACGCGCACCGCGGTCTCGCCGATGTCCCCGGTGATGAGGTGGACGCGCTTGACCTGGGTCACGGGAACACCGAACGCCTCGGCGATCGCCGCCTCGACCAGGCCCTCCGACAAGCCGATGCGCATCTCGGTGGAGATGATCTTGACCACGAAGCGCGCCGCCTCCGGGTGCAAACGCCGAAGGAGCGCTTCCAGGGGCGCCGCCTTGGCCGCACCGCGGGCGCCGCGAATCGCCTCGAGCGTAGCCTCGACCTCCTCCAGCGGCACGTCCTCGTTTCCGGTGCTGCCCTCCAGCGCCTCGCCCGCCCAGTCGCCCAGGTCGGAGTGCTTGCGGAAGATGCCCTGGAGCTCGTCGTCATCACGGCGTGAGACGGATCCAATCGCTTTGCTCAACGTCGACCAGCCAAGGCCGAGCGTTCTCCGCTTGGACGGTCCGAACGGCCTGCCGCTCATGAAAATCGCGGCCCTCCGAAGATCGTCATCGTCCAGCGACCGAAAGTACGCCGCGAGCAGGCGCGTTTTCTCGAGGGTTGCGGACGTGCCGCCCACCGCAGCTCCCGTGCGCGCGAAATCGAGCATGTCTGGGTACGGTGGCCTATCGTAAGTCGAGTGCGTCGGTGCCCCTATCTGGAGGAGCTCGTCAAGGAACGGCGAATGCTGCTGCGTGTCTACCGTTTCGACTGCCATGTCGATCATCTGTCGAAGCGCAAGTACGCGCTGAGAGACAGCCCGCCGATCTGCGTCCGCAACTTCGAAGATTGCCCCCTCTACCAGTCCGAGAAGCGGCGCGAAGATTCCACCATCACGAGGTACACCGATTGAGCGCGCTCGATGCCCGGCAGCGCGGCAGTAGCTTGAGCTGCTCCGTCTGCGGCGCGCCTGCGCTCCCGCTCGACGGGATGTGCGTCTTCTGCCACGCACCACTGGATAAAGAGGACGAGCCCAACGAGCTGCTGGACTACCTGGTCGAAAGAATCCCAACCGCGAAAGTGAAACGCGGCCAGTGGAATCGCGGCCCTATCAGCGAGCTGACCGTCGATGTTGGCGGTCGCACCTACCGAGCCCGGTGGGAGAAGGAGAACCTGGAGTTTCAGCCCCCCGTGATGCTCACGGCGTGGCTTGACCTGCTGCTGAGCGGGCTCAGCGATGCGGCCGGCGCCGACGCCGACCTGCGCCGGGCAGTCCTCCGCTCCGGCTGGGCGCTCCGCTAAAGAGCCAAAGCTAGCTGCTCAGTCGCTTCCAGAGCGGAGGCGCGCACGCCGCGCTTGCGAAGGTGACGCGCGAAGTCCTCGGTGTAGCCATGCACCGTGTAAACCTGGTCGGCGCCTGACAGCTCGACGACCTCCATCAGCTCGTCGAAGTCGCAGTGGTCCGAGAGATCGAAGGTCGCGTCGGCGCCGAACAGGCGTGCGAACTCCGCGTCCTTGGCCCAGCCGGAAACCAGCGCGGTCCGGTAACGACCGAGGCGTCGCACCTCGTCCTTGCCCGCGGGGGGCGCGATCACGACTCGACCGGGTGGCGTCTCGCCGTTGAGCTCGATCCAATCCGGCAGAGGGCTGCCGGCGCTCTCGTACGAGCGCGCGCAGGGGACGCACCGGCTTTCGAGCGCGAACGAGAAGCCATATGGGGCGAGCGCGAGCATCACCTCCTCGGTCTTGCCGAGGGCGTGACACAGGAGCACCGGCGTCACGCGGCTGTCGAGCGCGAGACGGCACCAGCGCGCGATCGATTCCACGGTTGAGTCGGGGTCGCCAAACCGGAAGTGCGGCCGTCCGTATGTGCTCTCCATGACGAGCACGTGCGCCGGGGGCACTCGGGTGACGTGGCCGCCGGGCCGGCGCAGTTTGATGTCGCCCGTGTACAGGAGGCTGATGCCGTCGTGCTCGAACCGCAGCTGCGCGGAGCCGAGCATGTGGCCCGCGGAGTGCAGCGTCACCATGGCCGGCCCCCGGCGCATCGGCTCGTCGTAGCCGAGCATCCGCCAGCCGCGCGGCCGGCGCGCTTCCGGGATGAGCGCGAGCGTCTGTGGCGTGAGCAGCGCCTCCTTGTGGCGTCGCGCGTGGTCGGTGTGCGCGTGCGAGATGAATGCGAACGAGCGCACCACCAGCGGGTCCAGCCACAGGCTGTGCTCGGGCAGCGAGACTCCGTGGTCCCAGACGACCTCGCGCGTCACCCCGCGGCAGCCTCCAGTCGGAACCGGTCGGCGGCGGTGAAGAGGGTCGATGGGACATCGATGCCGAGCTCTGCATAGACCTCGAGCGGCATCCCGATGTCCGCGACCCACAGCTCGCCCGCGAGGCGTGGCCCATCGGCGCGCACGAGGCCGGCTTTCGGCAGGCCTAGGGTGACGGTCGTCCGCGCCTTCACGGTTGGAGCGTAGGCGACGCCGGTGTCCGCGTCGAGGCCCGACGGCACATCGACGCAGATGACGTGGGCCTCGCAGTCGTTGATCGCATCGATCCAGGTGGCGAAGTTGCCTTCGGGTGCCCTCGAGATGCCGGTGCCGAAGATCGCGTCGAGCACCACCTCGGCACTTTCGAACAGGAGTGTCCCAGTGACGTCGACGCCCAGCTTGCGCAGCGCCTCGAGCTCTTTGGCCGCCGGGCCGCGGAGTCGGCCTGCTTCGACGCAGGCGACCGAGGCCAAGCGGCCCCAGCGGTGGAGGTGGCGTGCTGCCGCGAGCCCGTCACCCGCGTTGTTGCCGATGCCACACGCGACCACCGTGCGGCCCTGGCAGAACCTCGCGAGCTGCCAGCCCGCCGCCTCCATCAGCCAGTCGACCTCGATGCCAAAGCGCTCGTGCGCGAGCGAGTCGGCTTCCTTGACGTTGGCGCTGCTAAGGGTTGGTAGGCCGCTGGATGACAAAGGAGCAGTAGGGGTCGCGGCGGTGGATGGAGTCCGACTGCGAGACGGCGGTGCCCAGGAGCTGCGAGAAGAGGTGCGGGGTGATGGTGCAGACCTGCGGGAATTTGAGCGCGGTGTTGCGGAATGGGCAGTTGTGGATGGTGACCTTGACGCCCTCGGCCGTCTCGGTCTGCTCGGCGAGCGTGCCCGCCCGTCCGATCCACGCCACCACGCGATGCATCTTGTCGTCGAAGGCAAGACCTTCGAGCGTGGGCGCGATCACCTTGGCGTGCCGGGTGGCCATTCGCGCAAAGACCTCGTCGAGGGCGTCAGGGCCGCCCATCTCCTGGACCTCCTGCAACACCATGGAGGCGAGCTGGCCGTATCGCTTCGGGAAGACGGAGTCGGCGCGCTCCGTGAGGGAGAAGAGCAGGGAGGGGCGGCCGCGGCGCCGGCGCTCCGGATGGCTGACCACGAAGCCGTCGCGCTCGAGGTTCGTGAGGTGCTGGCGGACCGCGTTGGGGGTGACCCCGAGATCGGTAGCGATGGTTTCGGCGCTGGCGTGGCCCTTACGCCGGAGCAACTCCAGGACTTCCATACGGGTGGAACGGCCGGCGATGGTGGTGGGCATATCCGGACGCTTCAGGGATGGTAGCAGAGCCCAAGGCTATTTATTACAGGTGGATCTTGACAAAATCGAGACGATTCGTAAACTGGGTCCCGAAGGAATGACGATGATCAAGCAAGCCAGCCGCGCAATCGAGCACATGACCGCGAAGGAGCGCCGGATCCAGCGCGCCAAGTACGCGCGCCGGAACAAGATGCATCTCATCGACAAGCTCCTGAACGAGCTCGAGATGCTCAACCTCGCCGACCAGCGGCAGATGCCGCCGGTGCTGTCGGTTGCCATCAACAAGGTCATCGAGGAGTCTCCTGAGGTGACCGTCCTGGCGCAGGCAAAGCCTGCCTCTGTGATGGAGGCGATGGACGCCCTGTACGAAATCCAGGACAGCCTGATGTACAACCAGATCGAGGACGAGTAAGAGCTCTCGACCCTCAGAAGGTCAACCGAGGCCGGGTTCAGCTTGACCCCGGCCTCCCGCTTATGCCGCCCCGATCACGTTGAAGGTGACGTCGACCGACCCAGGCTGTTGGTCGCCCGTCAGAACAAAGATGCTCGAGCCATCCACGCTGAAGGCCAGACCACGGTCATAAACCTGACTGCTGGTCGTGCCCATGTGATGCCCTGGCAGGGCTGACGAGGGCCATCCAACAGCGTATTCATAGACATCCTGGCCGTAGGGCTGCCACAGACCGCCGGCCATTGTCTCCTTGCCGCTATAGGTTGCCGCGACGGCAACCGGGTACGGTCCCGCGGG
The DNA here is from genome assembly GCA_005880855.1 of Chloroflexota bacterium. GTDB lineage: Bacteria > Chloroflexota > Dormibacteria > Dormibacterales > Dormibacteraceae > UBA10449. The sequence continues at coordinate 36,077 of VBGM01000023.1, forward strand.
ATAGATCACACCGTCCTGAGCAAGGTTGGTGATCAGCCACTCGTCGAACTCGTACGGTGCTCCGGAGGCCGTGATGAACCTAGCGCCGTCCCGGGTAAAAGCCACGTCTTTCAGGTTGCCCAGCCGATCCTCACGGGCACTCTGAACGAAGACTGGAATACCTGTTGACACGTCGATCAGGCTGACCGTGGCTGGTTCGAGGCCCCTATCCCATGCCAGGATCCGGCCGGCCGTAGGGTCGTTGGCCGCGAATGCGGCGCAATACGAAAGAGAAGATTCGATGGGGAGCTTGAAGGTTTTGCTCGTCCCGCTCTTGGGATCAACGCTGACGAGCTGTGTCGACCAATTTGCGCAGGGTCCCGTGGTCGTCCACAGACGTCCCGACGCTGCCACGAGGTCGGCGGGTGAGACCAGACCGGACGTCAGGGTCCGGATTCTGGAGAGCTTGCCGGTGTCGATCTCATCGATGGCGCCCGCGGTGGTCAGAGTCACGTAGAGGACCGAACCGATGACGACCATTGCGTCGGCGCCGGGTTCGTCAGTGATCGTGCGCACGATGTTGCCGGAGAAATCAAGGACCACGATTGCGCTGCTTTGCGGGCTGGAGACGAAGACCTGGCTGGTGGTCGGATCGACCACCATGCGCCCGAAGCCCGCGACCGGCAGCCTCGTCGCCCCGGGTTGCGCCGGGGACCAGGGAGATGGTCGTGAGTTGATCTGGGTCGCCGGGTGCGTCGGTGACGCTGACGGCTTGACGGCAACTTGCTGCCCGGCGGTCGGCTTTGACGCGTTCATGAGCTGGCCCAAACCACACTGACCGACGAAGAGCGTGACTGCGGCGAAGGCCCATACCAACGACGCTCGCCGGCGATGCCTGTAGGAATTGACGATGCCGAGTCCTGCGGCGACGATCGCGCCAGACAGCGCCAGGGCGAGCAGCAGCCCGGCGAGGTACCGCATGCCCCGTCTAACTGTCGGCAGGCGTCACCATTGCGGTCCGGACGGTGAGAAGGACGGGCTGGCAGGCTTCGGCTGTCAGCCCTCGAGCCATTCGGTGATGAACCTGTCGTTGCCGTGGATGTCGATCTGGCGAAGCCGGCCGTCGCCTGAGTTGAGGAACTTGTGTGGGACGCCGGGCTGGACCATCAGCACCTGTCCGGCGCGGGCTTCAACTGTCTCGGAGCCAACGGTGTACGTCGCTCGCCCCTCGAGGACGATGAAGATCTCCTCGTATGGATGGCGATGCATCCGTGGGCCATCCCCTGGCTGCAGGTCGATGAATATGAGGCAGACGTGGGCCCCGCCAAACTGGTAGCCCTGCAGCTCTGAATCGGCCAGCTGGTCCCGCTCGACGACCAGGTAGGGAGCCCCTGCGGCCGGCTTGGTTCTCTCGTTCATGCTGGTCCGATTGTCCTCGAATAGTGGACAGCTTCGGCGGCCGCTACTCTGGGATTCGATGGGTTGTTGGGCGGCTTCAACAGTAAGCGGCTGTTTCCGTAACCCGGTTTGGAGTGGCGGCGTTGAGAAAGTCATGCGCCCCCCACTGGCGCTCCTGCTCTCCGCGCTTCTGCTGGCGTCATGCGCGTCTGGCGCTGCAGCAGGTAGGTCGACTCCGACCGTTGCCGCCTCTCCATCGGGCGTCCCTACTCAGCTGATCGTCGACAAGCAATGGAAGCTCGGCCCCGTGGCCGATGTCGCGGTGGGCGTCGATGCCGTTTACGTGCTGTACGCGCCTCCCACCAGCGAAGGCGCGCTCTCGAACGCTACCGACACGAGGCTTGCTCGCATCGATCGCGTTTCGGGCCGCGTGGTTACGGCCGGTCCGTATCCGTTCGCGATGCGGGTCGCCCTCTCTGGAGGCGTCCTCTGGATCGGCCCGAACAACCAGTACCCGGGCACCGCCGCATCGGACAGCCGCATCCTGACCGGGGTCGATGCCCAGAGCCTTTTGACGGTCCGCCGTGTGACGCTGCCCAACGATCCGGCGCCGCTGGCGCTGATCGCCAATCTCACGTCCAACTCCAGCACCGTGTGGGTGGCTTACGCGACCCACCTCTACCGGTTGAACGCCGGCAGCGGCGCCATCCTCGCTTCGCGCCGGCTATCCGGCATCGCGACGAGCGCCTCGATCGACTCCGCAGGCGCGCGCATTTACGTGGGACTCGAAGACCTGCCTACCACCGGCGCCGCCACCGTCACCGCTTTCGATGCGACGAGCCTGACGCCGATCGTGTCATCCGATACCGGTGGTGGCGGACTCGGCGGCCCCCACGTCGCCGCCGGCGGAAAGGACATTTGGGTGTCGTACGCGACAGGGATGATGGGCCAGGTCGAGCACCGCAAGGCGTCGGACCTCGCGTTGCTGCCGGTGGCGCAGACCATGCACACGAACGGCGTTCAGATTTTCGTGATCGCCGGGATGGTCTGGGTGGCGGACGCGATGGCAGGGCAGCTCATGTGCCTCGATCCGCAAACGGGCGTGGTTCGCGCCGTATGGAGCACGCAGCAGGGCGGCGTGATCGATGGCGATGGATCGGCGCTCTACTTCGGCGACATCACCGGAGTCGGGACGTTTCAGCCCGACGCCCGCTGCCTCTAGCCGCCACCAGCAAGGCGGCCAAACAGCCGACCGCGACCAGCGAGAGCACCGCAGGGGTCCACTCGATGCCGAACCTTGCTATCACCGCGCCGATTCCACCGGGGATGATCGCCCCTCCGATCATTGAGGCAGGAAAGAGCCATGACGTCGCACGGGCATCACCAGGCGTGAGCTTGGCCAGCCAGACGATGCCGGTTGGGAAGATGGGCGCGATCGCGAGGCCGGCAACGATGTAGGCGACTGGCGCGGCGGCGTGGTTCAGCGCGGTCGCGAGCGCGGCCGCCGCCACGGCGGCTCCCACGAGCACGGTTGTGCGCTCGGGCACCCGTGCCGGCAGGAAGCCCGCAAGCAGCCGCCCTACAGCGAGGGCGAGCCAGAAACCCGAAGTCAATGTCGCGGCCGCCAGCGACTGCAAACCGATCGATTCGAGGTGAGACGGCATCCAGCCCCCGGTCCCGGTCTCGATCCCGACGTAGAGGGCGAAGGCGATCATGAAAATGCCCACCAGGGCGCTCGAGCGCGCAGGCGCGCGCTGGGCGGTGAAGGGCAGCCGCCCGGAGATGCCGGCGACGAGGGGCAGGACACCGACCGCGACAGCGGCCGCGCCCCCATAGAGGAGAGAGAGGTGGGTCCGGCCAACAGTCGAGACGAGGAGCGGTCCCGCCACTGCGCCGAACCCGAAGGCTCCATTCAAGACATTGAGGACGGCCGTACGTCCGGCGCCCCCGCTGTGTGCGACGAGCTGGTTGCAGCCGAGGTCGAGGGCGCCGAAACCGACGCCGATGACAAGCACCGCGCCCAGGAACGCAGGCCAAGAAGGAGCGAGCCCGACGCCCACGCAGCCGAGCCCCAGGAGACTGAGGGCGCCGAGCATGAACGAACGGCTGGAGACCGATTGAAGCGCTCGCATCGAGACGAGCACCCCGACCAGGGCCCCGAGGAAATGGGCGCTCAAGGCCCCGCCCGCGATCGCAAGGCTGATCTCGAATCGGCGGCTGAGGTACTCCAGCAAGGGGCCATAGGCCGAGGCCAGCACGCCCATCAGAAAGAAGACCGCGCCGATCGCCAAGAGCGCAGCCCGGGTCAGGTGGACGCGCTCGGCGGTCCCGATCAAGTCGCTACAAGGCTACGTAACCAGTAGGATTCCAACCCGTTGACCTTCCGATGCAAGCCCTAAGCAACCTCTTTTCGTGGCTCGTCACCGCCTTGTTCGCGGTCATCTTTCTCCTGCTCGCCTATGAAAGCTGGGCTTTGATCACCAACCACACGCCCATCACCGACTACATAAGGCCCGCCGTTCATGACCACCCGGCATGGGCGTTCATCGTGGCGGTGGTGGTCGGGATTCTGCTCGGCCACTTCCTGTGGGGCCCGGCCAGCGGCAGGACCTCGCCCACTGACCGAACGCAATGAACTTCACCCCCGAAGTGATCCTTTCGCTCATCGCCACAGCCGGCGTGGGGATTGCTTTTTTTCTGATGCTTCAAGAGTCCATCGCGTTGCGTCGTGGCAACGACCCGATCACGAACGGCGTGCGGGCGGTGGTCCGGAGGTTTCCACGAGGCACCTACGTGGTCGCCGTCGTGATCGGGATGGTGCTCGGCCACCTCCTCTGGCCCTGACCACCCAGCTTTGAGATACACCAGCTTGGCTTTTTGACGCCCTCTTAGACTTTAAGAAACTTTACCGGGTACTCCGGGCACTAAGACTGTTCTGTTTGGTCGTTCATAGACGAAAATAGGCGTGGCGCGCGGGCGGAGTGGGGAAGGAGATAGCAGCCTGAGTTTCAACCCGGGGACGACTCTAGGTGCTTATCTGATCGTCGAACAGATAGGACGCGGAGGCATGGCTACCGTCTATAAGGCATACGAGGAGCCCCTCACCCGCCATGTTGCAATCAAGGTCCTGCCCGAGTTTTTCGCCGAGGACAGGGACTATCGCGTTCGCTTCCAGGTCGAGGCAGTCGCGGTCGCCAAGCTGCGCCACAACAACATCCTCACCGTGTTCGCCTACGGAGAGGAGGAGGGCGTCCCTTACATCGTTTGTGAATTCGTAGACGGTGGGACGCTGGCCGAGAGGCTCGACGGCGCGATGCCCATCGAAGACACCATCCAGGTGCTCACACCCGTAGCTTCGGCCCTCGACTATGCACACTCTCAGGGCGTGCTGCACCGCGACGTCAAGCCGTCGAACATCATGCTGCTGAGCGACGGCACGCCCGTGCTCACCGATTTTGGCCTGGCCAAGGTTCTTGGCGGGGACACGATCACGGTCACTGGCCAGGTGCTGGGTACCCCGGAATACATGGCGCCGGAGCTGGTCTCGGGCGACGGAGCAGGGCCGGCGGCCGACCGGTATTCGCTCGGGGTAGTCGCCTACCAGATGCTCACGGGTCGGGTCCCGTTCCAGGGCAACACGCCTGGGGCAACCTTGATGGCCCAGATACACGATCCCCTTCCTCCCGCCCGCGATCTCAATCCTGGGCTGAGCGTTGATGTTGCCGTCGTCCTTGACAGGGCCCTCTCCAAGGCGCCCGCCGAGCGGTACGAAAGTGCCGGCGATTTCGTCGCTGCGCTCGCTTCGGCGGGTCTGCCGGCGGTGCTGGAGGCTGGGTAGCACTCAGCACCGCACGGGTTCTACTCGCACAGCGGCGCGGTTATGTGCGAAGGTCGATGGGTGACTCGCCCTCATCCAACCGAGATCCCGTACCTGCTGGCTTTCTTTCCCAGCCTGCGTACGGCTTCCGATCGCACCTTGAGCATCTATTTCAAGATCCGATCTGAGGCGTATGACGGGAAGTTCTACGACATGGAGCTCAAACGGGTCGTCGAGCAACACATGCACAAGTTGAGCGAGGAAGACCGCCGGGTGGTCGACCGCGAAATTCCTCGGGTCAAGGCTCAGCTTGCGGTCGTCCGCCCGGTTGCATGTCCGTCCATGGCGGCGTTCGCGGACGAACCCAAGGGTCTCTTGCGGTTGATACGACTTCCCGAAGAGACCGAGGATCGGCTGGAGGTTGATCCGCCGCTGCTGGCACCGCTCGAACTCATGCTGAGAAAATACCCGCCCTCATTGATCGTCGTGGTCGACAAAGAGCAAGCCCAGACGTTTGCGTCGATCCTCGATGAGATGATCCCGCAGCATCACATCGACGGTGCAACCGTCAAACACATTAGGTCTGGCGGCAACAAGAATCCGAGTCTCCAGCGGAAGGAAGAGAACCGGGTCAAGTCCAACATGGCCGCGGTCGTTCGTCTCGTCGATCGCGAGGTGAGCGCGGTGTCTTACAAGCGCCTCTACGTCGCGGGTCCCGACGAGGCTGTGGCGGAGCTCGAAAGGCTGCTGCCGCCTTCGCTGAAGAAGATCATCGCGGGCCGGCTCTCGGCCTCGCTCGACCTCGGCGTGGGTGAGCTGGGGGTGCACCTGCGCGCGCAGCTGGCGACGTCGCCGGCGGATTAGCTACCAGCGGTCTTCTTGCCGTCCAGGAACTCCTGGTAGCGGCGATAGGCCTCCTGCTTGCGACTGTCGACGATTTTCGTGTACCCCTGCAGTGTGTTCAGGTTGGCGTGGCCCAGGACCTCCTGCACCAGGCGCACGTCGCCGCCTGTGACCTCGAGCAAGGTGGTCGCCGTGGTATGTCGCGCTACGTGAGGCGACTTGAACGACCAGGCGCCGAGCTCTTTGCGCAGGCGCCGGACGATGAACCTCGAGCCCGCACCTGTGAGCCGGCGCCCACGATCGTCCTGTACCGAGCGGTCGAAGTTCACGAACAGGGCCATGCACGCATCTTCGCGCGCGCCCAGGTAGTCCTCGAGCGCCGCGCGCGCATCCGTGGTGAGGTAAACAGCGCGCTGCTTCGAGCCCTTGCCGGTCACGATCAATCGATTGCCGCTTCGCGGAAAGTCGGTACGGTCGAGCGCGAGCGCCTCTGAGATGCGGCAGCCGGTGCTGATCAGGAACTGGACAAGGGCGCGGTCGCGTTTCTCTGAAATTGTCGAGCTCGGGAGCGCGGCCAGCAGGCGCGCCAGCTCATCGGGGTCGATCGGCTTCGGGAGGCGCTGCTCGAGCTTGGGCAGAGTGATGCCATTGGAGAGGTCGTGCTCCATCATTCCCTCCCTCGCGAGCCAGCGTAGGCACGAGCGGATCGCTACCAGAGCGCGCGCCCGCGACGCGGGTCCCTTGAGGCGCCCGGCGAGATGGCGCTGGTATGCACGCAGGTCTTCGTGGCGCAGGTCCGCGGTGGCCAACGAGTGGCCGTTGGTGGCGAGGAACGACAGGAGCTTACGGAGCTCGGACTGATACGCGCGAACCGTGTTCGGGCTGCGGTTCGCCTCGAGCTGAAGCCAGCCGATGTATTCAGACGTGGCGGCCTGCAGGTCGTGGGGCATATCGAGGCCGTTTGCATGTTGCCACACTCGATCCGACGTGGGGCGCTTGTTGCGTGCTCATGCGGCGCCAAACGATCTTCTTTTAGATGGGATGCCGTATCGAGCTCGTCCCGTAGAGTAGGCCGCATGCGGGGTTCACTCTTGACATTGGCGCTGCTGTTGATCGTGGTCGCGTGTGGCCCGATCGGCGGTTCAGGCGCGACTGCGCCTACCGCGGCGAGCGTGGCGGTGAAGTCGGGTGACCTTCCGAGTGGCTTGCACCGGTGCGACCTGTCCGGTGACATCAACAGCTACCTGAACAAGATCAAGACCAAGGACCCCAGTACCTACAAGACAACCAGCGACGGATGGGCAGCCGCGCAAAAAGACGGCGCCACGGCTGCCGAAGTTGAGTTCTATACAGACTCGACCGATCACTGCAAGAGCGTGGAAACCAACGGATCGCAGATCGGCGGCGCAACCTACAAGCTCGTCGTCAACTTCGTTTTTCAGTTCAAAGACCAGGCGAGCGCCGAAAAGGGCTACAAGAGCGATTCGATATTCGGCTTCAGCGCCGCGTCGCTGAAGACCTCACAGGTACCGGTTGTGGAAGGCAAGGACACCGGATTGGGCCCGAACTCGATCGTGCTCACGATCGCGATCTCCAACCAATCCTTCTATGTCGCTGTTTGGCAGAACAAACAGTTCATGGTCATTCTCGTGTTGCTCAATGTCGACACCACCGCCGCGAAGAAGGCCGCCATGGCGGAGAACAGCCGCATCCGCTGACCCATCTCGGTCAGAACGCGAGCCCGTTACACTACGCGGGCCGATCGCAAACTCGCGCCACGTCTCAGCCCGCCCTCGGCGTCGACAGGCCGCTTCCGCCCTGTTCCGCACAGCGCTTGCATGCGCGCTCGTAGCCACGCTCGCCCTCGCAGTCCCACGTGTCATCGACGCTTTCCGGCAGCCTGACGGGAACAGGAGTGTCACCAAACCGACCGGCTCACAACCGGCCCTGGCCGGCCTCGAAGCGGGCGCCTGCATGAGCTTCGCACCCACGCACGGCCGATCCAACAAGACGGTCTTCGTCGACGCCGGCCATGGCGGTCTCGACCCCGGCGTGGTCGGCACGAGCGCCTCGGGGCGCACTGTGCAGGAGAAGGACGCCACGCTTGCGGTCGCGACACGCCTGATGGCCGCGCTCAGGAATGACGGATACGTGGTGGTGATGGCGCGAACACAGGACACCACCGTCATCAAGTTGGCTGCCACGGACTCCAACTACGGCGCGATCACATCAAGCGGCGTGCATCGTGACCTGGCGGCCCGAGCAGCATGCGCGAATGCCGCCGGCGCCGATGTTCTCGTCTCCATTCATTTCGACGGCTTCTCGGATCCCACTGTCGGGGGCACCGAGACCTTCTATGACGCAGCTCGCCCATTCGCCGCCGCCAATCGCAAACTGGCGACGAGCCTGCAAGCGGCCCTGGTCGCTCGGTTGGGCGTTCCCGATCGCGGTGTGTGGACCGACGACCAGCTCGCTGCGCCGACACTGACCATCTCCGGCAAGACCTACGGCCATCTCATCGAGCTCGGCCCGCCGTCGGCCGGATGGGTCGACAATCCGAGCCAGATGCCAGGGGCGCTGGTCGAGCCGCTGTTCGTCACCAACCATTCCGAGGCGCAGGTCGCTAGCGATCCTGCGGGTCAGGACAAGATCGCCCAGGCCCTCGAGTCCGGCCTGCAGAAGTTCTTCTCAAACTGAGGCACAGGGAAGAGGTGCTTTTCAAGAAGCATTAGCCGATGGCTGGCGCGAAAGGGCCAGGGCGGCGTCGCCAAGCGCCGCCCCTGGCCCGGCTGTCGGCTTTATCGGTTGAGCGCTAGGTAAGAACGATGCTGCTCACTGCGTAGCTTCCGGCCGATCCGTCGGCGATGATGAACGGGAAGTGACCCTGGGCAACACGGGCGGTCGGAAAAGCGAGCGCCAAGGCGGCCCAGTTGGGGTAGTCCACGCTCAGGAAGTTGACGTGGCAGAGCGACGATGAGGTGCTGACCGTGGTGGCCCCACCGGACTTTCCACCGCAGCCCGCCGCGTCGATGAAGGCGTATCCCGCGACACTGCCGCCCCCGCCGTCGGTGTTGATCGGGATGCTGAACCTTGGGGCGCCACCGGTCACGTCACCGCCTGATACGAACGAGAAGGTGACGGCATTGAGCAGCATGCCGCTCTGGCTCTTGGACTGGATGTAGACGCCGCCAAATTGGCCGCTGGCGTTGACGATGGTCGCGCTGTCGGCTCCCGTAATCGTGACCGTGCCGGTTCCGAAGGCCTGGAGTTGCCCGTTGGCACCGGCGAACGCGCCCGCGCCGCCGAATCCGATTGCAGCCACCGCCGCCACCATGAACCCCATCAAAAGACGCTTCATGTGCCAATCCTCCACGCGCCTACCCAGTGACGCGGGCCTGCCGATCCTGCAAACTTAGGTTCGGTCTAGTACCCTCAGCGATCCTCACGTCACAACAAATTTGAGGCAAGCTGGTGCGCCTGGCAAGAATCGAACTTGCTGCCTCTTGCTCCGCAGGCAAGCGCTCTATCCGGTGAGCTACAGGCGCGCGAGGGGTTCAGTTTAGGCGAGCATTGACGGCGGCCGTCGCGGCCCTGAACGCGTTGAGGTCGAGGTTGGTCAGCACGACGAGCGCCACGAATACCGACTTGTGCCAGCACGCCAGCCGCACCGGCGAGCGGTCGTAGATCCAGGCGCTCGGGCCGAGCCCGGTGGGGGTGCCGCGGCTCAATCCCGGCGGCAGCTCGCCCGGCGCCGGAGGCGTGAAACCAAGCACTCCTGTCTGCCAGGCCCGGTCGGCCTGGCCTTCGTCCGCAAACACGGCCACGAATGCTGCCGCGCTTTTTGACTTGGATATTGAGGCGAGCTCCGCCGTGCAGGCCGAATCGTTAGAGGAGTACAGCGAGATGGCGGCGCCGGTCGCTCCTTGTGTGCGCAGCGACAGCCATTGGTCGTTGAGGCGGCCGGCGAGCTCGGGCTGAGACGACTGCAGGTTCGTGATGTATGCGTCGAATGGTCCCGACCCCGCACAGAGATTGAGTCCGTTCGGAACTTCGCTCTGCTGCAGCACGGCATCGGCCACTGCTGTGTGAGGCGATGGGCTCGGAGTGGGGGTCGGTACTGGCTGCGGCGTGCTCTGGCAGACGCTGGCCAGAACGAGCGCGACGGCCAGGGCGATGAGTCTGACCACGAACCCCGCAGTCTAAACTGAA
>VBGM01000127.1:0-8372 GCA_005880855.1 Chloroflexota bacterium
GAGGCACTGCTGCGGCATCCGGCGGTTGCCGAGGCGGCGGTGGTCGGCGTCTCCGACGAGGAGCGGGGCATGATCGTCAAGGCGGTGGTGGTGCTTCGGCCGGGCGTGGAGCTCGGCCCGGAGCCGGCGAAGACGCTGCAGGATTTCGTCAAGAGCCAGATCGCTCCCTACAAGTACCCGCGTGCGATCGAGTTCGCCGATGGGCTGCCACGGACGGCGACTGGCAAGCTGCAGCGGTTCCGGCTGCGGGAAAGGAGCTGAGGGCCGCGAAGAAGACCCTCAGCATCGCGATCATCGGTGGCGGGCCGGCAGGGCTGTACCTGGCGGCGCTGGTCAAGCTGCTCAACCCGCAGCACGAAATCGAGGTCTGGGAGCGAAATGCCGCCGACGACACCTTTGGGTTTGGTGTCGTCTTTTCGGACGAGACCCTCGGAGGCATCGAGGACGCCGACGCCGCGTTCTATCAACGGCTCTCCAAGGATTTTGCGACCTGGGACGACATCGACGTGCATTACCACGGGCATGTCCTCACCTCGGGAGGCCATGGCTTCGCCGCCATCAGCCGGCAGCGGCTGCTAGCGATCCTGCGCGAGAGGTGCGAGGAGTTCGGCGTCACCATCCACTATCGCGAGCCGGCGCCTCCCGTCGCGGCGCTGCGCAGCTCATTCGACCTGGTGGTCGCGGCCGATGGAGTCAACAGCCTGACCCGAAGCGCGCATGCAGACGTGTTCCAGCCGCTGCTCGATGTACGGCGCGCGCGCTACATGTGGTTGGGCACGCCCCTGGTCTTCGACGCCTTCAAGTTTTTCATCGCCGAAACAGATATCGGCACCGTGCAGGCACACGCGTATCCCTACAGCGACTCGATGAGCACCTTCATCGTCGAGCTCGAGGAGGGCAGTTGGACGCGGAGCGGTCAAATCGACGCCGCGGAGCGCTCATGGAAGCCCGGAGAAAGCGACGAGCAGGGAATCGCGTTCTGCGCCGACATGTTCGCGGACGCGCTGCAACGACAGCCCCTTCTCGCCAACAACAGCCGCTGGATCCGCTTTGCGACTGTGCGCACGCGATGTTGGCGGCACGGCAACTTGCTCCTGATCGGGGACGCCGCCCACACCGCACACTTTTCGATTGGTTCGGGAACGAAGCTGGCGATGGAGGATGCGCTCGCGCTGGCTGCGTGCTTGCACGAAAACGCCGGCGTGGACGACGCGCTAGCCGCATACGAAGCCGAGCGCCGGCCCGTGGTCGAGAGTGCGCAGCGGGCCGCGCAGGCAAGCCTCGAGTGGTTTGAGAACATCTCGCAGTACACGCGCCAGGAGCCGCTTCAGTTCGCCTTCAACCTGCTCACTCGTAGCCGGCGTGTGACGTACGGGAATCTCAAGGTGCGCGATCCCGAGTTCGTGGCCGAGGTCGACCGGTGGTTCAACCAAGGCCGCGAGCCGGTGCCGCCGATGTTCGCCCCGATCCGGCTGCGCGAGCTCGAGCTCGCCAACCGTGTGATCGTTTCGCCGATGGACATGTACGCGGCCGACGACGGATTGATCGGCGATTTCCACCTGGTGCACCTTGGCAGCAAGGCGCTGGGAGGCGCCGCGCTGGTCATGACCGAGATGGTCTGCGTTTCACGCGAGGGACGCATCACACCCGGGTGCGCCGGCATGTACAGGCCGGAGCACGAGGCGGCTTTCACCCGATTGGTTGATTTCTTGCATGGGCAGACACCGGCGAAGATCGGCATCCAGCTTGGTCATTCCGGGCGCAAGGGTTCGACGAAGCTCATGTGGGAAGGCATGGACGAGCCGCTGGAAGCCGGCAACTGGGGCCTGGTCGCCCCTTCGCCTCTCCCCTACCTAGGCGCGAGCCAGATCCCTCGAGAGATGACTCGTGCGGATATGGATCAGGTGCGGGATCAGTTCGTCGACGCGACACGTATGGCGGTGCGCGCCGGATTCGATCTACTCGAGCTGCACTGCGCGCATGGCTACTTGCTGGCGAGCTTCATCTCGCCGCTGACCAATGTGCGTCGCGACGAGTACGGCGGCAGCCTGGAAAACAGGCTCCGCTACCCGCTCGAGGTGTTCGACGCGATCCGAGCAGAGTGGCCGGCCGCCAAGCCGATGACGGTGCGGGTGTCGGCAGTGGATTGGTACGAAGGCGGCCTGAGCGCTGAGGACTCGGTTGAGGCAGCACGCGCGTTCGCGGCGCATGGAGTGGATGCGGTCGACGTCTCCACCGGTCAGACGATTGCTGAAGAGCAGCCGAGCTTCGGGCGAAGCTACCAGACCCCTTTTGCGGACCGGATTCGAAACGCGGCGGGTGTCGCCACCATCGCCGTGGGGGCGATCAGTGGGTATGACGACGTCAACAGCATCATCCTGGCCGGCCGGGCCGACCTCTGCGCGCTCGGGCGAGCGCACCTTTACGACCCCGCCTGGACTCTACATGCGGCGGCCGACCAGGACGTTGCCATGACCTGGCCGGTGCAGTTTCAACGCGGAAGCCGGAAGCCCCCATCGGGCCGCACAGACGGCCCTCGGCCCCGCCTGGAATTGATCCGGGACGGCGCCCCGAACGGCGGCCACCGGCGCTGGCGTCCAAAGGGGGCCGTCTAGAGCTACGCTTCTTGGCCGGGCACCTTCCGAACTGATTCAGGAGGCTGGGAGCCGTGACCAAGAAGATCCTTCTTGACGAGAGTGACATCCCCGAGCGCTGGTACAACATCCTGCCCGACATGCCGGCGCCGCCCGCGCCGTACTTGAACCCTCAGACGCTGCAACCGATGGGTCCAGCCGACCTGGCGCCGATCTTCCCGCAGGCGATCATCGCGCAAGAGGTTTCGGCCGAGCCCTGGATCGAGATCCCCGATCAAGTGCGCGAGGTCTATCGCATCTGGCGCCCCAGCCCCGTCTATCGGGCCGACCGCCTGGAAAAGGCGCTGGACACGCCGGCGCACATCTACTTCAAGTACGAGGGTGTCTCCCCGGCTGGTTCGCACAAGCCGAACACTGCGGTGCCCCAGGCTTACTACAACTCCAAGGAGGGCGTGAAACGTCTGACCACCGAGACCGGGGCCGGTCAGTGGGGCTCGGCGCTCGCGTTTGCGGGGGCGCTGTTCGGCCTCGAGGTGACCGTCTACATGGTGAAGGTGTCGTACGAGCAAAAGCCGTATCGCCGGGCGATGATGGAGACGTGGGGCGCGACAGTGTTCGCATCCCCCTCCAATCTGACCAACGCCGGACGCGGCATCTTGAAGCAAGACCCGGACTCGCCGGGCAGCCTCGGCATCGCGATCTCGGAAGCGGTCGAAGACGCCGCCACGCATGACGACGCGAAGTACTCGCTCGGGTCGGTGGTCAACCACGTCCTCCTCCACCAGACCGTAATGGGCCTCGAGGCCAAAAAGCAGATGGAGCTGGCGGGTGAATACCCCGATGTGGTGATCGCATGCGTCGGCGGAGGGTCCAACTTCGCGGGCCTCGCGTATCCGTTCATCGGCGACAGGCTGAAGGGCGCGATGCCGCACACGCGTTTCATCGCCGCGGAGCCGGCCGCTTGTCCGACGCTCACTCGCGGGGTCTACGCATATGACTTCGGCGACGCAGTCGGCATGGGACCGGTCGTGAAGATGTTCACGCTCGGCCACAGCTTCATCCCGGATCGGATTCATTCGGGCGGACTTCGCTACCACGGCGATGCGCCTTCGCTCTGCATGCTGGTCGACCACAAGATCGTCGAGCCTCGCGCCTACAAGCAAAACGAATGCTTTGCAGAAGCAGTGCGGTTCGCACGGTGCGAAGGATTCCTGCCCGCTCCGGAGTCGGCCCACGCGTTGCGCGCCGTGGCTCAGGAGGCGGCTGCCGCTCGAGAGGCGGGCGAGAAGCGGACCATCCTGTTCGGCCTGTCCGGGCACGGCCACTTCGACATGTCGGCGTATGACGCGTACTTCGCCGGCAAGCTCGAGGACGTCGAGCTCTCACAGTCGAGGATCGACGCCGCCATCGAGGAGCTGCCTAGAGTTCCGGCCATGACCTGATCGCAGGGAGCAAGCGTCACCGAGCTGTCTGTAACGTATCGACTAGCGTTTCATGAAGCTCTACAACGAACTTGCCGAATGGTGGCCGATCATGGCTCCCCCAGCTGAGTTTCGGGAAGAAGCTGCCTTTTTTGATCGCCTTCTACGCGACTCGCGCAAACCGCGCCCGCGTACGGTGCTCGACCTTGGATCTGGCAGCGGAAATGTCGCCTTCCATCTCAAAGCTCACTACGCGATGACTCTTGTGGATGTGTCGCCCCAGATGCTGGCGGTCAGTCGAGCGTTGAATCCGGAGTGCGATCACCTTCTAGGCGACATACGAACTCTGCGGTTGGGCAAGACCTTTGATGCGGTCTTTGTTCACGACGCGGTCTGCCATATGACCACCGAGTCGGATCTGCAGGCGGTTATGGAGACGGCATTCGTTCACTGCCGGCCGGGAGGCATTGCCCTGTTCGTGCCGGATGAGCTCCGTGAAACCTTTGTTCCAAGTTCAGACCACGGCGGCTACGATCGAGAGGACCGCGGTCTCCGTTACGTGCAGTGGACAACGGATCCGGACCCGAGCGACACCACCATCTTGGTTGACTTCGGAATCCTGCTCCGCGACGAGCGTGGGGACGTGCAGGTCGTTCACGAACGCCAAACCCATGGCCTCTTCGCGCGTGCGGTGTGGCGACGGCTGCTGCGGAAGGTCGGATTTACAGCGTCGGTCGTAAGCCACGAGCGAATCCGGGACCTGTTCCTGTGCCGGCGTCGAGAGTAGGATCGGCGGTCCAGGGCATCCACCTGTCAGACCGGAACAGTTCCTCGTGCGGACTATGATTTCAACCTAGTTCGAATGGAGCTCCAAACCAAGCAGCGGGGGCAGCTCGCCAACGTGCCTGCCGCCGCCTAGGGGGCCGAGGCCCCGAGGAGAAGAGCCCTCATGATCATCGACGGGCACAACCACATCCTCACCGCCGGGTTGTATCCAGGCTACGAGCGCTTCATCAAAGAGATGACGATGGGGTTCTTCCAGGGCAAGGGAGACCTGCCGATCGATCGCGATCCAACCGAAGCGGATTGGACCGGCCTCGAGTATCTGTGGAAGCCGATCGACCCTGACACGCTGATCGACGATCATCCCGACGTCGACAAGTGCACGATCCTCGCCGTCGCCCCATCCGACTACACCAGGTACGAAATCCGGGGGACCGTGGACATCACCGGCGTGACTGGCGTCGAAGGGCCCAAGACAATCGACAAGGGATGCGACTACATCGCAGCCCTTGCCAAGAAGTACCCCGACAAATTCATCGGCATGGCCGCGGTGAATCCGAAGTATCGCGGTGTCAAGGCGGCGGTGGCCGAGCTCGAGCGCGCGGTCACCAAGCTCGGGCTCACCGGTTTGAAGCTCTATCCGATGTACGACCACTACGCAGTCAACGACCGGGACCTTGCCTATCCCATCTTCGCCAAGGCGCAAGAGCTTGACATCCCGGTGATGATCCATCTCTCGACCACGCCCGTCACCGACACCGTGCTCATGTACGGGTGGCCCGTGCTGCTCGACGATGTGGCTCGAGCGTTCCCCAACCTGCGCCTCCTCGTTGCCCATACAGGTTTTCCGTGGGTCGACGAGTGCCTGATTCTTGGTTCGCGGCATCGAAACGTTTGGATGGACATCAGTTTTTTCAACAGCACCATGAACCGGCGACAGACATACGAGTTTCTGCAGCGGGCCCGCCAGGTTGGCTGCCCCTGGAACCGGATCTGCTGGGCCACGGACTATCCGGGCTTCGAGTTCCCTGACACGCTCCTACCTAAGTTCGCGCTCGTCAACGACGTGGCCGGTGAGGACGAGCCGACGATTCCAGAAACCGACATGGCTCGCATGCTCGGCGGCAACTATGCCCGCTTCGTCGGCATGGACTGGAGTCAGCAGCAAACCGTCGACCAGATGCACCGCCTGGAGGAATCCTGGCGCACGACCATCAGGGAGAAGAAGGTCCGATAAGTTCGAGGGCATAAGGAGGAGGCACCGTGACTGACAGGATTCGGCTCCCCTTTTTGGACGCTCTTCGCACTCTCCTCGTCACCCCGACCTCCGGAGTGCGCGAGATCCTGGATAACCAGTGGGCTAATAGACACCCTGGTGGACAGCCGGGAACCTGAGGATGTCGCGGGTCGCGAGGCTGGTTTGGATCAGCCGGCTACGTAGCCCAGGGTCCCGCTCTACCTCACCGCGATTTCCGTCTCCGGTGCGGGTAATCCTGGAACATGGGCGCCGCTTGCCTCGAGCCAAATGTCATCGCTTGCGAGATCGTGGCGGCAGGGTCGGGGGTTTGACCCGCTTCGCCGGCACGAGGAGCAGGCTGATCAGTGCGGTGCCCAGCCAGTCCTCATAGCGAGACGGCGTCCAACCCCGCTGAAAGACCAGGAGGGAATAGAAGTCTGTTCCGGTCATAGCCCAGAGCACCGCAAGCGCGTCGGACTGAGACAGCCCTGGCTGGAGTCTGCCGCTGCGCTGTAGAAGGGCCGGGATATGAGCTTGCTGGCTGAGTCGCATTTCCTCGTTTTGGTGATAGCGCGCCAGCAGCTCGGCATCACCGGACTCGCGCATGAAGCGGACAAGATCTGCGCAGGTTTCGTGGATCCGCCGTGAGATCTGGGCACCGATGCGCATCGCGACCTCCGGATCGGGGGTCGCATTGGCGCGGGCAACGAGCTCATCCACCGCCTCAAAGTGGAACCCGGCTTGGATCACGTCCTTAGCTACCTGGAGCTTGGTTCCGAAGACCGCATAGACCGTCTGGTACGCGACCCCTGCTTCTTGGGCGATGTCTTCCATCGTCACGCTGCTGTAGGTGCCCTTTATCAGGAGCCGGCGGGCGGCATCCAGGATGCGTTGGCGGGTCATTTGGGCCTGTTCCTGACGGAAGGACACGTTGTAGTTGCGCGTGCGCTTGACGGCCTTTGCCACCGGGTGTAGGGTAGCACTCTATCGATACGAGTGGCCCTCTAGTTAATAGGGGTTGGCTCGGCTTTGGAGGATGGGACGTGGAAGTAGGCATTGAGAAGGAGACGCGGAAGGCGGACGCCGGCATCGAGGGCGAGTTGCGGCTGCGCGACGGCCGAATACTCGCCTTCTTGGAGCGAGGAGATCCTTCCGGGCAGCCGCTCCTCTACTTCCATGGCATTCCCGGCTGCCGTTTGGACGCATGGGGCGGCGCAGGGCTCGCGGCGAGGACTGGGGTGCGACTGATCGGTGTCGATCGGCCGGGCTTCGGTAACTCCGATCCCAGCTCCGGCCGGACTCTACTGGACTGGCCAAATGACGTGTCCCAGCTGGTCGACGCCCTTGGCATCAAGCGGTTCGCGGTGGTCGGCTTTTCGGCCGGTGGGCCATATGCGTTGGCCTGCGGCTACCGAATGCCGGAGCGCGTAAGCAGCATCTTTGTCATGGCCGGCCTGGGGCCGTTGGATGGTCCTGAGGGGCTCGGGATCTTGGGCGACGTAGCCGGGATGTGGCGCCTCGTCCAGCGGCGCCCGTGGGTCATGACGAGGATGTTCGGCGTCTACGGCTTCTTCGCCCGACATTTTCCGCCGATGTCACATCGGATATCCGTCCGTGGCCTGGCACCTGCTGATCTGGAGGTTGTCGAACGCCCCCAGGTGGCCGCGGGCCTCCTCCAGGCAGTAACCGAGATGACGCGTCAGGGTGGGCGCGGAGCCACCCAGGATATGCAAGTTCTCCTGTCGGCTTGGGGCTTTCGCCCCGACGAGGTTCGCGGTCCGGTCCGGGTTTGGCAAGGAGATCAGGACAGCCTGCTGAGGACCTCGTTTGGTGACTCCTACGGGTCGGCGGTTGCCGACTGCATCGTCACCCGCTGCGCAGACGCGGGGCACTTCCTTTTGGAGGATCGCATGGCCGACGTGCTGGGTCTCGTTGGGATAGCGGCAACTGCACCCGCTGGTGCGGCATCGTGAAACCGCCAGGGTTTGTCCGACACACCATAGCGCGCCAATTCGGCCGTCCACGGGGACTCCTGGGTGACCTCATCGGCCGGGTCATGGCGCGTAGCAACGCACCGTTCAGCGCCTGGTCGGTCGATCAGATCAGTCGCCTACCTTTTGGCGATGTCAACCGCGTGGTCGAGCTGGGACCGGGGCCGGGTATCGCCCTCGCGCACATGCTTACGACTTTCCCCGAAGCGCAGGTCTGGGGCATAGACATCTCTCCCGAAATGCTGGCGCAGTCGAGGCGGCACAATGTCGACGCTATTCAGGCAGGACGCTTGACCCTTTTGCAGGGGGACGTCGCCACCTTGTCAGGGTTGGCCCCCGTCGACCT
>VBGM01000127.1:8479-15426 GCA_005880855.1 Chloroflexota bacterium
AGCTTTCATTTCCCGAGGAAGGGAACATCCTGTACGACAACGACGACCAGGTCGCCGCACTCCTGGATGCGGCCGGCTTCTCGGAGATTTCATTCTTGGTCAAAGGGCCCGAGGATGTCCCTGAGGGCCGCCTGGCGATCGCGCGCGCCGGCTGACCCACGGCCATCGACTTTGGGAAACCGCTGCTCCATCTTCGTGCTGCCGGACCGACACCGCAAGTGGGCGGTTCAGGCCGGCAGCGTCGCAGATTCCCTCCGTGGTCCGGCCCGCGTAACCGCGCGAACCGCGAGGAATCCGAGGAGAAGGACCGCCAGCAAAAGCCATGCCACTGCGTTCTGGTCCGGGGAAAGAGGATTCGTAAGCCCTGAAACGACTGCCACGGCTATCGCCATCAGGACGCCAATTTCAAGCGGACCGGCAGCCAACATGATCGCGGCTGCCGCGTCGAGCGCCAAATAATCCTGCGGATGCCATAGATGGCGAACAGGAATGAGCCCAGCAGGGCAGAAACCACTACCGGCCAGGCGGCACGCCTAAACGGGCGAGGGCGACGAGGCACGAACGCGCTCCCGCAAAGTAAGCGGGCCGCTCGGCATTTCCGCCAATTCAGCTCAAAGATGTAACGGGCTGGGGAGCGGTCCGCTAACTGCCACCATACGCTTCGTCCGACCGCGTGCCAAAAAACTTTGACCGCGCGCTGAGGCGCGGCCTGCTGCATCGCCCAGACACGCGGGGTCCGGTCCTCGGCTGAAAACAAATGACCCCAACGGATCGCCTCTCCGGCTTCGGAACCGGTCTTGCGACCAACTCCGACTCCGGCGCGCGTGTCCCTCGGGGCCAGAGTTAACTCTACTCCGATATTCGTGCTGTGCTTATCAATCTTGTGTCCGTAGCCTGGCTACCGGAAACCGTAGCTCGATGGGTCGGCGTTCCTTCGTCACGGGTCTCAAAGGCGCGGCGATACGCTCGCGATACCTCGATTATCGGCATCATAGGCGCCCCGGACACGTATACGAAGATGCGCGCAACGTACCCCAACAGCATTCAGAGACGGAAGGGTTCGCCTTAGATTCTCGAAGCCCGCAAACGGTTTTGAAGACCGCGGGCCTGGCATCCGCTGCGGTCCATCAGGGTCCGCTCGAGTTAAATCGCGGAGGTCGCCAATCCGCAGTCGTCCGCTCGTCCGCAGTCGTCTGCCAGCTTGGCTGTCATCTTGGCTGTCATCGCGCGGAACGCTCCTTGCGGTTAACAGATCGAATCGCCGCCTTCAGAATTCGCAATTCGCGTTCGCTGTGTGCCATGGAGCAACACCGTTGGCACGATTTGTCGCCGGCGCTGTGTGGTCACGCTTGTGGAATCTGTCCGGGACATGCACTGCCGGACCCTCGCGCGCCGTGCTAACTCGCCTTTGTGCCTGCAGCGAACTCCCTTTCGTCCAGGAGTTCGAAGTGCCAGACCTTCGAGATGATCTGCCACGGCCCTCCGGCCGATCGGACGAAGGTCAGGTCGTCGGTGAAGAATCGCGGCAGGTACCGTCCTGCACGCGCACATGCGCGGTGGTCGGGCTCGCGGTCGTGACTGAAAGCACGCATCGAGGCCCCGGATCGTTGCGCTGTGCCGGCGACGGCTGGGCGCGGTCCAATGCCACGTGCGAGGGCCCGCCAGCGCCCCACGACCTTGGGTCGCCGCGACCTTGGGAATGAGCACCGGCATACTTACCCGGTGCTCGACAGCACCAAGATCCGCGAGCAGCGCGAAGCAACTGTCCGCGAACACATGGAGGCCGAGAACGCGCACGACTTCGATCGATGCATCGCCGCTTTCGCCCATCCGCGTTACGAGATAGTTGCCACCGGAGAGGTCTGGGATGGCCACTCCGGCGTGAATGCTCTTCTCCAGGAGAACAAAAAAGGGTTCCCAGACTTCCAGTTTCACCCAGAGTCATTCCACCACGCGTCGGACGCGGTGATCGTGGAGGGTCGGTTCACCGGCACCCACCGTGGGAATTGGCGTGGACTGCCACCGACCGGCCGCAAGGTCGACTTTCGTCTGATCATCGTCTTCATTTTCGAAGTTGACCGGATGACTTGCGAGAGGACCTATTTCGACATCGGCACCCCGCTGACTCAACTGGGCGTGGCGCGGGACCCCAATTCGCGCGCTGGCAAAATCGCGGCGGCGCTCAATCATCCGGTCGTCATCGGCAAAGCAGTCATCCGATCGATACTGCGCCGGTAGCGGGCATGATCAAGGTCGGAACCGTGATCGAGAGCCCTCAGACCGGCGAGCGCCTGGTGTTTCGCTCGACAGCTGAGTCTTCCAACGGCGAGCTCTTTCGGGCCGAGCTGACCTCCCAGGCCGGCCCGTACGTGGTCAGGTCGCATCTGCACCCGAGCCAGGAGGAGCGCTTTGTGGTGCTCGACGGCGTCTACGGGTACAAAATCGGCAATCAGACCGGGACTGGCCGTCAGGGTGAGGTCATCATTTGCCCTGTCGGCGTCCCCCACAGTCAGTGGAATGCCGGACCGGGCGTGATGCGGATCTATTACGAGCACCGTCCAGCGCTCGAGTCGGCAGAGCTTTTCTTCGAGACCTACTTTGGTCTCAGCCGTGACGGCAAGCTTCTCCCGTCAGGCGACATGCACCTCCTGCAAGCAACCGTGCTCTTGACCGCAGTCGCCGATTTCATAAGGATCGCGAGCCCACCGTTGTTCGTGCAAGATCTCGTGTTTCCTGTGCTCGCGGTAATCGGCAGAGCTGCCGGTTACCGCGCGCGGTATCCCGAATACGCGAGTTCGGGCACGATCTGAGGTCGATTAGTCCATCAGGGTCCACCAGAATCCGCGCGATATCCAAGCGCGACCGCTCGTCCTTCACGGCAGACGGCTGGCGGTCAGTTCGCCGTTCGGCGCGCTGGTGGCCGGCTGGTCGGGCTGAGGTGACCAGGACGAACGTCGTGCTCGGACAACGGATCAGGCCGCAGCGTGCCGATTCAGGTTTGTGGCTGTTTAGGGCGCGGCCTCGATCCTGAAGACTCGGTGTTTCCGACTAAGAGCCATCATCCTCCACGCGTTCAATATGGAATCGAAGCGTGTAAGCACCGTTGCTGCTCGCCACCTCATAGGTCGCATCCGTCGCCCCGAACTTCGGAGCGCCAAAGCCGACCTCTACCGAGCCGGCATTGCGCTCGGTTGCGCTGAGGCACGCCAGCCCGAGCTGCAGCGCAGCCGGCAGCGTCGACTGGTCCGCCGGATTGAAGCCGAAGTGGATCAGATCCGTCAGCAGCGACTGGCCGAACAGCGTGTCGACGCAGTTCGTACTGGCTGCGTCGACGTGCAGCGTGACCTCTCCGGATCGCGGCACGAACTCATCGAACATGGCCGGGGCGGCGATGAACTGCCCCGTCGACGACCCGTCGACATGGCCCAACCCGCCGATCTCCTGCCACTGACGATTGACGTTCGCCTCCATCTTCCAACCGGCGGGAATCGAAACTCCTGGCTGCGGAGACTTCAGCGCGTTGTTGACGGTCACGCCGTCCAGCGTCACGCGAACGTGGACGACGGGTGAATCCGGCGCTTGGCGCCAGCCCGCGAGCAGCGTCGCCGCGAAGCCCGTGGGAAGGTGTCCCCCCACGGGTTCCGTCATCCGCACGGTGATGTGATAGTGAGGAGTCGGACCATCGAGCTGGGGCGTCACCTCGAGGTTGGCGGGCACAAGCGCGGTACCACGTGGCGTCACACGCAGCACGGGGTCCCTACCGCCGGGGACCGCCGGGAGCGGAACGTCGAAGCTGAAATCGCCTGAGTTCAGCGGCGCCGTGCCGCCGACTGGAATTAGCGCCAGCGGCGCCGACAGTGGGAAGCATGGCGCGCCCAGGATCGCGTTCAGAGTTGTCTTGTGCATCACGACGCATGCGTCACCCGCTCCGCCTCCATCTGGGCTCACGATGACGTCCGCCTGCGAGACCGGAACCGCGTGTCCGCCGACATCAAGCTTCGCGGCCCTACCCGAACGGATTACGGCCACCGCCTGCGGGGGGTGCATCTCGCTTCGGTAGTTGAAGATCGCGCCGATGCATGGAATCCCGGCAGGCTGATCGGCATCGGTCAGGCAAGGAATGCTCGTTCCCAGCTTGTGGCCGGGTATCGGGTCGGGGTGGCCGCAATCGAAGATCCAGCGGCCGAGGGCGACAATCCGGTCGCCTTCACCGGCCCACGCCCATGCCGGGTAGCTGCCGGTCTCCCACTCGAGCTCGAGCACTGGACTTCCGCCCCCAGCGAGATTGCCGGTCGCCAGGAAGGCTGCGTCGCCCGCGTCGAGCGAGATGTCGGTGTTCTGGTCGAAGCGGACGTGCCCGGCCGGAAAGTCTTCTCGCGAAATGTGCGAGTCAACCGCTGTGCCGTGGACGAGGATGGGCGCCGAAAAGGGCACGCTGCCGTTGACAACCGGCGCCCATTCCGGGTTGACCGCGGGCAGCTGGTCGAAGGGGCTCGTCTGCACGATCGGAGGCGCGAAGCAGCCTCCGCCGCTGCCCGCGAGCGCGCTGTTGCTGTCAACAGGATCGCCCGCGACCGCGATTCCGCTCGACAGCCAGACTGCGAGAAGGGCACCGATGCTGGGTCCGTAAAGCCTGGGCTTCGACATGGACATTCTCCCCGATGCATGGCGACGCATCCCGCTACGTTGCGAAAGCGTACTCCTGAAATTTCCTTAGTGGAAAAATCGCATCTTTGCGGCTGACAGTGGGGATGGCCAGGGGCACAAATTGGGTTCAGAATGCACCCTTGGCGATCGCCAGCGTCCGCTCTCGGGGCCAGCCGACGGAGTAGGCCTGGGCGGTGGGACGCACTTGCAGCCGCTAGCTCGGCGCTCCGAGGCTCACCTGCCGCTCGCCGATCGGGAGATGACATGGATGAGGCTGATTTCAGTGTGGCCACGGGCAGCGCAGCGCCGCCATCGGCCTCCAGCCTCGGAAACCTCCGCGGCGTCCACGAGAGTCACTACCGGACCGTCGCCTGCCCGCTGGAATGCAATGGAGGTGCCGTCTTCAGACGCCTTGCCCACGCTGTTGCCGTTTATGCCAAAGCCCCCGCCGCGAACTATCTACCTATTGACGACGAGCTCCTACTGGGCCTGCCAGGAGCCTCGCTCCACAGAGAAGACTCGCCAATCTCCAGGCACGCCCTTGAGACTGTGTGGAAAGCTAGCTCGGAGCCGGCGACAAGATCCTTGACGGTCGAAGAGACGAGCACCTGTCCCGGTTTCGCGATCTCGAGCAGCCTGGCGCCGATATGAACGGCGATGCCGCGCAGCTTCCCATCTACGAGCGTACATTCCCCCGTATGCACGCCGGCACGAATCTCGATGCCAAATCGACCAAGTGCGTCGGAGATTGCGCAAGCACATCGGATAGCGCGCGCAGGGCCGTCGAATATGAGCAGAAATCCATCGCCGGCGTGGTCCTGCTCCCGTCCCCGAAAGCGACCGAGAGTCCCGCGCACGATTCTGTCATGCTCGGCGACCAATTCACTCCACTTGCGGTCTTTAAGTGCGGCCGCGCGCGCAGTAGAGCCGACCATATCCGTGAAGAGCACGGTGGCGAGGACAGTGTCAATGGCCATCGGCATCCGGCGCACCCGAAGGAACCGCTCGATTTCGGCGACAATCGCGTCGAAGTCGCCAGCCCACGGCATCGCATCGCTGCCTAGAAGCCTCACAAACTCGGCACCTGGAATTATTGACGCAAGGTACTCGTCGGCATCTGGATCTCGCCACTCCCTCGCCATAACAAGGGTCGGTACCCGAAGGGTCCGGAGTATGTCTCGGACGTCGGTCTCATACGACTGACGCAACATAGCCGCAGCAGCGCCAGGAGTCACCCAGTGGCGTTGCGTCTTTGCGAACCAGCGGACGAATTCAGGATCCTGGCTCACCGAAGGATTGTCAGCGACGAACTTAGCCGCAAAGTCCTCTGTACCCCAGCCGAGCTCCACCAATTGGAGCCAACGACGAAACTCCGATTCGGATCGCCCCCACCGGTAGTCGTCGGATGGCGCACTTCGTGCTTTCGCCCCAAAAAGGAGCAATGCCGATGTGCGCTCGGGATGCATTGCAGCGAACATCGCGGCAACGCCAAAGCCGGCTCCAGTGCCCAACATCGCAGTGGACGCGGACCCTGTGGCATTCAGCACAGCCTCCAGGTCATCTACCTGCGTCTCCAGGTCGGGGAGCAAGGCAGCCCGATCAGATAGGCCAGTCGCTCGACGATCGTGACGGATGACACGCGCGAACCCCGCCAACCGCTCGAGGAACGCCATGAACCGTGGCTGCTCCAATGCCACCTCTAGGCCGCCGATCCAAGGAGTGAATGCGAGATCCACCGAGCCTTCACCGAAGATCTGGTAGGCGATACTCACATCGCCCGTCCTGGCATAGCTCGTCTGCGGCGCAATCACGGCCACGCACCTTTGAATTGGAGGCGTTGCCAAGGAAGCACTCAGTGAAATGTATCGAGGTGAGCGACCGGCGTCTACGTCACAGTGGGAGGAGGCCGGCGTCGGCGGGACAACCACGTGCCCCACGGTCCTGCCGTGTGCACCCTCAGGCTTGAAGCGGGCCCCGCTCGACCGAACAACCTCGAGTCACGTCGAAACGTCCAAGCTCAGAGCTTTGATATCTACGTAGTACGTCACAATCGAATGCCGATATACCGCTGGTAGTCTGCCTTCAGAGCGGGTCCCAAATGGGATAACGCTCTCCGGCTGTTCGGCGGAACAGGCATGTTCTCCACAAACGATGCACTTCATCGATCACAGCCGGGTACCCACTCATGACGCGGCTTCCAATATGTCGATGAGGCGCTGCGCGTCTTGCGTGGACTCGGGAGTATCGGCGTGCTCTAGAAAGCATTTTGCGCTGTCATTTCATGAATACGTGGGCATCAG
>VBGM01000128.1:0-1291 GCA_005880855.1 Chloroflexota bacterium
TAGGCCCGGCGGT
This sequence comes from Chloroflexota bacterium, assembly GCA_005880855.1. Taxonomy (GTDB): domain Bacteria; phylum Chloroflexota; class Dormibacteria; order Dormibacterales; family Dormibacteraceae; genus UBA10449. The sequence goes on from VBGM01000128.1 coordinate 14, forward strand.
TCGACAGGCTGCGCCGAAATTGCCGCCGGCGAATCGCCATCCTGCGCTCGGTGGTCGAATTTGGATGGGTGGTGGTCCGGCGCTCACCATCGCGTCGATCGACGCCGGTTCTTCTTCCGATGCTTCTTCTCTCGTCCATGGTCGCTTCGCCTCCCTTTCGCCTGCATTTCGCGTTTTCGCATTGCCCCCAGGCAACTTCGCGAAGACCTCGCCAGGCGATGCGGTGGGCCGATATTCCGCGAGAAGACAGAGCGGGTCCGTCTCCTCGCTTACTTTGAGAACGTTCAGAAAGTCAAAACGACCGTATAAATTCCTGTAAACGGTAAGCCAGGGGATCGGGCGCGCTTACAAGCATGCTTTTGCGCCGGCTCATACCGTGATCACGACCTTCCCTCGAGCGTGTCCCACCTCGATATAGGCGAGCGCGGCGGGGGTCTCGTTAAGCGGATATGTCCGGTCGATCACCGGGGCCAGTTTCCCTGCCTCGAGAAGCCCTTGTAAAAACACCAGGTCCTCTTTTTTGAGGCTCGCCAGAAAGAAAGGGACCACCTTGCGGCTCGCACCCGTCGACGTGAGACCAATGGCGGCGGTATGGGTCAGAGGTCCAAGCAGGCGATTCGTACTCGGCCCTCCGATGACAACGAAGGTCGCCTTCGGGCCCAGCACGCGCTTGCACTCCCTCCACGAGCGGGTCCCGGCTATGTCGAGCATCAGGTCGTAGCGCTGGTCGCTGCGGGTGAAATCGTCTTTGGTGTAATCGATGACCGTGTCCGCTCCTATGCGTCGGACCATGTCGACGTTCCTCGTGCTGCAGACGGCGGTCACCTCGGCTCCGAAAGATCTGGCGATCTGCACGGCGAACGTCCCCACCCCACCCGATGCGCCGTTGATCAACACCTTCTGTCCGGGCTGAATGTGCCCGTGGTCGCGAAGGCCTTGCAGCGCGGTGACAGCCGCCACCGGTACGGCCGCTGCTTGCTCAAACGTGAGCTTGTCGGGCTTGAGCACCACCGCTCGATCCTGCGGAACACACAGGTACTCGGCGAAAGCTCCGCTTCTCCCGCCAAACACCTCGTCGCCCGGCTTGAGCTGAGTCACGTTTGCGCCGACCGACTCAACCGTCCCGGCGAAGTCGACGCCCATCACCTCGCTCTTCTTGGGTTTGCGCAGGCCCATCCCCAGGCGCATCAGGTAGGGCTCGCCCCTGATCGAGTGCCAGTCGAGAGGGTTGACCGCGGCCGCGCGAACGCGGACCAGCACATCGTTGTCGGTGACCGC
>VBGM01000128.1:1297-19281 GCA_005880855.1 Chloroflexota bacterium
CCCATACACCTTCTGGACGATCGCCTTCATCCGGAGTCCTGGTCGATGGTCAACACGACGTTTCCGGTTTTCTGCTCGGTTTCCACATACGTGGCCGCTTCGACCACGTCCTCCATGGGGTAGCGGCGATCGATGACGGGCCTGAACTTCCCGGTCTCGATGAGCTCCTTGAGCAAGAGGATGTCCTGCTTGGTCCATCGAGGCGGCAGCTGGAAGATGACCTTCTTGTCCCCGAAGCGCCGCGTCCACAACCCGAGCACCACGTTCGTGAACCCGTCCGTGGCCAGATATCTGCCACCAGGCATGAGCGAGCCCTCGCTGCGTTTGAACGAATGCTTGCCGACCGCGTCGAAGATCACGTCATACGCCTGGCCGTTCGTCGTGAAATCTTCCTTCGTGTAATCGATCACCCTGTCGGCGCCAAGCGACTTCACGAGCTCGAGGTTCTTCGTGTTGCACACCGCCGTGACGTCGGCGCCGAAGTACTTGGCCAGCTGCACACCCGCGGTGCCGATCGCGCCTGATGCGCCGTAAATCAGAACAGTCGACCCCTGTTGGAGTCGAGCCAGCCGCAGGCACCACAACGCGTTCAGCGCTCCGTCGCAAATCGGAGCGGCCTGCTCGAAAGTCATGCCGGCCGGCATCTTTGCAATTCGAGCGCTCTCCGACATGCAGATGAACTCCGCGTGCGCGCCGAACCCAAGGCCGGTGTTGCCGAAGACACGGTCGCCGACCGCGAATTCGGTGACGGCCGCGCCGACCGCGGCGACCTCACCCGCAAACTCGCTGCCGAGGATCCGCTGCCTCGGTGCGCGTACCCCCGAGACAAGACGGCTCAGCACGCTGACGGCCAGGCCTCCGCGTCGATTGGCCTCGCGGGTATGGACGTCCATACGGTTGACCGTGGTGGCGTGGATCTTCACGAGGACCTCGTCCTCTTTGGTGACCGGTTGACTGACGTCCTCGATTCGCAGGACGTCGGGTGGTCCGTAGTGGTCGTAGACAACCGCCCTCATGACTTCCCCTTCGCCCGATTGACGTTCAGAACGACGTTGCCGGTCTTCTGCCACGTTTCGACATATCTCGTTGCCTCGACTACGCCCTCGAGTGGGTAGCACCGGTCGATGACGGCCCGGTATTTGCGGGCCTCGATCAGCTCCTTCATGAACAGGACGTCCGGCTTGATCTCACGAGGTGGTATGAGGAGTAGAACTTTCTTGTCTCCGAACCGCGAGGTCCTCAGCGCAAGAATGAGGTTGCGGAATCCGTCAGTGGCCAGGAAAACTCCACCCGGCTTCAATGAGCCCTTGCACCCTTTGAACGACAGGTTGCCGACGGCGTCGAGGATGGCGTCGTATGTCTCGCCGTTCCTGGTGAAGTCGCTCCGCGTGTGATCGATCTCCCTGTCGGCTCCGATCGACTCCACGAGCTCGAGGTTTTTCGTGGTGCACACACCCGTGACGTCGGCGCCGAAGTACTTGGCCAGCTGCACTCCGGCGGTGCCGATGGATCCGGATGCGCCGTAAACGAGGATTCTCTGCCCCTTCTGCACACCCCCCGACCTCAGACACTTCAACGCCAGGATCGGGCCGTCGCAGGCCGCTGCGGCCTCTTCCAAGCTCACGCCGGCCGGCATTTGTGCCAGCGGCCCGGTTTCCCTCATGCACATGAACTCGGCATGCGCCCCGAACCTCCACGTGCTGATGCCAAAGACGCGGTCACCGACCGCGAAGTCGCGGACAGATGCGCCGACCGCTTCGATCTCTCCAGCCATCTCTGAACCGAGGACTCGCAGCTTCGGCCGGAGGAGGCCAAAAAAGAAACGGACCAAGAACGGGTGGCCGGCACGGAGCCCGCAGTCCGTCCGGTTGACGGTCGTCGCGTGGACCTTGACCAGGACCTCGTCATCTTTGGGAACTGGTTTGTCGACCTCTTCGATGCGCAGGACATCCGGCGGCCCATACCGGTCGAAGACAGCCGCTCTCATGAATCTCCCTTCCTTCTGCCATTCGGCTGCGAGCGCCGGATCGGGCTGCCATATCTCCACATCCGGCCTGCCCGATATAGCTCCGCGGGCTTGCCGCCGGTCGAGCCCGGCTGGGCTCGGCGCCCGGTGGGGATCACCCAGCCCTGTTCGGTGATGACGCTGCGGCGGAAGTTGGCGGCGTCGAAACCCACCTTCCAGACCGCCTCGTACACCGCCCTGAGCTCGGCCAACGTGAACTTCGAGCCGACGAACGCGATCGCCATGCCCGTGAGGTCGAGGTCGACTCGGACTCGCTCGACCGCATCGCGCAGGATCTTTGCGTGGTCGAACGCGAGCTCGATCTTTCCGTTCAGCGCATCGGAAACGGGAATCAGCGCGGCTGCGGCCGCATCGGTGCCGGCGGCTATCCCCCCCACCTCGCGAAGCACCGCGAAGTACGCGACCGTGACGACGTTCATTCGGGGGTCGCGCCCAGGATCCCCATAGGCGCCGAACTGGGTGAGCAGGCTCGCGCCGCTGACGCCGGTCTCCTCAGCAAGCTCGCGTTTGGCCGCTTCGTCCAGCGTCTCCGCGGGCCGCTTGAAGCCACCTGGGATCGCCCACATAGCCTCGAACGGGGGCACGCCGCGACGCACGAGAAGAACCTGTAAGCGGCCGCCGGATATGGTCAGGATCACCACATCCACCGTGACCGCGAAGGCGGGGAACTGCGAGGGGTCGTAGCCGGCGGGCACTCCCGGATCTTTGGTTTTAGTCGTCACGACTGTTACCCTAGCAGAACGTTATGGTCCTGTCGACAAGAACCTTTAGCAATGCGCAAGTCGGTTCTCGATCGGGCTTGTTTCGCCCTTTTGGACCCAAAACGCCCGAATTCATGCGGGCCGCACCCCCCGATTGAGCCCAAAAGTACGGAATCGGACCAGGCGCCCTACGTGACGAGGCGGTCTTAGTGGGCGGGCTCCGTCTTGGGGCGGGCGATGTACTTGCCTGGATCGCTGTCGAAGGTCTCCTTACAGCCCGCGGAACAGAAGTAGTAGGTATCGCCCTTCTGAAACGAGCGATATTCCGCGCGGTCGGTGTCGACCGTCATCCCACAGACCGGATCGATCGCGGACTTCTGACGCTCCATTTCTCCTCCTGGCATCGATCCGATGCCGTGTGAAAGACCGAGGTGGACGGCGGGTGCGAGCTCGACGATCCTGGCTGTGTATCGAGCCGGATCCTTTTCGAACTTCTCCCGGCAGCCAGGCGAGCAGAAGTAAGACGTCGCGCCCATGTACTCGACGTGCTCCTTCGCCGCGACCGGGTCTACGCTCATGCCACATACAGGATCGCGGACCAGATTCGCACCCGCCTGCGGTCGGTGCGCATGGGCTCGCAGCATCTCGATGCCACCGGTCGTCACGAAACGCCAGGCCATCACGGCCATCAAGAGCAGAAATGCGATATCGAGAAACGTCGTGTAGTTCCAGCTGGGCTGGGTTTCGAAGATGGTGACGTGGTGGTTGGTAGGAGCAAGTCCGAGGAGCTGGAAGGCGCCACCGATCAAGAACCCCGCGAGCGCCATCGCGGCGTATGAGACCAGGAGGAGGTAGAGGGCGGTCCGGCCGCCGTAGTACTTCCGATAGATATTGAGGATCGGAAGGATGATCAGGTCGGCGAAGATGAAGCTGATCACGCCGCCGAAGCTGATGCCTCCGTTCCAGAGCACCACGGCCAGCGGCACGTTCCCAACCGAGCAGACAAAGCTGAGCATCGAGATCACCGGGCCGATCAGCGGTCCCCAGAACTCGTTGAGGGTGGGGTGGTTGGTCAGGAAGAACGCCTGCCACCAGCTGTTAGGCACCCAGGCCGCGAGGGCGCCGGCGATGAGGAAGCCCAGGCCCAGGTCCACGTATAGAGCGTTCAGGTCCATGAAGAACGCACGCGAGATGGCGGTGAACGCCCGCCCCGAGAAGAGCCTGGAAAGGAAGGGCCCGTCGGTGATCGACACATCCATGTCGCCGTGGGCTTCGTGGGTCGAGCCAAAGACTCCGCGCTCGGCCTGGCGCTTCGCGTCATCGACCATCCGCTGACGCAGCGTCACTTTGAAGAGGATCCACAGGATCACCGCCATGAGGAGGCCGCCCGCGAACTCGGCGGCCACGAACTGCCAACCCAGAAGGATGAGCAGCACGAGACCCAGCTCGAAGACCAGGTTGGTCGAGGCGAACTCGAAGATGATCGCGTTGACGAAGCTGGCCCCCCTTCGGAAGAGGGTCCTGGCTACGGCCACCGCGGCGTAAGAGCAGGACGAGCTCGCCGCGCCGAAGCCGCACGCCAGCACGAAGCCTTTCAGGTCGGGCCGGCCCAGCGCGTTCGCAACCGCCCTCTTCGAAACGACGGTCTGGATCATGGCTGAAAGCAGGAAGCCGAATGCGAGCGGCCACAGGACCTCCCAGAGCATGAAGAGCGATATCTGCAGCGCGTGCAGGATCGCGTTGAGCACGAACAATCCCGCCTAGCTCCTCACCAGCCGCTCGACCGCCTCGTTGAGCTCCCGAACCTTCTTGCTTCCGCCGCCAGAACGGATCGCGTCCATCACGCAATGCTCGGTATGGTCAGCGAGCAATTGCAGCGCGACGCTCTCGAGCGCTGCCCGGGTCGCGTTGACCTGGGTGAGGACGTCGATGCAATAGCGATCCTCCTCCACCATTTTCTGAATACCGCGCACCTGACCTTCGATCCGCCGGAGCCTTGCCTCGATTCTTTGCTTGTCTTTCGTATAACCTGGCATCTGTCCATAATACCCCCCACGGGTATAGTGGCCTTGTGGACCACCACCACGAAACGGCGATGAGCTCTCCGCACGAGGCGATGGCGCACAGCGGGGATGAGGCGATGTCCATGGAAGGCATGGTCCAGGACATGCGCAACCGCTTTCTGGTCGCCGCCGTCCTCTCGGTGCCGATCCTGCTGTGGTCGTCCATCGGCCGGCAGGTCTTGCATTTCGGGTTGCCCGCTCCGTTCGGTCTACGCGACGACGTCTTCCAGCTGATCCTGAGCCTGCCGGTCATCGCGTATTCAGGCTGGTTCTTCTTCGCGGGCGCCGTTCGAGCGCTGCGCGCGCGGACGCTGGACATGATGGTGCTGGTATCGGTCGCCATCGCGGCCGGCTGGACGTACTCGGTCGTCGTCACCTTCCGCGGTGGCGGAGACGTCTTCTACGAGGCGTCCACGGTCCTGGCCGCTTTTGTGCTCTTGGGCCACTGGCTCGAAATGCGAGCGCGGGGTGGCGCCAACGACGCCGTTCGCGCGTTGTTGAATCTCGCCCCGCCCCACGCGATCGTCATCAGGAACGGCGAGCCGGTCGAGTTGCCGACCTCGGAGGTGCAGGTCGGCGACCTGCTTCTCATCAGGCCGGGCGGCAGGGTCCCAGTGGATGCCGCGGTCGAGGATGGGACCAGCGAGGTGGACGAATCGGTCGTGACCGGCGAGAGCCTCCCCGTTTCGAAGGCGCCGGGTGACGAGCTCATCGGTGGTTCGATCAACAGCAATGGAACGTTGCGGGCCCGCGCGACGAGGGTGGGCTCGGAAACAGCGCTGGCTCAGATTGTGAAGCTCGTCCAGGAAGCCCAGAGCTCGAAGGCGCCCGGGCAGCAGCTTGCGGATCGGGCCGCATTCTGGCTCGTGCTGGTGGCGCTGGCCGGCGGCACGCTGACGTTGATCGTCTGGCTGCTGGCCGGCCGCACATTCAGCCAGGCCATCCTCTTCGCCATCACCGTCGTCGTCATCACCTGCCCCGATGCTCTCGGGCTCGCCACGCCCACCGCGATCATGGTCGGCACCGGGCTCGGCGCCAGGCGCGGGATCCTGTTCAAGAGCGCGGCCGCAATCGAAGCAGCTGCTCGAGTCCAGGTCGTGGTCATGGACAAGACGGGAACACTGACCAGGGGCGAACCTGAGGTCACGAGGATTCAGGCCGATGCAATGTCCGAGCGCGAGGTCCTGGCGTTGGCGGCGGCGGTCGAGCGAGACTCGGAGCATCCACTGGCCGAGGCCATAGTTCGCCGCGCGGAGCAGGCGGGCGTCGCGCGACTCACCGCCACCGAGTTCGAGAGCGTCCCCGGGTACGGCGCGCTGGCCGCGGTCGACGGCCATCGAGTGGCGGTTGGGAACGCAAAACTGATGGCCCGCGAAAACATCGGCCTCGACGAATTGGCGGATGAGCGCGACGCGATCGCCGCCGAGGGGCGAACAGTCGTCGTGGTTGCGGTCGACGGCCGCGCAGCGGCTTTGATCGGCGTCAGCGACGCTCCCCGCCCGACCGCGAAGGCTGCTGTTGACGCCCTTTATCGGCAGGGAGTCGAGGTCGTGATGCTGACGGGCGACAACCGCGCCACCGCGGAGCGCATTGCCCGCGAGCTCGGCATTCGCGAGGTGATGGCCGAGGTCCTCCCCGCCGACAAGGCAAGCAAGATCGCCGAGCTGCAGCGAGCCGGCAAGAAGGTGGCGATGGTCGGGGACGGCGTCAATGACGCTCCCGCACTGGCCCAGGCCGACCTCGGTATCGCAATCGGCGCCGGCACCGATGTCGCCATTGAGACCGCGGACGTGGTGCTGATGCGCTCGGATCCGTTCGACGTCGCCACCGCCATCACGATCGGACGCGCGACGCTTCGGAAGATGCGCCAGAACCTCGGCTGGGCGGTTGGCTACAACGCGATCGCCATCCCCATTGCCGCCGGCATCTTCGAGCCCAGGTTCGGGCTCGGGATCGAGCCTGCTGGTCGCGGTCAACGCACTGTTGCTGAGGCGGCTGAAGCTGCCATCGTGAACTCGCCATCTGGGCCCATATGGCGGAATCCTGGGTTCAGGGTCCGAGTCGGTTCGTTCGGATCCTCTGGGCGGCCAGCGCGATGAGCCCGAATGCGATCACGCCGAGGCTGTAAACCACCGTCGTGGAGTGCAGACCAACTGAGGTGGCGGCGTAGCCCGCGGCCACGGCCGGGAGGCTGAACGCCAGGTACGCGATGACGAGGGCGAAGGCGAACAGCTCGCTGCGCTCGCCGGGTGACGCGATTCGGGCAAGCGTCCCGAACGAGGCGAGGGCGGATGCACCGAAACCGACGCCCGCCACGACGGTCCCGATGCCGGCCAGCGCCACCGTGTGGACTTCCACGCCGGCGAGCGTCAATGCTGTTCCAGCTGACAGCGTGATGGCGCTGATGCCCAGGATCCTGCTCGTCGGCCGGCTCCTCAATACGAAGGCCGTCGCTGCCCCGGCGCCGCACAGCAGCGTTACGACAAAGCCCCCGATGAGGTGGTTGCTCAGGCCAAAGAGGCTCGCCGCGACCGAAGGCCCGAGCGAGAGGTACAGCCCGCCGAGCGCCCAGCTCGCGATGATGATCGGCACCAGGGCGAGCACATCGGCACGGAGACGGGCAGGAATGCCGAGGATGGGTTTCAGCGAGGCGATCGCGCCCGCACGTCGTGCCGACGTTTCCGGCATGCGGCCGACGGCCACGCCAGCTATTACCGCGCCGGCCAGCAGCACCGCGAAGACGAGGTGGGTCGGGGCGGGTCCGAGCTGGACGAGCGCACCGCAACCAATCGCACCCACCGCCAGGCCGCTGATCGGCGCGACGCTGTTGACGAGGCCGGCGCGCCCAGGGGCGTGCGGCGGGTTCAGGTCGACGAGCGTGGCTCCGAGTGTCGAAAATGCCGCACCGGTTGCGATGCCCTGGAAGATGCGAGCGATGACAAGCACCGTCACGCCACCTGCGATGAAGAACAGGACGAACGCAGCGCCTTCCAGCGCGATCGCCGCGGCCAGAACGGGACGGCGACCAACGTGATCGGAAAGACCGCCGAGAACGAGCAGCGAGCCGATGAGGGCGAAAACGTAGACCGCGAAAACGATGGTTAGCGTCGAGGTGGGGAAACCCCACTCCTTCTGATAGACGACGTAAAGCGGCGTCGGCGCGCTGGCCGCCGCGGCGAAGAGCACCAGGATGCCGGCGGTCGCCGCGAACGCGATCGCAGGCGACAGCCGGCCGAGGCGGTCTCTCACCTCAGATCCTGGTGGAAGCTCGATAGGAACGGTTTCGATCACTACTTGCCGGCGAGCTCTCGGCGGGCGGCCGCAACGATATCGGCACCCGTGTTGGCATGCCCGTTGATGCCCCACCCTCCCTCGGGTGACTCGGTGATCAGAACCCACGTGCGCTCGGTCAGCGTCGGATCGCCGGCGGCGGCCGCCACGATATCCGTGAGCTCCCGCACCACGCCGAGCTGCTTGTCGCGATCGAGAACCCCGACCGGCGTCAAGACCTGCACGCGGACGTAGTTGCTGTCTCCGGCAACGTTCGAGAGGGCATCGGCCGGCAGATCGTGGACGAACGCAGCGGTGTTGTTCCGGAACATCGCGAGGTCGGGCACCTTCTCCCAACGCATCACGGCGGAGGCGAGGTCCTGGGCCAGCCCGTGCTTGTCTTTGAAAGTTCCCTCGGCGGCGTACACGTCGATCATGGGCATGGTCTCTTCTCCCCCACTTGCGATTCGAACATCGACTACTGAGTCAACAGAACGGTTGGTATAGTAACAACTATTCCGGTGATAAACAGAACGGTCGGTAAAATGCACGAGGTGGCTCTGAAAACCAGCGAGCCCAAGGCTTCGCACAAGCTGTCGGCTCGGGACCGCTTGCTCGCGGCCGCCGACGACCTGTTCTACGCCGAAGGTGTCCATGTGGTCGGAGTCGACAGGATCGTGGAGCGGGCCGGCGTCACCAAGGCCTCGCTGTACAACACCTTCGGCAGCAAGGACGAGCTCGTTCGTGCCTACCTCCAGAACCATTTCCGCCGGCGGCAGGCCCGCGTAGCGCAGATCCTGGCCACGAACAAGACGCCCAGGGAGCGCATTCTCGCCATGTTCGGCGAGGTCGAGGATCTGCTGGCCGGCTCGGCGTTTCGCGGCTGCCGGTTCATCAGCGCCGCGGCGGAGTCGCAACCGGGCGACCCGGGCCAGGTCGTGGCGGAGGACTATCGGGCATGGCTCTGGTCCCTTTTCACCGACCTTGCCAAGGAGGCCGGCGCAAAGGATGCCAAGCAGGTAGGTAGACAGCTGTTCCTGCTTTACGACGGTGCCGCTGTCGCCGCGCGGATGGACGATGATCGCAAGGCCGCAGCCAGAGCAGTGAGCGCGGCGGTCGTGGCGTTGCTCGAGGCCGCGATCCCCAGCGTGTAGGCCAAGCCCGTAAGCCGGGTACGATCCATCGCTCATGGCCAGGGTCATCTCGGCAGCGGTCGCGCGGCGCTACCTCGTGCTGAGGCACATGCTCGCCCCTCCCCGCTCCCTAGCCGCCGAGCCGGCCAGCGTCATGCGCGTCTTCGACCGCCTGGGCTCGCTGCAGTTCGATCCGATCGACGTGGCCGGCCGGAATCACGACCTCGCCCTTCTGGCGCGCATCCGCGGCTACCGCCGCGAGTGGACCGACGACCTTCTGTACCGAGAGCGTTCGCTCTACGAGACCTACAACAAAGGCTTGAGCCTGGTCCCGACCGCGGAGCTGCCGTGGTACCGGATCGGTTGGGATCTGAGCCACGCAAGGCACGCGGACACGACGTTCGAGAAGCACGCGACACTGGTCCGGGAGCTGCTGGATCGCATACAGCGCGACGGACCGCTGGCCTCCACCGACGTCCAACCGCGAGAAGCCATCGATTGGTTCTGGCGTCCAACCAATCAGGTCCGCGCGATCCTCGAAGCGCTCGCCCTGGCCGGCGTGCTTGGGCTGATGCGCCGCGACGGCAACCGGCGAGTCTACGACCTGGTCGAGCGGCTGTTTCCGGCCGAGCTGCTGCAGTCGCGCCTGACCCCGGACGAACAGCGGAGGCACAAGATGCTTTCGCGCTATCGAGCCCACGGACTGCTCGGATCGGGCGGCGGGACGGGCGAGGTGTGGCTGGGAACCGGGTCGACCCCGGAGCGCGCCGCGAGCCGAGCGCAGCTCGTGGCGTCGGGGGCCATCGTCCCCATCCAGGTCGAGGGACTCCACGGGCAGCGATACATCACGGCCTCGGACGATGAATTTCTCGACGCCGCCGAACGCGAAGTTTCGGCCGGCGCGTCTCCGGGAGGGGTCGATCCCCACGTGGCATTCCTCGCCCCGCTCGACCCGCTCATCTGGGAGCGCCGGCTCCTGCGCGCGCTCTTCGCCTTCGATTACGTGTGGGAGGTGTATGTCCCCGCCCCCAAGCGGCGATGGGGTTATTACGTCTTGCCGCTTCTTTACGGCGATCGTTTCGTCGGGCGGATCGAGCCTCGCATCGACCGCAAAACCGGCGTCCTTCGGGTCGTTGGCCTGTGGTGGGAGAAGGGCTTCGATCCGATGTCGGAAGCCGGTCTTCCGCAAGCAGCTGCCGCGGCCCTCGACGCGCACAGAGAGTTCGGCGGCGTCGAAAAGATCGAGCTGTCACGCGACCTTCGTCCGGCCGCGTTCGCTCGATTGCTGCGTGCAGCGCTGAAGCAGATCTAGCCGCTGCTTTTACCCTGCCGGGCACGACTGTGCGGAAATGGCTCCCTCGACGTGCCGAGATGCGACCATTTCTGCCCGAATGGCAGAGTCGCGCCTCTATCTCAAAAACGGCCCAGGATCGGGAGCCTGGGGGCGAGGGCGTAATTGAGCTGGATCAGGATGATGAGGGCGATGCTGACCCATGTCGGAAAGATCAAGCAGAGCGCGGTGGCGACCGCATAGAGCGACTGGGCGATCAAAATGCGCCCGCGCATCAGCACCGCTATTTCGCGCTTGTTTTCCTCGCGGAACAGGTTGGCGCTGAGGCCGTACTCGAGACCCGCAAACAGGGTCGCGCCGAGCAGCACGATGTTGAGCCAGTATTCGACCAGCGCGACCTTGAGCCAGAAATAGTGGGCCAGGAGCGCGGTAGAGAACGGCACCATGGTCACCGAAAACAGAAACACGAGATGTATCCACATGTAGTGGCGATCGCTGCGAGTGAGGTGACTGATCTGCGTGCCCTGTCCCAACCAGAAGATTCCGAGCGTGATGAAGCTCATCGTGTAGACGAGGACGTTCGGACCTAGATCCCGCAGCGCCTGCCACAGCTGACCCTCTGTCGTGCTCGACCCGTAGAGCACAGGGACCACCAGCCCCAGGACGAGCAGCGTCATGCCGACCGCGAAGATGCCGTCCGAGATGCCGGAGAGCCGGTCGGGATTCGTTCCGGACAGGTCAGCCAAACGACGAGGTCGAGCTTCCGGCGGGCGGCTCACGCCCCAAAGAATGCCAGAGGCGGCGTCAGTCAATTGCGTGGTCCCACGACGTAACTGGGGTGGAGCACGGCCACACCCGCCGGGATGAATCGCCCCGCCAATCGCTCGGCTGTTCCCTAGTCGTTCCCCCCGGGAACACGCCTTCCGGTCGCGGCGACCTTACGGCCGAGCACATCGGCCATACGAGTGAGCTCGATTTGGGGGAATCGGCGGCGGAGGTCGGAGGCATCAAAGCTCATGTCGATTGTGTCGAAAGCAATGCCACCTCCCATCATGCCGGCGAGGTCAGGCTTGAAGGGTCGCATCACCATGGAGAGAAGCCGCATCATCGGCACGGGAACGTGTTTCACCACAGCCTTTCTGCCCGCCGCGCGCTCGATCTCACCAACCAGCTGATTGAAAGTCAGGTTCTCCGGGCCGCCGACGGTAAGAATCGTCCGGCTGAGGGCCGGATCGAAGAGGGCCAGTTCGATGAAACGAGCCACGTCTTTGGCTGAATTGAAGTTGATCGGGTTGTCACCGCGGCCGAACACCATCGCCTTGCCTTCTTTGATGATCGGCCGGCCGGCGATCTCCGCCCACAGCTCCATGAACGGGTTTGGCCGCACGATGACCCAGTCGAGGCGGCTAGCTCGCAGCGCTTCTTCGGCGCGATATTTCATGCGCGCGAGCTCCATCGGGTGGTCTGGTCCGGCGCCGTGCATCGAGACGAGCACGAAGCGGCGCACGCCGGCAGATTCCGCTGCCCTGATCAAGTTCAGGTTGCCCTCGTAGTCAACCGCTCTGGGACCTGGAGCTCCCGGCCCAAACCCTGTCATCGCCGAAACCACAGCGTCGATACCCTCCAGGGCTGGACTCAACATTTCAGGGTTGCGCGCGTCACCTTGAGTGAGCTGGGGAGTTTCGTCCAGGCGTTGCCGCGCCCGATCCGGATGTCGTGTGAAGACCCGAACTGGAATGCCTTTGGCAGCCAGATATGGAACCAGCTCAATCCCGAGATTGCCTGTTCCACCCGTGACCAGGATCATCGCCGCGCCATCTGCTCGCGAATGGCATCGTCGACCGTCGCGTCACTCACGTCCACCGGCTCGAGATAAAAGCGGGCCCACAGAATTGCTTGGTCGCTCGCACCGAAGATGACGACGCCACTCAACCATTGGGACCCCCCGTCTCGGCGCGTGCCGCGCATCTCCCACTCGGTCCAAACGGTGTCTCCCTTGACGGCACTCCGCACGACCTCGACGTGAATATCCGGGACGAATGCGAGGATCTGCTCCCAGTTCCGGCGCACCTGAGCTCGGCCGCGAAAGCCACGGGCCGGATGTGCCGGTGTCTCATTCACGTAGTCGTCGGAAAAACATGCTGCGATTGCGTCGATGTCGTGAAGGTTCGTCGCGCGGACCAACCGATCGATCGTCGCCAAAGATCCCTTCATACCCTTCCACCCATCCCTATTTCGTTCCAGTAGACTGGAACCAATGGGGAGTATGAGCCGCAAGTCCCGGACTGTCAAGGGCAAACGCTCGTACGACGCCAGCCTGCGGCGAGAGCAGGCGAATCGGAACCACGATCGGATCATCGCAATGGCCCAGCGTCGTTTTCTCCGTCATGGATACGGCCCCACCACGATCTCGGCGATCGCGAAGGACGCTGGCGTGTCCGTTGACACCATCTATAAATCGTTTGGCGGCAAGCCTGGGCTGATCCGAGCCATGACCGTCCGAGCACTCGAGGGCACGGGCCCGGTGCCTGCCGAGCAGCGGTCTGACGACCTGCAAGCACGCGAGCACGATCCACGCCAGCTCATCTCGGGCTGGGGGGTGTTCGTAACCGAGGTCGCGCCCTTGGCCGCGCCGATCGTGCTCCTCGTGCGCGATGCCGCCGGTAGTCACACCGAGCTCAGGCCCCTTCTGGAAGAGGTGCACGCTGACCGTCTCCGCCGCATGACCGACAATGCGCGACGCTTTGCCGCCGCGGGTCACCTTCGGCCCGGCATCACCGTGGCCGACGCCGCCAACGTGATGTGGACCTACACCTCCCCAGAGCTCTACGAGCTGTTGGTTCTGCGCCGGCGCATGCCAATCAAGACCTATGGTCGATTCGTCGCCGACGCAATGATCGCCGCCCTGTTATGAGGCGGGCCGAGGAGAAGTTGTGGGTGAACGGAATATCGGCTCTCGATGTCCACAGCGCGACTGGTCGCGCACCGACGACGCGATCGGAATCAGTCCGGGTATTCGTCCTTCCGCCAGGTGCGAGGTTCGGCGGCTTGGGCTTTAGGCGTTCGCTCGAGAAGGAAGTTGTAGTACGGAGCAACGAACGGGTCGGGCGCCGACACCGTGTAGGTGTGGTAGACGGTCCCGTTCTCGCGCGCGAAGGCGATCCAGCTAGGGTTCTCGCGCAGGCCGTCCTTCAACTCAGCCCCGATCTGACGCGACCACTCCTCGAGCCAGTCCGGCGGGTTGTCGATCATCTCCTTGACCTCGGGAATCTGCTGCGCCTGCTCCTCGGTCAGCGCGAGGCCGAAGTCGAACGCGAAGTCGCTGTTGTAGGTGGAGACGTAGGGGAACTGCCAGCCCATCCGTTGCTTGTAGGCCGTCAGCCGCTCGACCGGCGCTCGCGAAAAACAGAGCAGCGTCACGTCGCGGTGGCGCAGGTGAACGAGAGAGCCGTCAAGCCCGTCGCCTAAGCTCGTGCAGCCGGGGCAGGCGCCGAGCGTGTAGTCGGGGCCGAACATGATGTTGTAGGCGAGCAGCTGTGAGCGCCCGTCGAAGAGGTCGGCCAGGGTCTTCTTGCCGTCCTCGGTGTCGAACTCGTATTCCTTCTCGACCCGGACCCAAGGCAGATCGCGACGCGTTTTCGTGATCTCCTCGTTTCGCTTCGCGTGCTCGGCCTCGAGCTTCGCGAGCTCGTCCCGAGCCGCCTGCCATTCCTCGCGGGTTCCGATCCTGTGTTCGGGCATCTCATCTCCCTCCAGTCCGACTCCAGCGCTCCCGCACGAGCCGAATCCATCATCGCATCGGGCGCAACTGGGCTCACCAGAAGAGACTCCCGAAGACCCTGAAACTCATCGCAGCCGTCCAAGGAGAGAAGTTTCGGCCGCTGTCGATCCCTCCGGATGTCATTCGTGTAGGGGATGAGGAGCACGTGAGTGCTCAGATTCAGGAGGATCTTCACATGAGAGTCGTCGTATTCATGAGTGTGACACTGGACGGCGTGATCCAGGCGCCGGCGCGGCCGGACGAGGACATCCGCGGGGGATTCGAGCACGGAGGATGGGCGGTGCCTTACGCCGATGAGGTCATGGGCAAGGCCGCCGGCGAAGGGATGGCCAGGCCCGGCAGCCTTTTGCTCGGCCGCCGGACGTATGAGGATTTCTTCACCGTCTGGCCGAATCGCACCGACAACCCGTACACGGAGGTTCTGAACAAGAGGACGAAGTACGTCGCCTCCCGGACCCTTCAGGAGCCCCTGCCGTGGAAGAACTCGACGCTCCTCAAAGGAGACGCCGCCGAAGCGGTGGCCAGGCTCAAGAAGCAGCCGGGCGGGGACGTGATGGTGCTCGGCAGCGGAGAGTTAGTTCAGTCGTTGATGCGCAGCAATCTCATCGACGAGTACATCCTCCTGATCCACCCGCTGGTGCTCGGATCGGGGCGGCGTCTGTTCAGCGATGGCGGTCCGCCCGCGACCCTTCGCCTCGTCGACAACAAGACGACAACCACCGGCGTTGTGATCGCAACCTACCAACCGGTCGGCGAGGGCAAGCAATGAAGCGGTACATGCTCAGCGTCTATCAGCCCGACGGCCCGATCCCGGCGCCCGACGTCCTCGGCAAGATCATGGAGGACCTCGAAGTGCTGAATCGCGAGATGAAAGCCGCGGGGACGTGGGTGTTCGCCGGAGGGTTGCACCCGCCCAGCACTTCGACTGTCGTCAGGGTGCAGGCAGGCGAGCTCCTGATCACGGACGGGCCTTTCACGGAGGCCAAGGAGCACATTGGCGGGTTCACGATCATCCGGGCACCCGACCTTGACGCGGCGCTCGAGTGGGGTTCGAAGCTCGCACGCGCAACGACGCTCCCGATCGAGGTGAGGCCACTGCAAGATGAAGCCGGGGATTGAGGAGCGACTTGCCGGCCGTCGGAGCCGATGAAATCGAGCGCATCTTCCGCAACGAATACGGGCGGGCGGTCGCGGTCCTGGTGCGCCGCTTCGGTGACATCGACATCGCCGAGGAGGCGGTCCAGGATGCCTTCACCGCCGCGCTTCAAAGGTGGCCGGCATCCGGCCTGCCTCCAAGCCCACAGGGGTGGATCATCACCACCGCGAGGAACCGGGCGATCGACCGCTTACGCCGTGAGGCGTCTCGGCAAGATCGACAGACGCAGGCTGCCGTGCTCCTGGCGAATGACGAATCGACCGAGGAGGACGCGGTGGGCGACGATCGTCTCCGCCTGATCTTCACATGCTGTCACCCGGCCCTCGCCCGCGACGTCCAGGTCGCCTTGACGCTGCGGCTCCTGGGAGGGCTGACGACCGCGGAGATCGCGCATGCGTTTCTGATACCAGAGCCGACGATGGCCCAACGGCTGGTGCGAGCCAAGGGCAAGATCCGCGATGCACGGATCCCTTACCGTGTTCCCGGCGAGGCGGAGCTCCCGGATCGCGCTCGCGCCGTGCTCGCGGTTGTCTATCTCATCTTCAACGAGGGCTACGCAGCGACCGCCGGGGAGCGCCTCGTACGCGACGAGCTCTGTGCGGAAGCCATCCGGCTCGGCCGGGTGCTCATCGAGCTGATGCCCAACGAACCCGAGGCGGTCGGTCTGCTCGCGCTGATGCTGCTCCTCGAGGCTCGCCGGCCGGCTCGCACCACCGCCGAAGGCGCTCTCGTTCCGCTCGCCGACCAGGACCGAGGGTTCTGGGATCGCGGCTTGATCGCCGAGGGCCAGGCGATGGTTCGCGACTGCTTGCAGCGTAACCAACCCGGGCCTTATCAGATCCAGGCGGCGATCAACGCGGTTCATGCCGACGCCCCGACCGCGGCCGAGACGGACTGGTGGCAGATTCTTCAGCTCTACAACCAGCTCTTGATGATCGCCCCGAGCCCGATCGTGGCCGTCAATCGCGCCGTCGCGGTGGCCGAGGTCGAGGGGCCTGACGCCGCGCTCACATTGCTGGACGGTTTGGACCTCGAAAACTACTACCTCCTCCACGCCGTGCGGGCCGACATGCTCCGGCGGCTCGGCCGTGATGACGAAGCAGCGACCGCTTATGACGCAGCGATTGCTCGCACCAACAACCTGACCGAGCGCCAGTACATGCAGCGGCGGCTTGACGGACTCCTTACCGCTGAGTGATCAGGGCGGCTGCTCGTGGAGGAAGTTCAGAGGTGCACAGCCTGGAGCGATGAGTCAGCGGCCCATCCCCAGTCATCAGTGGGAGCAGATCCACTGTTGAGTTGGAGTTTCGACAAGGAGGGCCGAGATGGCGACCGTAACCAGGATCCCGGAGTTCGGCGGTGAGCTCATCCTGCCCGGGGACGAGTCGTACGACCGGAATCGGGCCGTGTGGAACGGCATCGTTGACCGGCGCCCGGCCGCCATCCTCCGCTGCGCCTCCTCTCGAGACGTGATTGCAGCCGTCCGTTTCGCGCGAGATGCCGGCCTCGAGATCGCCGTGAAGTGCGGCGGCCACAGCGTGCTTGGTCTTTCGGTGCCGGACGGCGGGGTCATGATCGACCTCTCCCCCATGTCCGCTGTTCGCGTCGACCCGGCACAGCGCAAAGCATGGGTGGGCGGCGGGTCCCTGCTCAAGAACCTGGACGTGGCCGCTGGAGAGCACGGCCTGGCAACGACCGCGGGCAACGTCTCGCACACCGGCGTCGGCGGGCTGACGCTCGGCGGCGGGATGGGCTGGCTCGCCCGACAGTTCGGACTCAGCTGCGACAACGTCGAGGCGTACACCGTCGTCACCGCTGACGGACGTGTCGTCCGCGCCTCAGAGTCGGAGAACCCCGACCTGTTCTGGGGCCTGCGCGGAGGCGGCGGCAACTTCGGCATCGTCACCGAGTTCGAGTTTCGTCTACACCCAATCGGCGGGCGCGCGCTCCTCACGACGCGATGTGCCGCTGGCGCGACCTGCTGCCGGACGCGCCCCGAGCCGCGACTTTGACGGCAAGCGCCGTGACTGCGGGGGATCGGCCCGTTGTCACTCTTGGCTTCATCTGGGTCGGGGACGTCGACGACGGGCTCCGGTACCTCTCGACGATCCGCGAGCTCGGCACGCCCGCGACCGAGCGCGTCAGGGACATGAGCTATGTGGAGCTCCAGTCCATGAGCGACAACCCGACCGGCCATGGGCACCGCCGTTACTCGAAAGGGCACTACTTGACCGAGCTCAGCGACGCCGCGATCGACGCCTTCCTGGCGCGCGGTGTTTCCGCTAGCGCGACCGATCCCGACTGGACCCGCGTACCTAACGGCGGCTTCCAGGCATATGGGGGCGCGATAGCGGACGTCGGGGATGACGATGGCGCGTTCAGCTACCGCGGGACGCTCGTCGAGTTTGGTTGCGGAACGAACTGGCTTGATCCGACGGAGGATCGCGAGCGCGTCTCCGCTGCTCGGGCCTACGGCTCGGCCATGGAGCCGTTTGCGAATGGGGTCTACGTCAACGCGCTCGGCGATGAGGGTCAGGACGGCGTGCGCAGGGCGTACTCGGCG
>VBGM01000128.1:19321-21382 GCA_005880855.1 Chloroflexota bacterium
GACCGACGGCCCCGCCGGTTTGAAGGCACGGGTCACGGAGTTCGCGGCAAACACCGGCGGAAAACTATTTATGCCGATGCCACTCTGTCCTCTAGCGTCGGTAGCGCCTCCGGTTTGGAGTCTCGCAAGGCGCTTGTCCCAGCGATGGCTGGGCGGCTTCCGAAGCCAGTGAGAATCGTTTCGAGGACGGGCAATGCATGGAGCACCTGCTTCGACCTGATGAGCAGGTCCCATAGAGGCTCGAACTTCTTCCACCCTCCTGCGTACGCCAGGTGCCGCAGGCGTGGCCTGAGCCCAGGCTTGGTTGATGCTCCCCGCCAGATGGATCCCCACCGATAGAAATCTCGATACGCCCGCCAGTAGCCCGCCTCCAGCTGTGGCGCTGTGAGGCGGTGGGGTTTGAAAACGACGTGGCGGGTGTCGAATAGGTCCCATTCGTGGTGAAGCATTCGAGTGTCCGCTTCCATCCGCCTGTACAGAGCGGTATCCGGGTAAGGCGTGAGTATGTGGTAGGTCGCAGTTTCAATCCCGTGCTCAACAGCCCACTCGACCGTTCGATCGAACACGTCAGGGCCGTCGTGATCCATCCCGAAGACGAAGCTACCGTTGACCATCACACCTAGATCGTGTAGACGACGTACCGCCTCGGCGTAATCGCGCCCGATGTTCTGATACTTGCGCTGGTCATGCAGGTTGGCCGAGTTGACCGTCTCAAAGCCGACGAACAGGCTGCGCAAGCCTGATCGCACCGCCTTCTCGAGGACGCGAGGCTGCTCGAGCACAGACTTGACAGTCCCCGCTGCCTGCCACAAACGCCCCATGCCGGTCATTCCGTCGAAGAGCGCAGCTGCGAAGTTCGGGTTTCCGAAAAGGTGATCGTCGAGGAAGTAGAGATGCCGACCGGGTAGTCGATCGATCTCCGCGAGAGCGCGATCCACTTCCATCGTGTAGAACTGCTTGCCTCCCTGAAAGAAGGCCACCTTGTAGCAGAAGTCGCAGACGTGCGGGCAGCCGCGCGAAACAACAATGGAGTTGGGCACCAGGTACAGGTGGCGTTTGATCAAGTCGCGCCGGATCGGGGGAAGCGCGGCCAGCGTCCTATCGCGCGAGGCGTACCGCGTCACCGGCACGCCCCGGCGCAGGTCGTCCAGGAATCGAGGCCAGGTGTCCTCGCCCGGTCCCGAGAAGATGTGATCGGCGTGCGCAGCAGCTTCATCGGGCAGCGAGGTGACGTGCAGTCCGCCTAGCGCCACCCGCGCTCCACGCCGGCGGTAGTGGTCGGCGATTTCGTAAGAGCGCCTGGCGGACGTGATGTAGACCTGGATCACCACAAGGTCAGGCTCGTCGTCCAGGCGAAGCGTTTCGACGTGCTCGTCGCAGATCGTGACGTCATCTTCGTCGCCGAAGTAGGCGGCCAGCGTGGCAAGGCCCAGCGGTGGGAAGAGCGAGTACTTGATCGGCCGGAAGAACGGGCTCGTGGCTTCAGTGAGAGCGGGAAGGATCATCTTGACCCTCAACGAGGCAGGTCCTCCGCCCTATCCACGCATCCTCAACGGACAATCCCGGTTGGTGGTTACAACACCCCTACCTGGACGAGTCGGGCTTCCCACCACACGAAAGCTGTGTGCTCTGAAGACCGGGTGGTGGGCCGAGAACGCCGCATGAGCCGAATATTCGAAGCTCGGCCTCGGTCTACCGGAACGCACAGAGTCTGCTGAAATCCCCGCAACCGCCCCCGCCCGTTAGGGGTATACCCTGCGTGGAAACGGAGTGACCGCTGAAGCGCCGCCGGTGAGTGGTCTTGCTCTCCAGGTCAAAGACCTGCGCGTCAGCTACGGCCCCAAGCGCGCGGTGGATGGGGTCTCGCTCGATATCAACGAAGGTGAGATCTTCGGGCTTCTGGGTCCGAACGGAGCCGGCAAGACAAGCACCCTGAGTGCGATCGAGGGACTGCTCAAGCCGACCTCCGGCTCGATCCTGATCCGCCAGGTCGACGCTCGAACCCACCCCGGGCTGGCCAAAGCGCTGATCGGCGTTCAGCTCCAGTCCACGAGCTTTCAG
>VBGM01000250.1 GCA_005880855.1 Chloroflexota bacterium
GAGGCGTTCCTGGTGACGCAAGCGCGGATCAAAGTCGGACCGTCGACTCGCTGATCTTCCAGGCTCGCACCAGTGGCGGCCAGGCTACCGCGACATTGCACCATGGCTTTCTGTTCGACAACCTCACGTACAGTAGCTTCAACACCGAGCAGTGCGACGAGCACAACTCCGATGGCGACTCTGATGTGCAGAGCGCATCAGGCGGGCACAGCCATGGGAAGTTCAACAAGCATGGATGTGGCAAGGACGCCACCGACAGCGTGTCGCACCAGGACGACCAGCAAGGCCATAGCTTCCAATCCACCTCGGTCGATGCGGCAGCCTTCACCACCGCGGCCGATGGTCGGACTGCGACCATGACCGGCACCGGCCTGGACAACGGCCTTCCGGTCGCGTTCACCCTGGTCGTTGTGGACCATGACGGGTTGATCCCGGCCACCTACTCCCTCGTCCTGTCTGATGGTTACGCATTCATCGGCACGGTTGTATCGGGGTCGATAAGCGTCCTGTAGCGCCGTTAGCTCGGATCTAGGCGGCTGAGCTGGCACGGGATCACTGGCGCCGGCGACGGCCCCGGTGAGGGAGGTTTCGTGATGCGGGTCGCGATTCTCGGGACTGGAAAGATGGGCGGCGCGATGGCTCGCCGGCTCGCGTCCGCCGGGCACGAGCTGACTTTGTGGAACCGCACTCGTGAACGCGCGGAAGCGCTCGGTGTCGGCAAGGTGGCGGCGACCCCGGCGGAGGCCGCACAGAACGCCGACGTCGTCATCTCGATGCTGACTGACGCCAATGCAGTGCGAGGGGCATACCTGGGCGACAACGGCGCAGCGAAAGCGGCGCAGCGACAGGCGTTCGTCGACATGAGCACCGCGGGTCCCGACATCTCCAAGGAGCTCGCACCTCTAATCGAGCGAACCGGCTCACAGTTCGTCGAAGCGCCGGTGCTGGGCAGCATCGCCGCCGTCGAGTCGGGCACCCTCATCATCTTCGCGGCGGGTAATGAAGCCGCCATCGAGCGCGCCCGCCCCGTGCTCGAGGACCTCGGGGAAGTGCGTCGTGTAGGTGAGATCGGCAGTGGCGCGTCTTTGAAGCTCGTCGCCAACAGCATGCTGGCCGGCGTCAACGCCCTGGCCGCGGAGCTCATGGCGGCGGGCACAGCTGCTGGGCTCGACCCCGAGAACGTGTTCTGGGTGCTCAGCCGCATGAGTCCAGTGCTGAACGGTCGTAAGGCCGCATTACTCGAGCACCGCTACGAGCCGGTCTCGTTCGCGCTACGCGATGCCCTGAAGGACTTGCGGTTGGCGCTGGACCTCTATAAGCGCGCGGGCGCGACGACGCCGATCACCCGAGCGACCGAGGAGCTTTTCGAGCGCGCCTCACAGTCGGTGGGCAGCCTCGACATGGGGGCGATCGCGTCTCTCTACGAGCGACAGCCGGCAACCTCTCGAAAAGGGTGAGTAGTCACTAGCGGGGGGATTGCCGTCTACCCGTTCGAGAGGTTCACCGAGCGCGCCAAGAAGGTGCTGACGCTCGCCCAGGAGGAGGCCGAGCGTTCCCGCCACAGCTACATCGGCACCGAGCACCTACTGCTCGGCTTGCTACGAGAGCACGAGGGGTTGGCCGCTCATGTGCTG
>VBGM01000251.1 GCA_005880855.1 Chloroflexota bacterium
GCCGGCTCGGCCGCAACTATGTCGGCACAGAACACCTACTGCTCGGGCTGCTGATCGAGGGCGAAGGCATCGCCGCCCATGTGCTTGAGGACCTGGGCGCTACCCTGGAAAAGGTGCGCGCTGAGCTCGAGCAAATCGGGGACACCGAGACCGAGGAGCGACCCGAACCTCATCCACTTCCATACAAGGTCGGCCAGCGAGTGCTCGTCCACGATCCGGAGTCGCCCTACCGACTCTGGGAAGGGCGGGTTACGAAAGCTGAGGGCAAGCGCTATGAGGTCGCCGTGTACGGACGTGCTCGCGGTGGGCTGGTCGACGCGCCGGAGACGATGATCCACCCGGTCCCGATGACGTGGACGCGCGACTGCCCGTTCTGTCGAACCTGAATCAGGCCGTTCTCATTCGCGTTTCGTCTTGAACGGGCAGCCGACCACGTGGTCGTCGACCACGCCGACCGACTGGAGCAGCGAATAGACGATGGTCGAACCCACGAACGTGAAGCCGCGCCGCTTCAGGTCTTTGCTGACGCGGTCGGACAGCTCCGTGGTCGGGGGCAGGTCGGAGAAGCTTCGGGGGTGATGCACGACAGGGGTTCCGTC
>VBGM01000129.1:0-7974 GCA_005880855.1 Chloroflexota bacterium
GAGGAGTCGGGCCGCATCCGGCGGGGCTATTTCGTCGAAGGATTGGGGGGCTCGCAGTTCGCGCTGCCTGGAGCGGTCGACCGTCTGCGCGCGCTTCGCGAGCAGGACGATCGCATCATCGCGCTCGCGGCCACCGACCCAGCGAACCCTTACGGTTCGGTGCTCGAATGGCCTCGGTCGGATGGGCGTATGGCCCGCGCCGCCGGCGCGTACTGCGTGATCGATGGCGGCCGGCTCGTTCTCTACCTCGAGCGGGGAGGCCGCTCGTTGCTCACCAACGGCGAGGTGACGATCGACCACCTGCGTGCCCTGATTGCGGCGGCCGTCCACGGCGGCAAGGTCGAGCTGCAGCGCGTTGACGGCATTCCGGTCGTCGATTCACCCCTCGGAGCGCTGCTCCGAGAAGCGGGTTTTTCATCGACCCATCGAGGCCTCGTCGCATATGGCACGCGCTCCGGACGCGCAATTGGGAACGGGTACGATATCGGCTCCGACGGGGAGTAGCGCAGCTCGGTAGCGCACCTGACTGGGGGTCAGGTGGTCGCGGGTTCAAATCCCGCCTCCCCGACCATTGTCAAAGCTTCGTTCATCGCACGCCGTGCACGCGGCCGATACGACCATTTGTGCCCGAATGGCGCAAACAACTCGCAGGAAGCGACGATTAGTGCACGAATGAGGCGTGCAGGTTTCGGCGCGGATCAGTGCTTGCAGGTCAGCTCGGCTTTTTGCATTGCGTCGGCGTCCGTCTTCAAGGGCTTGGCGGCGGTACCGAACGCTATGAGCCCGCGGGCTACGAGCTCGTTGCTGCCGGATGTGTACCCACCCAGAGCCATCTCCAGGCCCGCCTCCATCGCTGACCAATCTTTTGTGAACTGGGTCACCGAGTCGGCGATGCACGGAGGTATGTCGCCTTTGTCGATGACCTTGGAGGTGTCTCGCATTTTCTGATCGGTGACTGCGATGGCGTCGCGGCAGCTGGGGGGTAGCTTCGCAGTGCAGCTCGACGTCAGGGCCGGCAATGTTTTATCGACTTCGTTGATCGATGGCGCCAGCTCGGTGTTCAGGAAGCGGTCCGCGCGCTCGTAGTCAGACCCGAAGGGAGTGGGCGAGGCGAGGGATCCGCCGTCGGTCTGCTGGGCCAGGATCTGTCCCCGGACCACCCAGCCCCCGGCCCCGAGAAGAACAACGACCAGCCCGCCGGCCAGGTACAGGAGCAGCTTCGATTGTCGGGGCGGCGGAGGTGCCCAGGCGGGAGCCGGCTCCGGTTCGGGGACAAATGGTGGAGGCGGAGCGGCCTGAGGTGCCGCAGGCAGCCACTCCGGTTGCGGTTCGACATGGATGGCATGCAGGGGTGCCACGGAGGCGACGACAGCGGGCGCGGCCGGAGCTGCAGCCGCCACCAGTTGGACCGGAGCGGGCATCGCCTCGGGGCCATACGGCGCTGAAAGCTGGACCCACTGCCGGCCGTTCCAGCGAAACATGCCGTCTGGCGTGAAGAGAGGTTGCCACGCGCTTCCATCCCACCAGAAGCGTCCGTCAGGCGAGATCGGCGGCGATCCAGGCTGAGCCGATCCCACAGCCCGAGGATTGTAGGTATCGGACCGCGATTTGAAGCCGCGTTAAGCGAAGGCTCAACTCGCGGCCGATCGGGCAAGATCGTTCCCGAAATGCCAGAGCAAGCCTGGGATGCCGCCGGGGAGTTTCGAGTCGTCGCGCCGAGCACGAAGTCAACCCGGACTTTCCTGGCGGTCTTCGGGGCAATGACGGCCGTCGGCGGGCTGATCACGCTGAGCATTTTTCCGCGTGGAACCTGGACGCTCGCCGCGAGTCGCGTTCTTGGATATGGCCTGGTAATGCTCATCATGGGCGGCATCTTCTTCCTTTCTTTGTTGCTCTGGTCTGCCAACAGCAGGCTCCTGATCGGAAGAGGCGCGGTCGGCTATCGCAGCATGTTCCGACGAAGTCATTTCTGGTCGAGGACCGAGGTCAGCCACGTCGTCGAGATGGCGATCGACTACGGGCGGATGACCCAAACCGGGCAGCGCGCGATCTATATGTTCGGACCCGACGGGAAGCGACTGCTGGCCTTGACACCACGGATGTGGAACGCAATTGACTTGCGGGATTTCATCGAGGCGACGGGCGTGCCGCTCGACCGCCGGGAGGCTCCAGTGCACATCAAGGCTGCGCGTCGTGAATTTCCAAAGGGATTTACCTGGGGCTCGCAGCACATGCTCACCATGGGCTGCCTTCTGACGCTCGCTGTGATCGGCGCGGTGATCGCGGCGGTCGTCTTGTTCTTGCGCTGATGCGTATCGCTCGGGCCTTCGTTTGGATTTATCCAGCGTTTGTGCTGGCCATTGGCCTCGGCTTCCTGGTCTGGAGCTATTTCCAGGCGGCTGACGCCGACGCCTATCGCAACGCGTCCCAATGTGGGAGCACGGTCACGCCGAGCTGTTACGAAACCTTTGCGGGGATCATCACCTCCGTACATGTCAGCCAGACCCGCAGCGGCGAACGGGACGACGTCGACATCAAGACGGAGACGGCCGGCAACCTCACCGCGACACTGGAGCCTTCCGCCTCCGCGGCGCCATACGTCCGCACAGGCGCCAACGTCTCGGTCAAGAGATACCGGGGGCAGGTGACGCTGGTGACGGTCGATGGCTATGGCGTCGCCTCCACCGCCAACCCGGACGCCGCCCAGAGCGACACCTCGCGCTACGGGTGGCTGTTCACCGGGCTCGGCGCCGTCAGCGCCGGCTACATCTTCTATTCGAGAAGGCGGCGTAATCGGCGTGCGGCATGGGACGAGACCGGCCCGATCGCCGCGAGCGCCCCCCAGCAGGGGATCCTGCCGTCGGGGACACTCGGCTGGTCGGTCAGGCCAACGCCGAGCTTCTCGTCCTTGGGCCGCTACGCATTCGGCGTCGTCGCGCTCGTCTTTCTCACCCTGCGAGCGCTCCTCGATCCAGCCCGCACCGCCTGGGCGCTGGCCATCGATTCGACGGTCGTATTCCTGGCTGTCGCCGCGCTCTTGCTCTTCTATCGCAATGCCAGGGTCTTTGCGGATCGAGAGCGGGTGGCCAAGGTCAACCTCCTCGGCCGCACCAAGAGCCTGCCTGTGCACGACGTCCAGCGCGCCGAGCGCTACAGCGTCGCCAACCGGTACGGCGCGGTCAAGCACCTCGTATTCGTGGGTCCTGACGGCCGCAAGGCCTTCGAGGTCAGCGGCATCGCCTGGGATTTCGACCGCCTTGACGACCTGTGCCGCGAAGCGGGAGTCAAGCTGGGTGGAAGCTACGACGACCTCGTCGGCGCCTTCAAGCTCAACTCGCGAGTGCCCGGCACCACCACCTGGAGCCGGCAGCTGCTCCTCGGCTGCGGTTTCATCGTCGCCCTGATCCTGTTCGTCGTCCTCCTGGTCGGCCCCACGCAGCGCTGACAAGCAGGCCTAAGCTGGGGCTATGAGCAAGGGCTTCCGGAACGCCGATGAGACCCAGGCACTCAGTGACCAGGCGATCTCCGAAACGATCGGGGAGATCCTCGCCAAGGATCGCGAGCAGGCCGCGCACGCGGCCGACGTTCGGGCGCATGGCGGCTACGGCATGTGCGAAGACTGCAGCCGGCCCATCGGCAAGGAGCGGCTCGAAGCGCTGCCGACGGCGACCCGCTGCGTCGCCTGCCAGGCGACCTGGGAGCAGGCGAACCGCCCTTAGAATTCCGATCGTGCCGAGGGTGACGATGATCGGGGCCGGCAGCGCCGTCTTCGCGCGCCAGGTCATCACCGATGTCCTCGCCATCGACGGCCTGGACCAGGGCGTCTTCGCGCTGGTCGACATCGACTCGACGCGTCTCGAGCTGGCGCGCGAGATTGCCGAACGACTCGTCGACCGTTCCGGCAAGCGATGGACGGTGGAGGCCTCGACCGACCGCAGAGAAGTGCTGCCCGGCACGAATTACGTCGTCAACTCGATCGAGGTCGCCGGGCTTCAGAACGTGAGAGCCGACTACGACATCCCGCTCAAGTACGGCGTCGACCAGTGCATCGGCGACACCATCGGCCCCGGCGGCATCTTCAAGGCCCTGCGTACCGGCCCAGCCTGGCTCGACATCGTCGCCGACGTCACCCGGATGGCGCCGCAGGCCATCGTCCTCAACTACACGAACCCGATGTCCATCCTCACCCTGGCGGCGGCGCGCACCACGTCACTGCCAGTGATCGGGCTGTGCCACAGCGTCCAGGGCACGTCTCGTCTCCTGGCGGATTTCCTGCGGGTGCCCTACGAAGAGCTCGACTGGAAATGCGCCGGCATCAACCACAACGCATGGTTCACGAAGCTCGAGCACGACGGTGAGGACATGTACCCGGCTCTGCGTCGTCGCGCGGCCGACCCCGAGATCTACGAGCAGGACCCGGTTCGCTTTGAGGTGATGCTGCACCTCGGCGCATTCGTGACCGAGTCCAGCGGACACTTCTCCGAGTACGTCCCGTACTTTCGCAAGCGCAAGGACCTGGTCGAGAAGTACGCGCGTCCTGGCTACCTTGGCGAGAGCGGTTTCTATGCCAACAACTGGCCGCGCTGGCGCGAAGAGAACGATGAGCGCATCCACGCGATGCTGCACGGCGAGACCGACATCCCAAAGGCCACGCGCCACGAGTACGCGTCATGGATCATCGAGGCGATCGAGTGCGATCGGCCCACCAGCGTCCACGGAAACGTCGTCAACGACGGCGCCATCGAGAACCTGCCGAGCAACGGTTGCGTCGAGGTGGAATGTCGGGTCAGCGCAGAGGGCGTGCAGCCCGTGCACTTCGGCAAGCTGCCCGAGCAGCTGGCGGGGCTGAACCGAGCGCACATCTCAGTGCATGAGCTGGTTGTGGAGGCGCTCCTCGAACGCGATCGACAGAAGGCCAAGTACGCATTGATGCTCGATCCGCTGACCGCGGCGGTCTGCTCGCTCGATGAGATCGATCGGCTCTTCGAGGAGATGTGGGCCGCGGAGCGGGAGTTCTTGCTGCCGTTCGACTAGCCACGCAGGAAGCCGGCGGTCACGCCACGGCCTGCGTGGCCCCACCGCCACGGCGGCTATTTTCGTGCTTCCGCCACAGGCGCCTCGCCTGTGAGCAGCACCCAGAACTGTTCCAGGGTGGGGCCGCTTGCCGCCTGGCGCCGGACGGCGGTGATCGGGCGGCGGTTCGACGCGACCGGCAGGCGGACCAGAACGCCCGACTCCAGCTCGGCCTCAACGGCGAGTGTCGGCAGCGCGGCGTAACCAAGACCTGCGATGGCCGCAGCGCGCACGTACTCTGGGTGGCCGAGGTTCAAGATCTCGGAGCTGTCATATGCGTCCCCGATCATGTCGCGAACCTGCTGTTCCGCCGACCACGAGGGCCCGCGTCCCAGATACCGGAACCGAGCCAGCTGGGCGGACGTGACGCGACGCAGCTGCGCGAGTGGATGTTCACGATGGACGACAAGAACCAGCTCGTCCTGGGCTAGCACCTTGGTCGTGAGGCCCGGTAACGGGAGGCCCTCGATAAGACCGCAGTCGATGGCCCCGGCCAGGACCTGAGCGTTGATCGATGCCGACGGCTCGACGGTGACGCTGAGCTCGACCGCGGGATACCGCTGGGCGAAATCGGCGAGCCGCGCGGGAAGGTAATAGCTGGCACAGGTCGGACTGGCGCCTACGTGCAGCGACCCGGACTCGAGCTGCCTCATCGAATGCGCGGTTTCTTCGAGGACCTCGAGCGCCCGGAGAGCGGCCCGGCAGGTCACGGCGAGCGAACGCCCGGCGTCGGTGAGGCGAACACCGCGTCCGTCACGCTCCAGAAGACGCAGGCCGAGGGCGCGCTCGAAGTGGCGCAGCTGCTGTGTTACAGCGCCCTGGGTGAGAAAAAGTGTCGCCGCCGCCCTCGAAACGTGCTCGGTTTCGGAGACGGCAATGAACGAACGCAGCTGCTCCAGCGTGAAGCCGGGCTTCTTCACTCTGACATATTAGTCCGGCTAATCAAATGCATTACGAGTCATAGGCCCCCAATCCTTTAAGAGAACCTGAACTCGCGCGTTGTGCGTTACGTTTCTAGTCGTCAATTCGTCAGAAAGGAGGTGAGTGGGATGGGCCGTGCGTGGAGCCGCGCCGGAAGCCAGCGTGGCCAGGGAATGGTCGAATATGCGCTGATCCTGGTTCTCGTTTCGATCGTGGTCATCGTGATTCTTCTAACCATGGGGAACCAGATCCAGAACGTCTTCTCGAACGTAGTCGCAGCGCTCGGCTGACGCCGCGCTAGGGAACGGGGTCCAGTGGGCCGGGTGCCGTAACCCGGTCCATTGCGTTACGTTCGTTTAACGCATGCGAGCGATCGCGGTCCGATGACCCGTCCCTGGTGGCAAGGCGCGGTCTTCTACGAGGTCTATGTCCGTAGCTTCGCCGACTCCAACGATGACGGCATCGGCGACCTTCCCGGCATCACCTCCAGGCTCGATTACCTGAAACGACTGGGCGTCGACGCGATATGGCTGACGCCCTTCTACCCCTCGCCCCAGAAAGACCACGGCTATGACGTCGCGGATTACTACGGCGTCAATCCCGAGTACGGCACCCTCGAAGACTTCGACCGGCTGACCCAACGTGCGCACGAGCTTGGGCTGAAAGTGCTCGTGGACCTGGTGCCCAACCACACCTCGGATCAGCATCCGTGGTTTCAAGCAGCGCTGAGCTCGCCAGACGATCCTCACCGCGCCCTGTACCACTTCGCCGCCGGCCCGGTAGACGGATCGCCGCCTAACAACTGGCGCTCCGCGTTCGGCGGCCCCGCCTGGGGCCGCGACGAACGGAGCGGCGAGTGGTACCTGCACTTGTTTGCGCCTGAACAACCCGACCTCAACTGGTGGAACCCCGAGGTGCCCGCCGAGTTCGAGCGAATCCTCAAGTTCTGGCTCGACCGCGGAGCCGACGGGTACCGCATCGACGTCGCTTCGGCACTCTTCAAACGGCCCGAGTCGCCGTCACCGGCGCGTGACCTTCCAGAGGTGCACGACGTTTATCGGAGGTGGCGGAACCTGGCCAACGCGTACCGCCCCGAGAGGGTGCTCGTGGGAGAGATCTTCGGGTCCCAGCGTCAGGCTCGCTACATCCAGCCCGATCAGCTCAACCTGGCGTTCGCACTGATCCCCGTGCCGTGGAATGCAAATCGATGGAAACGCTGGATCGAGGATGACATGCACGCGCTGCACAGGCCGGGGGTTGCACCCACCTGGGACCTCTCCAACCACGATGTGATTCGCCACGTCACTCGCTTTGGCGGCGGCGCCGTTGGACGTTGTCGCGCCCGCGCAGCGATCCTGCTCCTGCTTGGTCTCCCCGGCCAGGTCTTGCTTTTTCAGGGGGACGAGCTGGGACTCGAAGAGGTCGACCTACCTCCCGAGGCACGCCAGGATCCCATCTTCATCCATACGCAAGGGCGCCATCCGGGGCGAGACGGATGCCGGGTACCTCTGCCCTGGCTCAAGGGGGCGGCCAATGCGGGCTTCTCCGCCGTCGAGCCGTGGCTTCCCATGCCGCCCGGATGGGATCGGTCGGCCGTCGCGACTGAGGAGGCGTCCGCAACCTCGATGCTGACGTTCTACAAGCGCGCGATCGCCCTGCGCCGCCGCCTCTCACCGTGGCTGCCACCCGATATCCGATGGGTGGCGGCCAAAGCCGGAGCGCTGGTTTACCGCAGAGAGCGCCTCACCGTCGCCTGCAACTTTCAATCCCGCCTCGTGCGAATTCCGGTTCGCGGACGCCTTGCCCTGGCCAGCGCTCCCCTGGCCCGGCTCAAGGACGGCTGGCTGTCCCTGCCCCCGAACTCTGCCGCCTGGCTCGACTCGGCCGGCGCCGGCTAGCTCGCGCCGCGGCGGCGAATCTCTGGCGGATGGCTGGCCTTCCCAACAGCTCGCGGAATGCGTCTGGGTCGGCTGCAAGCGC
>VBGM01000129.1:8075-10261 GCA_005880855.1 Chloroflexota bacterium
CGGTGATCAGGCAGAGCTGCGCCGTCGGGCGCCCTTGCACGGTCATCCGTGCGCCCCGCTCGAGGTTGGTCTCGTGGAGCAGGTCGGCGGCGAACTCGAGATCGGACCACTGCAGACCGGCGAACAGCTCCATCCCGGCAAGGCGGTCCGCCCGCAGGCTCAGCGGCTGCAGCAGCTCCATGAGCCTCACCACCCAGCTCGAGCTCGATTGGTTCCCCTCGAATACAGCTTCCATGGCCTTCGCCTCTCGCTTCGTGACCTGTGCAGCGACATAGCCAGGCTATTCCGAGTTGGTTAAAACCCCGGCGGCAAACGGTTCACGGCTGTTGGTCAGACCGGGCCAAAATGAGCGAGATTGGGCCCAAATCGGCCCCGATTTCCCCACCGGCTCGCCCTGCCCCGGCGCTTAACCCGGATCTAACCTAGCAATACGGCTGCAACCGCTAAAGTTGCTCCGTGGCGGTTGGAGCGCAGACAGATTCAGAGCCCTTAGGCCCCCTGGCGGTCCCGGACGCCCATCGATTCCTGAACCGGGAGCTGTCCCGGCTCGACTTCGACGAGCGCGTCCTGGCCATGGCCGAAGACCCCCGTCTGCCCCTGCTGGAGCGCGTCCGTTTCCTCGCCATTTTCAGCCAGAACCTGGACGACTTCTTCCAGGTTCGTGTGGCCGGATTGAAGGAGCAGGTGCTGGCGGCGGTGGCGGTCGCCTCACCCGACGGCATGTCGCCGCTGGATCAGCTCAAGGCCATCCGCAGCCGCGTCGAGGGGCTCGTGGAGCGCCAGGTCAGCCTGTACAACTCGGGCATCGTGCCGGCGCTCGCCGAGTCGGGCATCGAGATCATCCGCGCCGACGAGGTGAGCAAGAAAGAGCTGAGCCAGCTGCACTCGGTGTTCAGGCAGCAGATCTTTCCCGTGCTGACCCCGCTCGCGGTCGACCCCGGGCACCCGTTCCCTTACATCTCTCATCTATCGCTCAACCTCGCGGTCACCGTGCGAGACCCGCAGAGGCGGCAGCAGCATTTCGCGCGCGTCAAGATTCCGCCCGTCCTGCCGCGGTTCGTTCCGCTCGGCGAGGACACGAGGTACGTGCCGCTCGAGGACGTGATCGCGCTTCATCTGCAGGCGCTCTTCCCCGGCATGGACGTCATCGCACATCACCCGTTCCGCGTCACCCGCGACGGCGACCTCGACGACGTCGACAGCGATGCCGAGGATCTGCTCGCCGCCATCCAGACCGAGCTGCGCCGCCGCCGCCGTCACGCGAGGGTGGTCAGGCTCGAGGTCGAGCCCGGGATGTCGGCCGAGGTGTTGGATCTGCTCACCCGAGAGCTGGAGCTGCAGCCGACTGATGTGTATCAGTGCCAGGGCCTGCTCGATCTCGGCAGCCTGAGCGCTCTGTGGCAGCTCGACCGTCCCGACCTGAAGGAAGAGCCATGGACGCCGGCCACGCAGCCTCGTCTGCGCGGCATCGGCGCCGAGGTGCCCGATCTGTTTGCCGTGCTGCATGCAGGTGATGTCCTTGCTCACCATCCGTACGACTCGTTCGCGACCTCGGTCGAGGCGTTCATCGATCACGCGGCGAGCGACCCGAACGTGCTCGCCATCAAGCAGACCCTGTACCGGACCTCAGGTCCGGGCAGCCCGATCGTGCGCGCGCTGATCAGGGCGGCTGAATCCGGCAAGCAGGTGGCGGCGCTGGTCGAGCTGAAAGCTCGCGGCGACGAGCAGGCCAACATCGCGTGGGCAAGAGCTCTCGAAGAAGCCAACGTCCACGTGGTCTACGGGTTGGTCGGGTTGAAGACGCACGCCAAGGTGACGCTCGTGGTGCGCCGCGAGGGCAATCGCATTCAGCACTACGTGCACGTCGGCACGGGCAACTACAACCCCAGCACCGCGCACGGCTATGAAGACGTGAGCCTGCTGTCGGCGGACCCCGACCTCGGGGCGGACGTCACCGAGATGTTCAACCTCCTCACCGGCTACAGCCGCCAGCACCGCTACCGAAAGCTGCTGGTCGCGCCATCGAGCCTTCGCAGCGGGATCACGCAGCTGATCGAGCGGGAGTCGAAGCACGGCGGCCGGATAACCATCAAGGTCAACAACCTCATCGACCCCGACATCATCGATGCGCTCTACTCGGCGTCACAAGCGGGCGCCCAGGTCGACCTCATCGTTCGCAGCATGTG
>VBGM01000130.1 GCA_005880855.1 Chloroflexota bacterium
GCCGGCGGTTGGCCCAAGCCCGAGATGATGGGCCACGAGCTGGCCGCGCTCACGGTCGGCATCATTGGCCTTGGCAACGTTGGCTCCGCCCTCGCGACTCGACTTCTGGCCTTCGGCCCGCGCGTGCTCTACACGGACGTCGTGGACAAGAATTTCGCCGGCGTAGAACGGGTCAACTTCGAAGAGTTGATAGAGCAGGCCGACGTGGTCTGCGTGCATGTGCCCCTGGACCGAACGACCCACCACATGATCGACTCGGGGGCACTCAAGCGCATGAGGAAAGGCGCCCTCCTGATCAACGCCTCGCGCGGGCCGGTGGTGGATGAGGAGGCACTCGTCGCCGCCCTGGCGGCGGGGCACCTTGGTGGTGCCGGCCTGGACGTCTTCGAGCAGGAACCGACGCCGTCCGAGAACCCGCTTCGGCGGATGGAGAACGTCTTCTTCTCACCCCACGTTGCCGGCTACACAGCTGAGGCGGAGGCGCGGACGCTGGAAATGGTGCGCGACAACCTGACCCGGGTGTTGGACGGCGAGGAGCCATTCAACGTGGTCAACGGAGTCAGGCTGGGCGCTCGGCTCAGGCGGTGACGCTGCCGATGTTCGGGAAGGCATTTGTGGCTTGAAGCGTGAGGCGGGCAAAACTGGCTACTGACGCCCATCTGGATCCCGCCGTCCTCCAGGCGCTGAAACGCTTCGACTCGCCCACGCTGAGCAACGCAATCGAAACCTTTGCCATCCGGCCCCAGGACGAGGGCTACATGTCGATGGACATCCGCTGCCTCTTCCCCGAGCTCGGCCCTCTGGTGGGCTATGCGGCGACTGCAACAATCCGCGCTCGCGGTCGGCCGGCGCACGGCGACCAGACGCCGCTATATCAGCACGTGCGCGAGGTGCCAGAGCCGCGTGTGGTTGTGGTGCAGGACCTGGACGAGCCGCCTGGCTGCGGGTCGCTCTGGGGCGAGGTGAACGCCACCATCTTCGGAGCGCTCGGCTGCGCCGGCTGCGTGACCGACGGCTGCGTCCGCGACCTGAAAGAGGCGCGCGCGATGGGCTTCCAGTTCTTCGCCCGCGGGCCTGGGGTGTCGCATGCCTACGTGCGGGTGCAGTCCGCCGGCCAACCGGTGACGGTGGGTGGGCTGCTCATCAGTCCCGGTGACCTCATCCACGCCGACCAGCATGGGGTGCTGCTGATCCCGCGCGAGATCGCGCCCGAGCTGCCGGCGGCGGCCGAGCGTGTCATCGCCGGCGAGCAGAGCCTGATCAGCTGGGTGCGCTCTTCGGAGTTCGACGCCGACGAGCTGATCGAGAGACGGCGCGTGAAGCACTGATCGATCACGCCTGCTCCCGACCCGCGAGCGTGCAGGTAATTGATTTCGCGTGGGCGGCCGGCGCCAGCAGGAGCGCCGAAACTACACGTCGCCTAGGACGAATGACCGACGAGATACCTCGGTCCTAGCCTTTGACGGCGCCGGCGGTCATGCCGGCGACGAAGTAGTCGACGAAGAACGAGTACAGCACGGCGACCGGGACGGAGCCAAGAAGTGCAGCGGCCATCAGCTCGCCCCAAAAGAACTCGTCGCCGTGGATGAGCTCTTGCGTAACGCCGACCGGGATGGTCTTGACCAGGCTGTCGTTGATGAAGATCAGCGAGTAGAGGAACTCGTTCCACGAGAGGGTGAAGGCAAAGAGCGCGGCGGCCAGTATGCCCGGGACCGCCAGCGGGATCGCGATCCGCAGCATCGCCTGGATGCGGGTTGCGCCATCCACCAGCGCCGCTTCCTCCAGCTCACGCGGTATGCCTTTGAAGAAGCCCATGAGCATCCAGGTGCAGAAGGGGATCAGGAAGGTGGGATACGTGAGGATCAGCGCCCACAGGTTGTTGAAGAGGTGCAGCTCTCGGATGACGAAAGTCAGGGGCAGGAAGAGAAGGGTGGGCGGTACCAGATAGGTCACGAAAATTCCCCAGCCGATGGAGTCGGCGCCGCGGTAGCGCAGGCGCGCCAGCGAGTAGCCTGCGAGAACGCTGCAAAAGAGCGAGATGAGGGTGCTGACGATCGCCACCACCGCCGTGTTGAACGCCCAGTGCGGAAAGTTCGTCTGGGTGAACAGGTGCTGGTACCAGGCAAGGGTCGGATCCCGGACCCATAGCGGGCTGACCGAGAAATCGAACAGCTCGGAGGCCGACTTGAACGATGTGACCGCCATCCAGTAGAAGGGAAACAGCGTCACAGCCAGGAAGGCGAGCAACGGAATGTAGATGCGGATCGAGCGGCCGACAAATTTGTCGCCGATGACGCGGCCGCTCCCCGGCTTGCGGACTCTGGGCCGTAACACCCCCGGCCGGCTAGACCGGGTGCTGCTTTGAAGGGCCATCTACTCGGGCCTTCGGAGCATGAAGAGGACGACGGCGACCACGATGGTGAGCAGCGGGAAGAGCACCAGCGAGATGGCTGCCCCCAAGCCGATGGCGCCCCCCGGGATGCCCCACTGGTAGGCCCAGATGGAAAGCAGCTGGGTGCTGTTGTAAGGCGCCCCGTTGGTGAGCACGAACGGCCCCTGGAAGTCTGCAAAGGTCAGGATGGTAGAGAGAAGCAGAACCACCAGTAGCACCGGCCGTAGCAGCGGAAGCGTGATGTTGGTGAATTGCTGCCAGCGGCTGGCGCCGTCCACCCGAGCCGCCTCGTAAAGGTCGACCGGGATGACCTGCATGCCGGCCAGGAACGAGATGGCGTAAAAGGGCGTGCCCCGCCAGACGTTCACCACCATCAGCGCCGCCATGGCGTTGGCGGGCACGCCGAGCCAGTTGGGTCCGGGATAGTGCACCAGGTGCGTGTTCACCAAGAGCCAATTGATGACGCTGAACGTAGGGTCGAACATCCACCTCCAGGCCTCGTAGCTCAGCACGGTCGGGATGATGTAGGGAAGAAGCAGAGCCGCCCGCACGAAGCGTCGGAACGGGAAGACCTGGTTTAGCAACAGCGCCATGACCAGCCCGAGGCTGAGCTTGAATACGGTCGTGACCCCTGTGTAGAGGAAGGTGTTTACGACGGCTCCGTAGAACACGCCATCGGTGTTGCGAAACTCGAAGCGGTAGTTGTCGAGACCGATGAACTTGCCGACGTTCCCGAGCTCGGAGTCCGTAATCGACAACCAGATCCCGAAAAGGAAGGGGTACAGCAGAAAGATGGCCAGAACGAAAAGGGTTGGTACGAGCAGGAGATACCCGAGCGGCGCCTCGCGGTCATAGATCCGCACCCGACGCTGCCAGACTGGGACCGCGTCAGCCCGCGTCGCGGTCCCCATCTCTATTCGCCCAGGCCAACTGCCCTCAGGGCCGCTCGAAGATCGCCTTCAGCGACGTTTCCGCCGCTGTGATCGCGGCCTCGATGTCACCCGTGCCGCCGTTCGCGAGCGCCTTGGCGAACATGTCGGCAACGATGAACTGCGTTTGCGCCTGCGCCGTCTTCTTGCTTGGCAATGCCGGCCAGCCTGGCCACTTGCCCGGCGCCACCACGTCCTGAAAAGCCTTGAGCTTGGGGTCGCTGGCGAATACGGGATCGTTATGAAACGCGTCGAATGGGCCGGCGTTGTAACCGCCCGCGATCGTCGTCCACTTCATGTATTGGTCTTTATCCATTAGATAGAGAAGCATCGCCCTGGCGGTCTCCGCATCCGGCGACCACTTCATTACCGCGTGGTTGAAGATCAGGTTCATGGCAAAAGTGCCCTTGGGACCGCCCGGCATCGGCGCGTTGTTGGTCACATCCGTGTAGTGGTGGAACTCGACCTTCTCCCGGATGTAGATGCTCGCCCCGTTCAGCGTTCCGCTGATGCGGTTGGCGTGGTAGGCCTGGTTGTTGTCGGGGTCGAGCCACTCGGGGTGAACGACGAAGCCGGCCTTGACGGCCCCCTGTGCCCATTTGATTGCGTTACGCGTCTCCTGGGAGTTGATGGCGACCGTCTTGCCGTCGGCGTTGACTTCCTTGCCGCCGAAGCCCCAGAGCACCGGGTTCCACATAGTCAGGGAGTCACCGTAGGCATGGCCGTCGGTCTGTGAGATCGGCTTGCCAGTCGTTTTGAGCTTGCCGGCCGCGATGGTGAGCTCATCCCAGGTTGCGGGGAAGCTGGTGACGCCTGCCTGCGTGAAGTAGTCGGTACGGTAGCTCCAGGCGTTGGGCACGATCGTGTAGGGCATCGCTCGCCAGACGCCGTCTACTTTGCAATAGGCCTCGTTTACGGGGTCAGGCTTACCCAGCTTGCCGATCAGTGTGTTGACGTCGTTGGTGACGTCCACGCAGGAGTTGGTATAGAGGTGCGGCCATCCGTACTGCATCTGGATGATGTCGGGACCAGAATTTGCTTCGACCGCGGCGGCGGTCTTGGGCTGCAGCTGGTCGCCGGTGACGGTCTCGATCGCAACCGTCACGCCGTTGGCGGCACCCCATTCGGCAGCCTGGCGTTTGAACTCGGCGTCGGCTTGCTTGACGAAGCTGGTCCATTGCAGCAGCCGAATCGAGGCGCCCTTGCGCGGCTTGGGGACGGAGGCCGTCGGGGTCCCACTAGACTGGGGGCCGCAGGAGATGATTATCTCGGGGAAGGCGATGGTAACCGCGGCCACCCCGGCTGTACGCAGGAATTTCCGGCGCGACCAGCCGGACTTGGCCTTTTTCTTTCCTTGCGACATGACAGGAACCCCCCTTGTACTGATGCAATGGTGGGAAGCCTGGAGAGGCCCATCTTAACTCCGGTTCCGGTTGCCGGCCTAATCGTGATCGAGCGTGCCGGCGCACACAGAGCCCGGTGATGTACCTGGCCGAGCTGCGCGGCCGCACCGAACCAATCCGCGTGGGCGTGGTCGGTATCGGCCGCATGGGCCGCGGCGTAGTCGACCAGGTGTCGACCATGCCGGGGATGCGGGTGATGGCGGCTGCCGACCTGGACCTCGGTCGCGCAGAAGCCTGCCTGCGCGAGAACGGCGCAGACCCGTTGGTGACCGATGAGCTGGGCCCCGCCCAGGATGCTCTGCGCCGCGGGCGGCCAGTTGCGACGGCCGACGCCAACTTGATGCCGCAGCTGGACCTTGACGCGTTGGTGGAGGCAACCGGGCTGCCCGAGGTGGGGGCGAGGGTGGCGGCTGATGCCATCGAGAATCGCCGCCACGTGGTGATGCTCAACGTGGAGGCGGACGTGGTCGTGGGACCGATCCTGGCCGAACGCGCGCGGCGTGCCGGGGTCGTCTACACGTTGGCGGCGGGCGACCAGCCTGGCGCAATCTTCGAGCTCGCCGAGTGGGCGCAAACGCTGGGGTTCGAGGTCGTGTGCGCCGGCCGTGGGACTGTGCTCTTCCCAGATGACCACCACGCCACCGCCGATACGTACCGAGAGCAGGCGGAGCGAAACCGGAACAACCCCAAGATGTACTGCTCGTTTCGCGACGGAACGAAGTCGCAAACGGAGATGGCGGCGGTTTCCAACGTCTTACGAATGCCGCCGGAGGTCCGCGGCATGCACGAGCCTTACTCCCGCTGGCAGGATCTTGGCCGCGTCTTCAGCCTTGAGAATGACGGCGGCATCCTGGGCTCGAAAGGAGTGGTCGAGATGGCCAATGCCATCGATCCCGACGGCCGCTATGTGCACGAGGACAAAGTCTTTCCAGGCGTGTTCGTCGTGGTCACTTCCAACCACGCCGGGGTTCGCTCGTCCATGGGTTCGATGTTTGAGCCGGGGTTCGGCGGCACAGCTCAGCAATGGGGTCCTAACTGGGGTCTGTTTCGCCCCTATCACCTGGCCTGCGTTGAGGTGCCGATGTCAGTAGCACGAGCGGTGATACAGGGCCGGCCGACGGGTGACCTACACGGCGGGATGGTTGCCGAGCTGATCGCCGTCGCCAAGCGTGACCTGAAGCCGGGCGACGAGCTGGACGGCGCCGGCGGCTACACGGTATACGGGCTTTCCGAGCGCTACCAGGTGGCGCGGGAGGAGCGCCTGCTGCCGTTCGGATTCGCCTATGACGGACGGCTGATACGAGCCGTGGCGAGGGACCAGGCCCTCAGCTGGGACGACGTCGAGACCGAGCGGTCGGGGTTCCTGTACGAGCTCCGACAGGAGCAGGACCGGCTCTTCGCCTAGGCCGCTCCCGCCCTGATTAATCGTCGTCGCGCGCTACTCTGAACACCGGTAATGGAGGGCGTCCGTGTCGGCCGTAGCGGGCTGCAGGTGAGCAGGCTCTGCCTGGGCACGATGATCTTCGGCAGCCAGCGCGACCAGTCGGAGGCGTTCGCGGTCATGAACATGGCCGCGGAGCTGGGGATCGACTTCCTCGACGTCGCCGATGTCTACCCCGTCCCGGCCTCGTCAGAGACCTGGGGTCGCACTGAAGAGATCGTCGGTGCCTGGCTTCAGGGCAAACGCGAGCGCTTCGTATTGGCGACCAAGTGCGTCAACCGTGTCGGCCCCGGCCGCAACGACTCCGGGGGTAGCCGCAAGCATGTGATCGAAGCTTGCGAGGCCAGCCTGCGACGCCTCAAAACTGATCGCGTCGACCTGTATTACCTACATCACTCGGACCTCGATGCGCCTATGGAGGAGACCCTCGAGGCCCTCGACCGCCTTGTAAAGGACGGCAAGGTCCTCTACGTCGGCGTCTCGAACTTTGAGGCCTGGCAGGTGGCGATGGCGATGGAGGCGATCGCGGAATCCAACCTGGCCCGCATCACCGTTTTGCAGCCTCGCTACAACCTACTCAACCGATCGTACGAGCGCGATCTGCTGCCGCTGGCGCGGGCTTCGGGCATGGGCGTGGTGCCGTACAACCCCCTCGGCGCCGGCGTGCTGACCGGGAAGTACAGGCGCGGCGAAGAGCCGCCCGCGGAGTCCCGCTTCGCCCAGGGCGACTACGGCAGGATGTACCAGGGCCGCTATTGGAATGACCGCATGTTCGACGTGGCAGACGCGGTGGTGGAGCTTGCCCGCGAGGACGGCTGCACGCCCGCTCAGCTTGCGGTGGCCTGGCTGCTGGCGCAGCCGGACGTGACTGCACCCATCATCGGCGCCTCCAGGCCCGAGCAATTGGTCGAGACGACGAA
>VBGM01000131.1 GCA_005880855.1 Chloroflexota bacterium
GCGGTCTCTCGCGGGGGGCCTCGACGGGGTGCTCGAGGTCTTCCGGAAGCTCGGGTCGATCCAGTTCGACCCGATCGCGGTCGCCGGCCGGAGCCACGACCTCGTGCTGCACGCGCGCGTCGCGGGCTACGAGCCCGCCTGGTGCGACTTGCTCTACGAACGCCGTGACATCTTCGAAGCGACCAACAAGGCGCTGTCGCTCGTCCCGACGAGCGAGTTCCCCTGGTTCCGAGCGGTCTGGGGCCGCAAGGGGCGCCGGTTCCACGCCGCGATCCTCGCCGAGAACGCGGCGGTGGCCAAGCGCGTGCTCGGGCGGATCCGGGCGGAGGGCACTCTGTCGGCGCTCGATTTCGAGCCCGAGCACGGAGCGCCGAAGGACTGGTTCGGGATGCCGGAAAACGTCGTGCGCGCGGTGCT
>VBGM01000132.1 GCA_005880855.1 Chloroflexota bacterium
GGTTTGTCGCCGGTGGCCACCGGCGCGTCGTGGTGGGACCAGTCGCTCCATGACCCTTCGTAGAGCTTGACGTCGTTGATCCCCGCCAGCTCGAGTGCCAGCAGGTCGTGGCACGCATTCACGCCCGATCCGCAATAGACGACGGCCCCAGCATTCCCGTCGACCCCGAGCGCCTCGTAGCGCCGGCGCAGCTCGTCGGGCGATTTGAAGCGGGCATCGGCGTCGAGGTTGTCGATCCATGGGGCGCTGACGGCGCCGGGAACGTGACCTTTCTTGGGATCGATCGGCTCGTGCTCCCCGCGATAGCGCTCTCCGACCCTGGCGTCGACGATGACGCGGCCGGCGCCGGCCTTTGAGAGCCGCTCGACCTGGCTGAAATCCATGATTCGCGCCTTCTGCGGCGCTTTCGCCTTGAAGTCTCCGGGGGTCGCCACCGGGACCTTCGTCTCGAGCGGCTGGCCCCAACCCTGGAGACCGGAGTCGAGCACGGCGTGGGCGCCGTGGCCGAACCAACCTAGGAGGAACCACAGGCGGGCGGCGATCGAACCGCCGGCGTCGTCGTAGGCGACCACCCGGCTCGACGCGCTCACCCCCGCCCGGCGCATCTCGTCCTGGAACCGCTGCTTGGAGGGCAGCGGGTGGCGGCCGGGTCCCTTGCCGGTGACCGCGTCCAGGTCCACGAACACGGCGCCCGGGATGTGCCCGCCAAGGTAGGCGTCGCGACCCTGGCGGCCGGTGAGGTACCAGCGGAAGTCGATGACGCGGAGGTCGGGATCGCGGATGTGCTCTCGGAGCCACTCTGGTGTCACCAACGGACCGAAGGCGCTCATTCGGCCGTCGTTACAACGCGCGTGTCGTGGCAGAAGTGCACAGCGTGA
Organism: Chloroflexota bacterium; assembly: GCA_005880855.1. Lineage (GTDB taxonomy): Bacteria > Chloroflexota > Dormibacteria > Dormibacterales > Dormibacteraceae > UBA10449. The sequence goes on from VBGM01000132.1 coordinate 879, forward strand.
GGATGCATGTCGTGCAAACGCCGCAGCGAGCCGGTCCAGGCGTCGCGGTCGGCGTACTGTCCGCGCCACCGCGTAAGGTCTGCATTCTCGGCTTCGCGGTAGATGTCGGAAGTGTAAGCCGCATCGCCGATCATGACCGCGCCGCCGTCCGGGGTGTCCACGATCACGCTCTGGTGGCCGGCGGTGTGGCCGGGAGTCGCGACCACGCGAACACCGTCCGCGATCTGGGCGTCTCCATCGACCAGCTCGAACCGGGCGCCGGCGAAGTCGAACCACTCCGCGGTCACGTCCTCCTCGCGCCGGGCGCGCTCGAGCTCGGGCCGCTGGATGTAGAAGGGCGCGTGCTTGAACACCGCGTTCTGCCCGCAGTGGTCGAAGTGGAGGTGTGTGTTGATCACGATGCGCACGTCGGCCGGGCTCAGGTCGTGCTCCGCGAGCGCGTCGGCTGCGTGCCGGTTGACGATCTTCCACTCCTTGACGATGTCGTCCGGCCACCCGACCCCGGTGTCGACGAGAATCGCTCCCGCGCGAGGGTGCTTGATCACGAAGCCGTGCACGGGGATGTGGTTGAGCGCATCGATGCGGGCGAGATGTAGACGAACTATCTCCATTTAAGGAAGGAACGGAGAAACGGCGAAGAGCATGAAGAGCAGCGCGACGTACACGATCGAGTACGCGAACACCCGCCGCGTCCAACGGCGGCCGGCCAGGTCCAGCACGGTGATGACGACCAGGCCCAGGCCGAGCACGGTCGCTCCGGCCAGGTAGACCACGGTGATGACGACCAGGCCCAGGCCGAGCACGGTCGCTCCGGCCAGGTAGACCGCCCCGGCGTTGCCGGTGAAAAACGGGACCACGCTTACGCCCGCGGTGAGCAGGGCATAGACGACGCTCTGCCGCTTGGCGGATTGCTCGCCCGCGACCACGGGCAGCATCGGGATGCGGGCCCGGGCGTAATCGGACTTGATCACTTGCGCGAGCGCCCAGAAGTGCGGCGGTGTCCAGAACAAGATGACCGCGAAAAGCGAGAGGGCGGTGAGGTCGAGTGTGCCCGTGACGGCGGCCCATCCGACCAGCGGCGGTACCGCGCCGGCCGCGCCGCCGATGACGATGTTGTGCGGCGTCGAGCGCTTCAGCCAGATCGTGTAGACGAAGATATAGATGAGGGTGCCTGCGAGCGCGAGCATGGCGGCGAGCAGGTTCGCCCATGCCAAGAGCACCGCGAATGCGACCGCATTGAGCGCGATGCCGATGGCCAGCGCATGCCAGGGCGGGATGCGGCCTCCTGGGACTGGACGCAGGCGCGTGCGCATCATCTCGGCGTCGATGTCGCGGTCGAACCAGCAGTTGACGGCGTGGGCGCCACCGGCCGCGAGGGTGCCGCCGACCAGAACTGCGAGCACCGCGGCCACCCGAGGATGGCCGTGCGCGGCGGGGAACATCACCCCGATCGCCGTCGCATCCAGCAGCAGGACGATGCGCAGCTTGAGCAGGCTGATGTAATCGCGGGCGACGCTGAGCGCGCCGGTTGCCGGCCGTGTTGTGACAGCGTTCACGCCGAGCCTCTCTCCACCGCGAGGCGGGACAGCTCGGCGGAGTGGTCGGTTCGCGCGAGGGTGACGAGGGCGAATGTGAGCACAGCGGACCATACGAGCGTAGCGATAGCCACGTGTAGGCCGTTGAACAGCGCGCCGTCAGTGAGGGCGGCCGCCGCGCCGACGGCGACCTGCAGCGCGAGAACTACCAGCGCCACGATCGCGCTCAGGCCTACAGGCGATCGCATTCCCCATCGGCGGATCGCTCTGATCGCCACGTAGACAATGAGCGCCCCGATCACCAGCACGGCGCCGCGGTGCAGCATCGTGAAGGCGTTGGCGCCGGAGAAGTCGGGCGTGAGGCCGCCGCCGCAAAGCGGCCAGGCGTGACAGGCCTCGTCGGCGTTGCTGCCGACGACCGTCGATCCGGTGAGCAGCAATACATACGTTGCGGCGGCGGTCACCGCGGCCAGCCGGCGGAGCGACCGGTCGGACACGCCGGCCGATGGCGGCCCTGCCATCACCGCGGTCGCGACCAGGAAGCCCAGGATGATCATCGCCAGGCCCAGGTGTACGACCACGAGCCACGACTGCAGCTCGTTGGCCACGACCACGCCCCCGAGAATCCCCTCCCCCACCACTCCGATCAGCGAAGCCGTCGCCAGCCACGCGACCAGTGGCCGGCTGTTGCGAAACACAACCCAGGCCATCACCACGGTCGCGATGATGAGGACGCCCGTTACGCTGCCGACGGCGCGATGTGAGTACTCGATGATCGCGTGCGGGTCAGCGGGCGGATACGGGCGGCCGTGGCACAGCGGCCAATCGGGACAGCCAAGGCCGGAACCTGAGACCCGCACGACACCGCCAAGCGCGATCTGGAGGTAGGCGAAGAGCGCGGTCACCACCGCGAGCTTCCGAAACCCCCCGACTCCGATCATTGAGTGTTCCGCGCCGGAAGTTCCTTGCATCTTCATCGGCCTAGACGGCCGGGTGCCTTCGGCACTGAAGCCTGCGTTGCGGGGCCCGGCGCCGGATCGTCACGCATATGCGTATGCGCTCCTCCCGGCGCCACCCGCGCCTTGGCTCCGGCCGTCGATGCCGTGAATATGCGTCGGACCTCCAGCGCGGAACACTCGCCGAAGTCTACTGACCACCAAGGTTCGACAGCTCCGCTGCCAAGACGCGCTCGTCCAGCTGGCCAACGTGGCGGGCGGCGATCGTGCCGTCCACGCGGACGAACACCGTCAGAGGTAGGGCCGCGGCCCCGTACTCGCGGCCGACGCCGAGGTCCGAGTCGAGAAGGGATGGCTGATGGATGCCAAGCGAATCGAGAAAGGCACGTGCGGCTTGCGCGCCGTCCCCCTCATCGATGAGAACGAGCCGTACGGAGGAAAGCGTTCCCACCTTCGTCTGGAGCAAGGGCATCTCGGCCCGGCACGGCGGGCAATATGTGGCCCAAAAGTTGATGACGAGCGGTCGGCCCAGCAACGAGGCAAGCGTGACGCGATGCCCGTCCGTGCCGTCGAGCGCAAACGGCGCTGCGGGGCCGCCGCCACCAGATGGGGCTTGCTCCGGTCCGCTGATCGTCAGCAGCGACTGCAGCACCTGTGGCGTCCCCCACCCGTCGCCATGGGATGTCAGCTCGCGCAGCCCTTCGGCGCCCAACGACGTGAGCAGCTCGGGCGAGATGTCACGACCGACGTCCGGAACGCCGCGATAAACCAGGCGGATGTAGCCGTGGCGATCGAGCAACGCGAGCGTCGACACATGGCTGTCGCCGCTCGCGAGCTCGACGCCGAACGGCTTCCAGAATGCGGTCAAGGCGTTGACCGACCCGGTGGCGAAGGTCCACTGCGCGCCGATGCTGCGCGCGTAGCTCGCGAGCACGGATGTCGTATCGGTCGTGGGATCGGTCGTCACCTCGACGAGCATCACCTTCGGAGGCAGCTTCTGCTTCTCGAGCTGCGCAAACAGAGCTGTATAGAGCGGACACGTTTGATGACACGTGGTGTGGAACGCCGCGATCACGACATCGCGGCCGGCGATGGTCACGCCATTGAACGGGATCCCTGCCTGGTCGACGAGGTCGAAACTGGGCATCGCGACGAACTTGCCTGACAGCTCGCCCAGGCCCAGGTTCACCTGGTCGTTGCCCGCGTATGCCGCGCCCACAATCAGGTGGCCCTTGTCGATGCCGACGAGTACGGGCTCGACCTGGCCCGCAACCACAGAAATCGCCACCGGCTGCTCGTCGGCGCCGACCCGGACGCCGTCGTAATTCCCGGCGGCTACCGGCACCGCCAGCAGCTCTCGCTGCTCAGGGGCGGCCGGCACATTTCCGGAGACCGAGCCCAGCGCCGACCACCCGGCACTGCCGTGCAGGCTCACCGTGGTCGCCGCAATGGAGCTCGTTGATCGCGACGAGCCGAGCACGAGCAATGTGCCGGTTGGCGGCTGCAAGCGCGGCAGCGCAATGGTCAGGCCCGCGATCAATAACGCAACCAGGGCCCCGCCCGCCCAGAGGACCCTCGGACTCGGCAGGGTATACCTACCCGGCGAGAGGGCGGCCGCCGTACGTCGCCGCGACCCTGTCGATATAAGCAGTGCAGATTTCGGCCACAGCGTGGCTCTCGATCTGGACCACGTTCTCCGCGTTCTGCTCGCCGCTGTGCGAGAGGTTGAAACTGCCCGCATACACGTAGTCGTCCGCGACCAGGATCTTTGCGTGCATGAAGTCGTGCACTGAGCCGACCGCATACGGCGTCGAGCGCTTCGAGCCGAACTTCGCGGCGGCGATGATGCCCCGAAACGCGGCTATCTTCCACTCGGCGGTCGGCTGCTCGCCCCACTGGCGCTGCACCTGGTCCATCTGAGTCGCATCGTACACACCGGCAACATCGACCTTTCCATGGTCGACCACCTCCGCCAGCGTGCCGAGGACCGGGCCCGACGTGACGACTGGCGAGCAGATGCGGATCCGTTGCTGCGCGGACGCGATCGACCGAGCCATCGCGTGCACGAGCTTCAGGCCGCGACCGGGGCAGAAGTAGAGCCGCAACAGGGTGGAGTCCGCCAGCGACTCCCACGGAGCCGAGATGCGTCCTGACAGCGCGACCACCGGGTTCTGCCAAAGCTCCATGAAGTTCTGCTCGAACGTCGCGGCGATCGCGGGCGACGCGATGGTCAAGATCACGTTCTCCTCGCGATTCCACGAGTCGTTGGTCCAGTTGGTCGAGCCGGTGAGCACAGCCGCCTGCGGGGTGCCCGCGTCGCGAACGACGTACTTGTGGTGCATGAGGTCGGGCACGCCGGGGATCGGCTTGGTCTCGATTCCGGCCGCCTTCAGCTGGTCCACGAAAGCCCAGTCGATCTCGGCCGGCGGCGGGACCGGGAGATCCGCCGGATGATCCTGGTTGAACATGAGGCGCACATGGACCCCGCGCTTTACGGCGGCCTGAAACGCGCCGAGGAGCGTGGCGCCCGGACCTGCTTCGAGGCGCAGGTCGTAGATCGCAATGTCGAGCGAAGCGGTGGCGCCGTTCAGGAACGAGGCCATGCGCTGAGCAACTACGTCCGAGGTCTGGCCTCGGTCGGTCAGGAAGTAGAAATCCAGGGACGGCGTGACCGTTGCGATGGCCGCTATCGAGCTTCCGCCTTCGGTTCGCCGGTCTCGGCTCGGGGCTCGTCGATGTGCACGGGCAGTGGTCGTGTCGCCATTGCAGCCGCCTCTTCGGGGTCGTCGGTGAGGCTGACCAGGTCGAAGTCCTCCGCCGACATCGCGCCCCGCGCGAGCACCACGTCCCGCATCCACTTCAGGAGCCCGCTCCAGTATTCAGTACCGAAAAGGACGATCGGAAAGTGCTCGATCTTCCCGGTCTGGGCCAGCGTCAGCGACTCGAACAGCTCATCGAGCGTCCCCAGGCCGCCTGGAAAGATGACGAAACCCCGCGCGTACTTCACGAACATGTTCTTGCGCACGAAGAAGTAGCGAAATTCGACGCCCAGGTCGACGTATGGGTTGAGCTCCTGCTCGCGAGGCAGCTCGATGTTGCAGCCCACCGAAAGGCCGCCGGCTTCGTGGCAGCCGCGGTTCACAGCCTCCATCATTCCCGGCCCACCGCCCGTGATGACAGCGAAGCCGCGACGCGCGAGCGCGGCGCCCAGGGACCTGCCGAGCGCGTAATAAGGATCGTCGGGCCTCGTGCGCGCCGAGCCGAACACGGTGACGGCCGGGCCGACGCCGTTGAGGGCGTCGAAGCCCTCGACGAACTCGGACAGGATCCGCAGCACCCGCCACGGGTCGGCGTGATGGCTCAGCTCCTCGATGGCGCTGCGCTCGAGCAGCATCTTGTCCGCCGGCGCCTCGGCAGGAGGGACGACAAGACGACCGGCACGTCGGCGTTCCGCCATGGTCGGGCCCTCAGGCTCCCTGGGCTGGGATCGCGGGTTCGGCGGGCTCGGCCTGCTCTTCAGCCGCCGGCGCCGGTGTGATCTGCTCACCATTGGGCTGAACGGCAGCAGGCTCGGGCGCGACGGTCAACTTCACGCGCTTGCGGCGATCCCCGCTGCTCTTCTGAGGCGCGGGCTCGGGCATGGCTTCGGGCAGCGCCGGGTTCTCCGGTTCGGGAGCATCAAAGGGACCGGCATCGGGCAACTCCTCGATGGGCTGTGGCAGTGAGACCTTGGCTCCTTTGGCCGCTCCGCTGTGGTCTGGCATCTCGAGCACCTGGTCCAGGTGTGAGCGAAGCGCGGCGACCTCGGCCTCCAGCTCATGGACTCGGTGGCGATGGCGCATGTGCTCGCTGAAGTGATGGAGGCTGTTGCTCCAGTGATAGAGCGTGCCGGCGATGAGCGTCAGGGCTAGCGGAACCACCGCCACGGTCCACAGCGGTATGCCGTCGAGATGAATCACGGACCAGTGCACGTTCACAGTGGAGAGGTTGCTGTAGCCAAAGATGGTGGCCGCGACCCCGATCGCAAGCCCGACGAGCAGCGAGCTCGTCAGCAGGAAGCGCTGCCACAGGTGGCTCCAGTTCGGCACCGGCCGAAGGTTACCCGGTTTGCCCCGTCGTCTTCACGACTTAGCGCGAAGCCACGACGACCAGGGTCTGGGCGAGCTCGCGAGGGCGGGACAGGAACGGAGAGTGGCCGCCCCGGAGCTCGATGGGCTCGATTCCGAGCTGCAGGCGAGCGGCCCGGCGGCCATACTCGGGCGACACCATGCGGTCGTCCCTGCACAGGATGTAG
>VBGM01000133.1 GCA_005880855.1 Chloroflexota bacterium
GCTGATGAACCTGAGCAGTCGATGAAGGCGTCGAACTCGCCGGCCACGTCGTCAGTACCCGCAACGGCGATCTCCGTGGCCCCACTTGCCAGGGCCGCCGCCAGCCGGGTCCGATTCACGTCGGTCACGGTGATTCGGGTCGCTCCGTCCGCACGCCCGACCTGGGTTGTGACCAATCCAATTGGTCCCGCCCCAGCGATCAGCAGTGAAGTCCCGATTTCGGTACCGGCTTTGCGATTTGCCCAGATGCCCACGGAGAGCGGCTCGAGCAGTGCGGCCGCGTTGTCGCTGATCTCGTCCGGTACCGCGAAGGCGAGGTCCGACTTCACAGTGACGAATTCCGACAGAGTGCCATCGACGGGAGGCGTGCCGTGGAATCTGATGTCAGGGCACAAGTTGTATCGACCCGCACGACACTGGTCGCACCGACCGCACGGCTGTCCCGGCTCGATGGCGACACGTTGGCCGACTCGCGCGGAGGAGACTCCCTCGCCGACCTCCACGATCTGACCGGAGGACTCGTGCCCCAGGACCAACGGGCTTCGCACTACGAAGTCGGCAATGCGGCCGTGTTCGTAATAGTGGACATCCGATCCGCACACCCCGACCGACAGAACGCGGACCAGTACCTCGCCTTTGGATGGAGCCGGCACCGGGCGCTGCTCTATTCGCAGATCGTGCGGCCCGTACAGGACCGCAGTGGTCATCGTGCCCCTCGGCTGATCTGACATCGCGGGATCCCGCTCAATGTAGCCCTCCGAGGCAAGTCTGGCCGGGCTACCATGTCGTGCCACGAACAGAGGAGGAGCCGCATATGCCCGAGTTCTCAGTGAATCCAACTCGCGTCGATCCGTACAAGAACTTCAAGTTCAAAGTGAAGTGGGACAACAAATATGTCGCCGGCGTAGACAAGATCAGCGGGCTGAAGCGAACGACTGAGGTCGTCCAGCACCGCGAGGGAGGAGACCCAAGCACCAGCCACAAGTCTCCTGGACGAACTCAATACGAGGCCATCACCCTGGAGCGCGGGCTGACCCACGACACAGCCTTCGAAGATTGGGCCAACAAAGTTTGGAAACTGGGAGCCGGCCCAGGGGCGGAAGTGGCGCTGGCGGATTTCCGTAAGGAAATCACCATCGACTTCTTCAACGAGGCGGGGCAGAAGGTCCTGTCGTACAGGGTGCATCGATGCTGGGTTTCTGAGTACCAGGCCGTCCCAGATCTCGACGCGAACGCTGACGCGGTCGCCATCGAGGTGATCAAATTGGAGAACGAGGGTTGGGAGCGCGATCTGAGCGTGGTCGAACCGCTCGAACCAAGCTAGCCAGGCGACGGGTGCATATTCGATTTACTCGCCCAGCACCACCACCGTGTAGCCACCGAACAGGGCGCCGTTCTGCGTTCCGGTGACCCGATAGACATGCGCCTGTCCGGCTCCCGGGTTGCCATCTGTCGCGTGGAAGCCGACTTGCTGGCCATCGCCGGCGACCCCGTGGCTGTCGCCGATGAGGCCCGCACCGCGTGGATCAGGAACCGCTCCCAGGTTCGGTAGCGGCGCGCCTTCTGGCGTCGGTGGGGTGAGGCCGACGTCACCATTCGCGGCGCCGGTTCCGGGGGTCCGGTTGCGATCCATCGTCACCAGGTGCAGCCAGGGCATCGTGCCGGTGTTCGCACGCTGGACCGCGACGGCCGCGTTGCCGCCGAAGAGCGGTCCGACCCCGATCGCAAGGGTCGGCTTGGCTGCGGCCTCGGCCGCGCTCATGACGTGGATGTTCCGCTGTCCGATGTGGCGATTGCGCGAAGCATCCCAGGCGGGCGCAGACAATGGGTCGAGGGCCGCCTGGCTCAAACGCACCATCAGACACTCGTGGCCGCCGTTCACGAACTGAGCCCGCCATGACACTGGGCAACGCACGAGCCGGTGGCTGTTGGCTTCGCCCCGAGCCCTCAGCTCCACCCACGTCGCTCCCACCAGGTTGGCGTGTGCGGCGTCGAAACCGAGAGCAGGGTTGAACCAGTAGAACTCGACGAGTGTGTCCGGGCACGGCGCTTGGCCCAGGTTCCAGACATGCGCGTACAGGGTGTTGTCCATTCCCGCCTTCGCGATCGCACCCAACGAGGTAGGAATGGCCGGCGCGTGGGCCGGGTCGATGCCAGGCTCGATCAAGATGTCCGGGCTTTCCCAGAAGGGGCCGACGACGGGCCGCATGTACAGGTGGTCGCGAGGGCCCGGCCAGACATCGGGCGGTCGCGAGACGATGCCGATGATCCCGCCGGGATCGACGACCCCACCCGGCAGCGTGCCGTCACTCGTTCCCGTGACATGAGGCGGGCGCGTGCCAGGAGGCTGAGGAGGACCTGAAGGCCCCTTGGGTGGGCAGCAGCAGTCGATGTTCACATTGACGGTCACCGGCCCGGTTGAGGTGTGGCCACCGTGATGCCGATGCCGGTGCTCGTGCTCCTCCTCTTCCCCCTTCAAAACGTGTTCGACCGCATCCTCGACGCCGTCGACAACGCGGCGGATGGCTTTACCTGCTTCTTTCATCGCGGGGCCCTCCCCGGCGCGGAGTTGATCGGTCCAGGCTTTTCGTCGCAGCTGCGCCCGAGATACGCGAGCTTCAGCGTCCGCAGCATGTGGTCGGCAATGTTTGTGTACAGCGGCGGCGGATCCTGACCGAACGCGGTCGGCTCCGGATACTCCCATTCGTCCACGCGGCCTTCGGGCGGCGTCTCTGGAGGGTCATACTCCTGATTGCGCAGATTTCTGGGTTTGGGTTTGGGCGCAGTGTCGAGGACGCGGATCCAGTCCCAGCACAAATAGCCGAAGCCTCTGTCTGAGTCGAGATTGAAGTTGGTCCGAAAATTCGGGTTGCCCGCGATCTGGCCGATCAGGTATGACGAGAAGATGATCGGGTCACCGAGCGGGTTCGTTCCTGAGATGCTCTCTTGCGGTGTCCCTTCCGGTATCGCGTAGCCGTTCGTGAAAGGCGCTCGACCTATGAACTCCTCGTTGTATTCATCGGTCCGTTCAGGACAACCGGACCCTTCGTAGTCATAACGGAGGCGATTGCTGGCGGGCCCGTCGAGTGAAAAAAGAACGGTCGGTATGGCGTCCTGCGGATATGGCCCCGGGACGGTTTGAGGCGTCTCGATGTAGTTGCCGGCCTTGGTGAGATCCGGATCATTGGTCTTGTCCGGAAATCCCCACGGGCGCTGAAACTCGACGACGTCAGAGTTGAATGGAGGCGAGCCGGCGCCGGTCTTCTGTCCGTCGTATTTGCGGGTCGGCCGGACCGGGAGCCATGGGTATGCCTTGTTGGGGCCGCCCTTGGGATTGCGTTCCGCGGGTGCCGTGAGCGAGGGATCCTTGTCGAGGTTGCCCAGTGGATCCCAGGCCGATGCCAGGGCGGCCGCGAACGCGCCGTCCACGCCATGGCCGAGGCGGATCAGCTCGTGATCGATCTCGTTCGGCCGGCGAATCTCCCCGTCGTCGTACAGCATCTCCGACTGCGGCGAGAGATACGCCATATGGACCAGGACCTGGCGCATGTTCTCGCACGCCATCCATGCGGGCAGGATGAGCTGGTCGTAGAGGATCTGGCGTGCCGGCAGGGTGGCGCCGGAAATCGCTGACTTCCCCAGGTCGTACGCGAGCTGCGCGGCTTTCTCCAGGCTCTTCCAGATCCAGTCGAGAAGCGCCAGCACGACCTCGCACAGCTGTTCGAGCGGGTTGTCCGACGGGTTGACTCCGGAGAAGTCGGGCGGTCCGAAGTTGTAGTCGGACGACGGTGGAGTGAACCACGTCGGACGCTTCGGCTTGTCCATGTCGAAGCTCGTGTTGAACTGCCGCTTGAACCAGCTCAGCAGGAAGCGATAGGTGACCTGGATCTCCCACGGGAGTGGAAAGCCTTCAGGGATGTTGAGATCTTTCGGCGGGGCCGGCGCAACCGCTTCGAGCAGGTCTCCCAGCGCCTCGCCCGGATCGCCGACGCCGAGAACGCTCAGCCACTTGCCGAGGAGCGCGCTCCCATCGCCGAGATCGTTCTGGAAAGCCATCCCCATCAGGTTGCGTGGATGCGGCCCACGCTCAGCCGTGTATTCGGGAGAGTCGATGCCGCCCTCCTTGGGCATGGCGTAGACCTCGATCAGGACACGGGAGATGGTCTCGGCGAGCCACATCGGCAGGACGCCGTCGGTATCCAGCATCTCCTTGCGTGTCTTGCGGTGCTCGCGGGTGTCTCCTTCGGGCAGAGGTTGCTGGCGCCACTTGCCTTCCTTCTGATCTGCGGGCAGGGTGTCGATGTCTTTCGGAATCTGCACCGCGAAGTACAGGGCGCTGTGGTTGAACCCTTCGTAGCCATCGATACAACCGACTTGGGGATCGGCCGGCAAGTGGCCGTTCCCGGTCTCCTCGTAGTTGAACGCGTCCATGTGGTTCTCGACCAGGTGATGACGCTGCCAGTGCGTGCGAAATGGCCCACCTGCCTGTTCGTTGACGTACGAGTGCGCAATCGTGTCCGTGGCCACGTGCGAGATGTACCCGAGCGCGAATGCCGCCAGCTGCTCGCCATGCTCTTGATCGATGGCATTCGGACTCGCCCGCAGCTTCTTCGCGTGCTCGAGGAACTGCTTGGGCACGTAGCTGGTCAGCCGGTAATGGGTCATGTCGCTCCAGACGAACGCCTGCTCATCGAGGCCGCTCCGCATCTTCAGTGAGAAGAACGCGAAGACGTCCTGCCAGGAGAGGGCCTCTTCGGCTATCAGCGTCATCAGGTCGTTCTTGAGCTGCGTGAACAGGTCGCCAAGCTCGGTCAGCAAGCCCCCGGTGAGGTCGTTGATCACCTGCCCGGCTGCGTCGAGGATGGGACCGATCACATCCATCAGCGCATCGATGAACTTCTGCCAGATCTTGCTTAGTTTGATCAGGAACCGCAGGAGCGCAACGAATGCGTTTCCGGTGATGTCCGCGATGATTGCCAGCAGTCCTTCCCACTCATCGATCCGGCCCTCATCGTCGAGCCAGTAGAGGAGGCTGAGCGCGAACATGATCTCGTCACAGGGAATCGCGGGGTTGGCGTAATCCTGGAGGAAGAAAAAGAAGTCGGGCCCAATCGCACCGAGCGCGGCGAATTTGGGCCAGTCCTGCATGAGCCGGGCTGCCTCCGCCGGGGTGAGGCCATGGAGCATGCCGGGGTCGAGCCCGCTGATCAGATTGCCGTCAACGTCGCGCACGAAGCTTGCGTTGACGCCACCAGCAGTGGCGTCTTGTGTAAGGAAGTCCGCCAACCGCCGCTCGGTGTAAATGTGAGTAAACGGTCCAGGCATCCGTGACTCCTCCCCACACGATTTGTGGACTCGATCTCGCGTCAGTTGCAGGAAAATCGAAGGAGTCGGGCGTGGTTCAAAAAGACCGAGGCCGTGGCCGGCGCGCGTCGGTTATTCGATTATGGCCGCGTCATTTCGTGAGTCAAGTACTTGGATTTGCTTGCGTGGCACAGCGCCGACCGGTCCAAATTGACAATGCGTAATCGAGCCGCTGGCGCCAAACGCCCGAAAGATTGACATGGGTAGGGCTCGCCTGGGCCGAAACGTGCGGATTGGTGAGCGAGGCCAGCGTCGACAAGCCATAACTTGGCTGCAAATCAGCGCCCTCGTGCTACACATGCCCTGTGCGAAACACAATCGCAAGGACCTTGCTGGTGGCGGCAGTGCTGTTCGCAGCGGTCGCGTGTGGATACGACACCAGCGCTACCTTCAACGCTGATGGAACGGTCACCGTCGGTCTCAAGTTCCTCCTCCCGAAGTCCCTTCTGGATGGTGGTCCGAACGTGACCGTGCACGGGTTCAGCCAGGCGGACATCGACAAGGCGAACACCGAGTTGGCATCGAAATACCCCGGAGCCAAGATCACCAAGGTCACCGAGGGCGATGAGTCTGGCGTCGCGCTGACGGTTCCGTTCAAGACCGAGAAGGACGCATTCGCTTTCCTGACGCAGCCTTCCAAGCTGAGCCCGAGTGACGTTACCTCCAGCTCGAGCTCCAGCATTGACGTCGGCAACACCGGCGGACTCTTCGTCTCGGCCACCCACACGACGTCAGGCCAAGCCGACACCTACACGTTCAAGACCCAGGCGCAACCTCCAGTGTCCCCTTCGCCGGGATCACAGATAACGATTACTCCCGACGAGTTGGGCTCGATCCTCAGCGTCACCTTCTCGCTGACCGTTCCGCACGAGATCACCTCGGCGGCCGGTGCGCTGTTCACAATCGATCGACGGACCGCGATCTGGAAGCTGTCATTGACCGAGGCGCAGACCTTGACGGCAACGACCGGGCCAGCCATCGCGCTTGCCGGTTCCGCCTCTAGCCGAGTGGTGGTTCAGAACCCCGTCCTGTTGACCGGTATCGGCCTGGTCGTTGCCATCGCGTTCCTCCTGGGCATGTTCACGTCAGCGAGGCTGTTTCGCGGCTCCAGCGTGGCACCGACTCCGGTGCCGGCCGATTCTTCATCGCCGCCAACTGGCTGGCCCGGACCTCCGACCGAGACACCGCCACCAACTGCCTAGGCCGCGACTGGGTCCGCGATACCTCGATCGCGCATTCATGCTAGTGCGGTGACTGACCTCGTCGAGCCGGTGCTTCCCGACGTGCTGGCAGCGGCAGCGCGGATTCGGCCTCACCTCTCCCCGACTCCATTGCGCCGGTCGCCCGCGGCCAGCGAGAGCGTCGGCGCGGATGTCTACCTCAAGCATGAGTTCCATCTCCCCACTGGTGCGTTCAAGGTCCGCGGCGGCGTCAACCTCGTGTCTCAGCTCAGCGCAAAAGAACGTGAAGTCGGCGTGATTGCCGCCTCGACCGGAAACCACGGCCAGTCAGTCGCGTATGCGGCAAGACTCTTCGGAGTCAAGGCAATCATTTGCGCGCCCGAGAATGCAAACGCCGCCAAGGTCGAAGCGATGAGAGAGCTGGGTGCGACTGTAAATCTCGTCGGAGCTGACTTCGACGAAGCACGGGAGGCATGCGAGCGGCAAGCCGTTGCCGAGGGTTACCGCTACATCCATTCGGGGAATGAGCCACTGCTGATCGCGGGTGTTGCTACGCACACGCTCGAGATCTTGACCGAGGAGCCGCGCATCGACGTCATCATCGTTCCGGTGGGAGGTGGCAGCGGCGCAGCCGGTGCGTGCATCGTGGCGAAAACAGTGAACCCAAGAATCGCGGTCATCGGGGTTCAGGCGGAGAAGGCGCCATCGGCCTATCTGACCTGGCGTTCACGCAAACCGGTCGAGGCGAGCACGAGCACGTGGGCGGAGGGCCTGGCCACACGGACTCCGTTCGAGCTGCCGCAGCGGATCATTCAGAGGCTTCTCGACGACTTCGTTCTCGTTTCCGAGGAGGCGATCTCGGACGCGGTCCGATTCCTGCTCGCACGCAACCGGATCCTCGTGGAAGGCGCCGGGGCGGCGGCCCTCGCGGCGGCCTTCGCCTTGAAAGACCGGCTTGCCAATCAGCGCGTCGCGTTGATATTGACCGGCGGCAACATCTCGACAGTCCAGCTCAAGACGGTGCTCGACGGCGCCTGACTATTTGAATCTCGCGGGAGGCGCGATGGCAACTCGAGAGATCCGTGGGGCGATCGCAACGTCCGCCTGGTGGGACTGGAGTCGATTCAGCTGACGCTGTTTGGCTCACCCGACGCTTAAGCCGGCCCCAGACGGTCGCGCAGAATGGGTGACCAAATGTTGTTGGAGTCGGCCGATGCGTTCGGGGGTGACCTGGCCCAGTACCGAGGTGAGCTGCTGATCCATTGCTACCGGATGCTGGGCACGCTCGACGAGGCTGAGGATGCCGTCCAGGAGGCGTTTGCACGGGCCTGGAAGGGGCGCCAGACATTCCAGCGATCGATCTCCTTTCGGGCCTGGCTCTATCGGATTGCCACCAACGTCTGCCTCAATGCGATCGAGGTTCGCCAGCGGGATCGCGTCGTCATCGACCCTTATCCAGACCACCTGTGGTCCGGCATTGCTGAGCCGGGGGCTGGACCCGAGGCCCGCTACGACGCCCACGAGTCGATCTCACTCGCGTTTCTGACCGTCCTTCAGCTTTTACCCCCACGCCAGAGAGCAGTCCTGCTCCTCCGCGACGTCCTGACCTTCCGCGCCACGGAGGTCGCCGCACTTCTGGATATGAGCGTGGCGGCTGTCAACAGCGCGCATCAGCGGGCACGCGCCACCCTTCGCGGCAGCTACCGCTCACCAGCGAATTCGTCGAACCCTGGCAACCTGCTCAAACGCTACGTCCGAGTCTGGGAGGCCGCTGATGTGGCTGGCCTCGTGGCGCTGCTGCGCGAAGACGCAGTGCTCACCATGCCTCCGAAACCGATGGTCACGGGTGCGGGGCAGATCGGGAACTTTATCGGGAAGGCAATCTTCACGATCGCGCCAATGCGTTTGCTCGCGGCTCAAGCCAACGGCAGCCCAGCGTTCGCGGCCTACACGCGGGAACGCGGAAGCAATCGCTTCGTGCCCTTCGCACTTCTCGTTATCTCCACCGATGGCCGACAGATCACGCAGATCGACGCCTTCGCCGACCCGCGGGTGCTAGCGCGTTTCGAGCTGCCGGCGGAATTAGCCGGCTAAGCTGCTCCGACGAAGCTGTATGAAGATCAAAACGCTGCTCACCAGCAGCGCCGGCACGTACATCGTCACGATCACCCAGTTGACGCCGAGCGCGTCATTGAACACGCTGAACCTCATCGATTGAACGATCGCGTTCACGGTATCCAGCAGCCCGACCCCGAGGCAGAGCCAGACCAGGGCGATGGCGGCGGACAGGCGATAACGTAGGGCGACGAGAGCGACCAGAGCCAGGACAGCCGTCGCCATATCGCCATATCCGATCATCGTTCGAAACTCGGCCGGCACCGTGGCGGCGACTGCGCCAGGAGCAAGGATCGTCCCGCCAACGATGCGAAAGGCATGAACCCAAAGGACCGGCGCCAACGCCACCTCACGAGGCAGCTTAGATAGATGGGGCGCCACATACCACCACGCGATGAGCCCGTACGCGACCAGGGCCAGGGTGAACTGAATTCCAAAGAGCACGATCGGTTCCATGCCGGATATAACAACCTGGCAGCCCGAAACTCATCGGTGTGCCGCGGCCGAGGCGGTCCAATCGTGACTCCGTGGAGCGATCGCCACATCCGCTTGGTGGGGCCGGGGTCGATTCAGGCTTGATCAGCCCGCCGCTGTCGCCGACGCTTTAGGCGCTCGCCTTGTCCAGACGTTGTAGGAGCTCGTGCGCGGCGAGCTCGACCTCCTTGTGACGCCACTCGGCCGCTCGGTATTGGCAGGCGATAAGACCCATGCGATGGACGCGGCGAAAGTCTCCGTAGACATATCCGTACCGGCTCTTGGTCTCATCGGTGGCGCCATCGGTAAGGCCGAGGTGCCATTCCGCGTACTCGTTCCAGGAGTGCGCTTTCAGGAACGCGTTTTCATCGTCCGCGCTTGGCTGAGCCTCGCCCCAGTCGCTGTCGAGGACGTACTGGCGGGCGTCGATGAGGCGGCGAGCGTGCGCGACCGCGCGGTCATTGACCGAATACGAGGCCATTACCGAAAGTATGAGAACGCCTCATGACCCCCGCGCAACGGACGACAAAATGCTGCGATTCGGCGGTAACGAGTAGCTTGACGATCCATTGTGTGGCTGCTATACCGGCGCCAACTTAAGGCTGCAACTTCGGCCGGATGAAGCGGCGCCTGCGGTGCGACTCGAATGGTCTCAGCCACCCGCGAGTTCGCCAAGGGGGCGAGGAGAACAACCCATGCGGAGATTTCTACATCTCGTGCCGGCAATCTCGTTAGCAATTGCGATGATTGCATCCCACCCGGCTGCAGCGGCCGCGAATGTGGTCACGGTGGTCGCGACCATCAATGGCGGTGGCACCGCTTTGATGTACGCGGGGCCGGGCATGGGTGACAAGAGCATCAGCTCCTTCGGTATCCACGCCACCCTCTTTTCCGACGGTTCGGCAACCGGGCACGTCGACTGCGTCGACCAGCATGACGACACATTCGCGGGAAACATCTTCGGCGAGGTTACGAGCTGGTCGCTGAACTCCCCTGACGGCGATATCGACGATGGCATCGTGCTGCACGTGACTGGGAAGTTGGTTGCTTTTCCGGGTGGCCATCCTGTCGTGAGGAATTTTCCGGTGACGATTCAACACGCCGGCGGCGCGGGCGTGGGCATGTGGACGCTCGGCAATCCATCAGCACCGTTCTGTATCGAGCGTCTGCTCAGCGGGCAAATCAACATTCGCTGGAA
>VBGM01000134.1 GCA_005880855.1 Chloroflexota bacterium
GCCCGTGCTGCTAGAGACGACGAACCAGGACGGACGAAATCGACAAGGACGAAGCCGAACCGAGCCCGGCTAGCAGCCCACCCAGCCGACAAGCTGCTGGACCTTGATCCGGTCGAGCCCCCTCACGATCCCTCGACTGCCGAGCCGGAGCATCGGGAGGCGCTCACCATCGAGATCTTCCCACTCCTTCCTGGCGGCCGGGTCGCGATTGACCGACCGGTATTCGAAGGCGACGCCCATCTCGTTGAGTAGCTCGGCCATCGCGACCGACTCACGCGAGCCGTCGGTGCCGTAGAGAACGGCGTCGGAGGCGCCGTTCATCTTTCCATTCATGTCAGCCACGCTAGCCTCCCCTCAGCCATAAAGCAAATCGATTGTTCTGATCGCAGACATAAAAGGAGCCGATAGCAGCTCATGTCGCTTGATCAAGAAACGGCGCCGCATCGGGCAGTACCCAGGGGCGCAAACCAGGGAGGAAGAAGTGGCAGGGGCGGAAGGATTCGAACCCTCGGCCCTCGGTTTTGGAGACCGATGCTCTGACCAGGCTGAGCTACGCCCCTAGCGGCCGAAGGCAAGGTTAGCATCGTCCGATGGCCGCCTTCCTCGACCGCGCGGGGACGGCTCCCGAGAACCTGCCTGTCCTCCTCGTCGGGGACGTCCACGGCGACCTCGAGCGGCTCTTCGAGGCGCTCGGCCCTTACCCAGCCGACCGCTGGCACACGGTGTTCGTCGGCGACCTGGTTGATTACGGGATGTTCGGTGTCGGCGCCCTCCGCTACGCGCGTGACCGGCCTAACACCACCGTGCTCCTCGGCAACCACGAGGTGGCGATGCTCTGGGCGCTGCGTGATGCGTCGCGCGTCGGCTTCTGGATGTCCATCGGAGGCCAGGAGCATGACCTCGACGAGCTCGCGCGGGATGCCTCGCTGCAAGCGTGGCTGCGTGAGCGGGATGCAATGGTTCGCCTGGCCGACGCCACGCTCGTCCAGCACTGCGGGCACGATGGGTATTCGCAATGGATCGATAACAACGCGAGCGATGCTGTCGATTCGATCAACGCTCGCGCGCGCGATCTATTGATGCATGAGGGCGAGCCCGAGCTGTGGGACGTCTTGAGCGCCAAGAACGTATTCGAGCAGCAGCCTGAACGGCTACAGAGGTGGCTGCAAGCAACCAATAGTCGCCGCGTTGTGTTCGGCCATACGCCTCACGGTGGACGGAGGCCGGCCGTCTATCACGAAGGCAAAGCCATCAATGTCGACGGATTGCTCAGCAAGTTTCATGCGAAGCATCGACGCATCGCGCCGATTGGCGCCTCCGTCACACCCCTGGAGGCTTTAACCTAAGAAGCGCATGGCCCAAGTGCTGACTCAGACCAAACCGCCTGCCACCAGCAGCTCCGGAAAGGCCATGATCAGCGCGGCGCGTATTTCGCGCCGGGTCCGTTTTCTCGGCCGCCAGATCTCCGATGCATACGCTGACATCGAGACGCCCCTCATCATGCTCGTGATCCTCAAGGGCGCCACGGTTTTCGCCGCCGACCTGCTGCGCAGTCTTCGCGTTCCGGCCGAGCTCGAGTTCGTCCGCGCCGCGAGCTATGGCGCGGGCGTTGCCAGCAGTGGGAGAGTGAAGTTGGCGCACATGGTCGAGGGCACGTTCGCCGATCGACATGTGCTGCTGGTCGAAGACATCGTCGACTCGGGTCGCACTGCTGAGGCTGTCACCAAGCGCGTGCACCAGGCGAAGCCGGCGTCGCTACGGCTCGCGGCCTTGCTCGACCGGCCCGCCCGCCGCGTGGTCGACGTGAAGATCGACTTCCGCGGCTTCGTCATCCCCGACCGCTTCGTCATCGGCTACGGCCTCGACTATGCGGGGCTCTATAGAGAGCTGCCCGACATCCACTCCCTGGGTTAGGCAACCACCGCCGGCCGGCATACCTTGCACGGCCTGAACCCGGCGGCGCGCGCGCTTGCCTCGTCGCGCAGCCACACGATGTTCTTCTCCAGCGCGTGGCGTCCTGTGTAGCAGGTCGGGAAGCAGAAGATTTTCGTCGACTTCATGCCCTGGTAGCGATACCCGGAGCTGGCCATCTCCTGCAGCCTCTTCAGGCGCACTCCCTCCAGGGTGAGGATGGCGCGCTTCGCCTCCGGGCCGCCGCCGCCGTAGTTCCCGATCTTCCCGTCGGTGCGCACCACCCGATGGCAGGGGATGAAGTAGGGGATTGGATTGTGGGCGAGGGCGGTGCCCACGGCGCGGACCGCCGCGGGATGGCCGATCTCACGCGCGACCCAGCCATAGGGCCGCACCTCGCCGCGCGGGATCTCGCGCGTCTTGCGCAGCACCGCCTGCGAGAACGGGGTCAGGCCGCGCAGGTCGAACCGCATCCGGCGCTTGCCGTTGAGCTCGTCCTGGATCTTGGCGGCCAGCTCGCGGGGCGCGACGGCCCGCGAAAGCGGCCTCCCGACGTCCTTGCGGAACCACGCCTCGAACTCCTCGGCCGAGGCCGACCGCGCGGCCGCCGATACACCCTGCCGGTTCCAGGCGACATAGACGTCGCCCAGCACGGTCTCGAATCGCGCGTACGAGTCGGATACGCCCACCTGCGCCAGCACGCGGTCGGCAAAGCCGGCCGGCGCCTTGACGTCGCCCAGCCTCTTCAAGTCAGTCGTCAGCGCGATCATCTTCGTCTCCTCTGAGTAATTTCAGCCCGCGGTGCACATTGGCCTTTACGGTTCCCACCGGCTGGCCGAGCGCCTCGGCAACCTCCGCATAAGAAAGGTCGCGAACATGCCGGAGCACCACGGCTTCCCGATATCGAATCGGCAGCTCGGCCACTCTTGTCGCCAGCTCGTCGATCTGCATCCGCTCCATCACGTGCGCCTCGGGTCCCGGCGAGCGATCCGGCTGGCTTCCGTTCAGTTCCACAACCTTCGGCCGCACGCCTCGCACCCGGTAGCGATGCGGTGCAGCCAAGCTCGTTCTTTCAAGTCTCGTATGCGCTCGGGCGGGTAGGTCTGAAGCGCGCGGAAGGCCCGGAAGAATGTGTCCTGGGCGACCTCCTCCGCATCGTGGCGGTTGCCGGTCATCGCGAAGCTTGCCGCGAAGATGCGGTCCTGGTGCTCGTTGACCATCCGCTCGAAAAAGCCGTCTACGCCCTCCATCACCCTCTAGAACACACCTATCCCTGGACGAGTTGCAGTGGAACCATGATGCCCCCGCGGTTGTAATAGGTGCATCCGATGGAGGGCCGACCAACGGATGGCGAACTTTTTACGCGCGCTCAGCGCGGAGATCAGGGCGCCTACGAGGAGATCGTGCGGCGGTACCAGGACATCGCTTTTCGAACGGCATACGTGATCACCGGCTCAACGGCCGACGCCGAAGACGCCGCGCAGGAGGGATTCGTGAAGGCGTATCGAGCGCTGGCGACGTTCCGCGCAGGAGCGGAACCGAGGCCGTGGCTGCTGCGCATCGTCGCGAACGAGGCGCGCAACCGCGCCCGGTCGGCGGGCCGGCGCCACCAGCTCGAGCTGCGGCTGTTCGAGGGCTTCCGCCCGGGGGATGCGGCCCCATCCCCCGAGGCGGCGGCCGTAGCGGCCGAAGATCGCAGCTTTCTACTGGGCCTGGTCAATCAGCTGAGCGAGGAGGACCGCCTGGTCATCGCCAGCCGCTACTTCCTCGAGCTCAGCGGCGAGGAGACGGCGGCCGCCCTGCGGATTCCGGAGGGCACGGTCAAATCGCGGCTCTCGCGCGCGCTGGCGCGACTGCGGATGAGGGTCGAGGAGGGCGCGCATGCCTGAAGCCGCCGAGCTCGAGCAGCGGCTCGACTCCATCAGGCAGGCGATCGACTGGCCGCCGACGCCGGCGATTGCGAATCGGATTCGCGACCGAATCGTCACTCCGGCACCGGCCGCGCGCCCCTGGTTCCAGAGCCGGTGGGCGCTGGCGGCGGTGGTCGCCCTCGTGGCGCTGGCCGCGCTGCTCGCCTATTCGCCTTCGCGGGAAGCAATCGCGAGCTGGATCAACCTCCACACCACGTTCAGCCGGCAAAGCGTCATCCCCACGCCCTCGCCACAGCCTCCGGGCCCGCTTGGCAAGAGGCTCGGCCTCGGCAACCTGACCACGCTGGCGGAGGCCCAGAGCAAGGTGAAGTGGCGCATCGTCCTGCCCCCCTCGCTCGGCCAACCCGACGAGGTCTACCTGCAGCTGCCGCCGAGCGGCCCGCCGCAGGGCGAGGTGACGCTGGTGTACTCGGCGCGCCCAGGTTTCAACACCTCGGGCACGACCGGGGTCGGGATGCTGATCACCGAGGTCACCGGCGAGCCCAACTCACAGTTCTTCGGGAAGATCATCGGCAACGGCACCACCATGGAGCAGGTGACCGTGAACGGTCACCAGGGCTACTGGATCAGCGGCAAGCCTCACGACTTCTTCTTCATCGACGCCGACGGGAACACACGCGACGAGACCCTGCGCCTGGCGACGAACACCCTGCTGATCGACGACAACGGCATCGTGATCCGTATCGAAGGCGACATGACGAAGGCCCAGGCGTTGGAGCTCGCGGCCTCGCTCACTTAGGGGAACCCGTCACCCGCCTCCGGTGTATGGGAGGCGAGGTGAAGAGCATGCGAGGTTTGGTCGTGGCGATCGGCGCTCTGATGATCGTGGCCGGCTGCGGGCGGGTGCCCGGAGGTCCGGCGCCCACCGGGCACTACAAGCTGTATGAGGCTGCTTCCCGGAACGTATCTGTGATCGACTCTCGCTCCCACTCTGTCGAGCTCAGCCTCCCGCTGGGCACGCCTTCGCCGAGCTTGACTCACCTCTATGCAATAAATGGAAAGACGCTGTCTGACATCGATCCGCGGACCGGAGCCATCCTGCACATGTTGGCATTGCCGGGCGCCTACGACTTGCCGGCGGCGACGCTGACCGGAGTCCCAGGCGGTCTTTCGCATGACGGCCGCTGGCTGGTCCTCCAGGCGTTCGATACCACGTCCACGATTCCCAGTGCGACTCATTTCCTGCTGATTGACACGTCATTTGCGAAGGCCCCCCAGCACATCGATCTCAATGGTTTCTTCAGCTTCGATGCGGTCAGCAACGACGGCCGGCGCATCTTCGTGATCCAGTACGTCACCAACACCGAGTACTTCGTGCGCCGCTATGACGTCGGGGCTGGCCAGCTCTACGAGAACGTCATCTTCGACAAAGCCGACGGCAGCACTGCCATGGGCGGCCTGCGCCTGGGTGGAGTGCCGTCCCGAGACGGTCAGTGGCTGTTCAGCGCGTACGTCCGCCAGGACAAGGGCGCTTTCATCCATGCACTTGCCCTTGACGACTCGGGGATCGCGTACTGCATCGACCTCCCCGGAAATGGCTATTCGGCCGACGTCAACGAGTTCCACTGGTCGCTGGCCTTGAACTCCGAGGGCTCGCATCTGTATGCGGCCAACGGAGCCATGGGAATCATTGCGGACATCAACCTGAACGGCAACGCGCCACCATCCATTGCGCGCACCGCACACATCACGACGGCGTTCGCCGGCTCGGGATTCTTCGCCCAGGACGTGCAGGCGAAGGAGTTCGGAGCGAGCGGCGCCGTGCTCAGCCCCGACGGTAAGACGCTCGTCGTCGCCGGCCAGACCGGGCTCGTGTGGGTCGACACCGCCTCGCTCAAGGCGCACGAGCGCCGGCTCGCCACCTGGACCGTGTGGAGCGTTGCGATGAGCCCTGACGGCGCCAACGTCTACGCGGTCAACGACGGCGGCATGATCGCCGAGCTGCCGATGACGGGATCACACACTCCCACCACCTTCGGTGGAGCTGCGGGCCAGCCCCTGGCCCTGATCAGGGTGGCGAGTCCTTAGATTTAGGTTCGTATCCGCGGCAGCGCAGCACGGGCAGGCGAGGGTAACGAGGAAACGACGGGTCCGTCTTCGAGAGCTCGCACATCCAGAACGTGCTGCGCGGGCCCGGAATCGTCCGCGAGTTCTTGCATGAGGCGCACAGCCCTACCTCCACCGTTCCATCTTCGGCCCCGTCGCTGCAGCAGGATCCACGTGAGCGTCACAACAGGACATACGATCGCGACCGGGCGTCAGATCATCCCCAACGCGATGTAATCGGTTCGTAAGTCACCTCGGCATCTTGCCGAGGGCCTCGGTCAGCCGTTTGAGCGAGCCACCCACCCCGTAGCGCGCTCCCATCTCCTCGACTTTCTTGGGATCCTCGGGGTAACGGTCTCGCCTG
Organism: Chloroflexota bacterium; assembly: GCA_005880855.1. Taxonomy (GTDB): domain Bacteria; phylum Chloroflexota; class Dormibacteria; order Dormibacterales; family Dormibacteraceae; genus UBA10449. Next base: position 6,253 of record VBGM01000134.1, read on the forward strand.
CCGGCCGGCACGGCGATCTTCAAATCGGTCACCGGCGGCACCACCCGGCTCGCCTTCTCGAGGTACTCGGCATCGGCGGACCGGAACACACCCGCGTCGATCATCGCCCGCAGTGATCCGTAGCGCCGAATCAGGTCAGCCGCCTTCTTCGGGCCGACGCCGGCGACGCCGGGGAGGCCGTCTGAAGGGTCGCCCCGCAGGATCGCGAAATCGGCGTAGGCGCGGCCGGGGATCGAATAGCGACGCGCCACCTCGTCATCATCGACCAGGGCCAGCCCACCCTTCTCCGGGTAGAGGACGACCACGTCCCGGTCGCGGATGAGGGTGAAGAGGTCGCGGTCACCGCTCAAAATCTCGACCGGCGGCTTCACCTTCGAGACGAGCGAGGCGATGATGTCCTCGGCCTCGTAATCCTGGAGGCCAACCGCGTCGACACCGACCGCGGCGAGGGCCTCCATGATCACGGGCATCTGCGGTTCCAGCGCATGAGGTACCGGCTCAGCCGTCCTGTGCGCCTTGTAGCTCGGGATCAGCTTCACGCGCCAATCCGGCCGCCAGTCCTCGTCGGTGGTAACCGCGACGCGCCGCGGCTTGCGCTCGGTGACCTGGCGCGCGAGGTTGTCGAGGAAGCCCCTGACGGCGTTGATCAATGTGCCGTCGGGCGCGACGTTGGTCTGCGGAACTCCGTAGAAAGCCCGAAAGATGAGGCTCGACCCGTCCACCAGCAGCCATTCCGGCAAGGCCGAATCATGGTAAGACCCTGGTGGTTTGAGTTTCATCCGGCTCGGAGCCCTCGCCGTGATCACGATCCTGGCCGCCATCTCGTGCTCGAGCGGGAACTCAGGGACACCCGCCTCAGGCATCCGGATCTCATCGCCCAGCACCGCCGGGATCACGGCCGATTCGAAAGCGGCCGACCTCAGGGCCAGGCTCGACACGCTTCTCGGTGAGCACGTCATGGTCATCGCGAAGGAATCCCTCGCCGCTGCTGCGAACCGCGCCGACGAGTACAAGGGCTACGCGACCCTGCTCACGATCAACGCGAGCGATCTCAGCGATGTCATGAGCTCCGCCTTCGGAACCAGCGCGACCACTCGTTTCGCCCAGATCTGGGCCGAGCAGAACAACTACTTCGTCGATTACACGGTCGGCATCGTGAGCCACAACGCGGCCAAATCCAACGGCGCGGCGTCCGGGCTCGTCAACGGCTTCGTGCCCAAGTTCGCCCAGTACATGAGCTCGATGACGTCCATACCGCTGGATCCCATCACCCAGCTGGCCACCGAGCAGGTGCTGGAGACGAAGGCGATCATCGACGACCAGGCGGCGCTCAACAACGCCAAGATGTTCGCGGACCTGCGCCGCGCCTACGCTCAGGCTTCGCGCATCGGCGATGTCCTTGCACCAGCGATCACGCGAAAGTTCCCCGACAAATTTCCTGGCGATCCCGCCAACAAGGCCGTCGACTTCCGGGTCTCGCTCGACGCCCTCCTCGAGGAGCATTCCTACCTCGCCACGATGACCACCAGCGCGACCGCGGCAGGCCGCAACCCGGAGCAGGCGGCGGCGCTTACAGCGCTGGCGGGCAACGCCGATGCGCTCGGAACGCTCTTCAGCAAGGTCTTCGGTTCCGCAATCGGCACCAGGTTCGACCAGGTGTGGAACGCGCGTGACGCGGAGCTGGTGGTCTACGCGAGCAACGCCTCCGCAGCGAACCGGCAGGCCGCCTCCGACGGCCTGTCGAGAGATTTCGTCTCGCAGTTCACGAGCCTGGTGCGCGATTCGGTCGACATCACCGAGGCCGCTATTGGCTATCCAGTGCGGGGCCAGCTCACCGACCTGATCAAGGTGATCGACGAGCAGCGGTCGAAAGCCGCCGCGCAGCTCGCCGCCGACGATCACACCGCAGCCTCGGCCACATATCCCATCTCTGACGCCATCGCCGGCGCGGCCGCGGCCAAGCTGCCGGCGAAATTTGGTGGTTAGTTGAGGGCCGCTTCGATGATCTCGAGGCCGGTCGCGGCCTCGTCGGAGTCGAGCACCAGCGGAGGGCAGATGCGAACCGCTCGCGATCCGGCCGTGAGCAGCAGGAGCCCGCGCTCGAAAGCTTTTTGAACCAGCTGGTTGGCCTGGTCGGCGGTCTTCAGCTCCATCGCCAGCATCAGCCCAAGCCCGCGGACGTCCGTGATCTCGCTGTGCGTGGACGCGATCTCGCGCAACCCATCCTGGAGCTGCGCGCCGACCTTCGCGGCGTTCTGCATCAGGCCCTCCTCGAGAAGGTCAAGGGTGACCAGTCCCGCGGCGCAAGCAATTGGATTGCCGCCGAACGTGCTCCCGTGCGAGCCAGGCGGCCAGCTCATCTGCTCCGCGCGCGCGATGAAGGCGCCGAGCGGCAGGCCTGACGCGATGCCCTTCGCGAGGCAGACGATGTCCGGCTCGACGTCCCAGTGCTCGACCGCGAGCAGGTTCCCGGTGCGACCCATGCCCGACTGCACCTCGTCGGCGACGAGCAGGATTCCGTACTTGCCGGTCAGCTCGCGCAGGCGAGGCAGGAAGTCGTCGGGCGGGACGAGGTAGCCGCCCTCGCCCTGGATCGGCTCGACGAAGACGGCGGCCACGCTCTCCGCGGGCGCGACCGTGCTGAACAGCTCCTCGAGGTGAGCCATGGTCTGGTCCGTCGTCACGCCCCGAGCGGCGGACGGGTAAGGCGCGTGAAACACGGATGACAGCAGCGGAGCAAAGCGGCGGCGCTGACTGGCCTTGGACGCGGTCAGCGAAAGCGCGCCGAAGGTCCGGCCGTGAAAAGCGCCAATGAAGGCGATGTAGCTGGGGCGGCCGGTGGCGTAGCGAGCCAGCTTCATGGCGCCTTCGATCGCCTCAGCGCCCGAGTTGGTGAAGAAGACCTTGGCCGGCGTGCCGGGCAGGATCTTGGCCTCGAGCCTCTCCGCCAGCTCGATCTCGGTCCGGTAATAGAAATCCGTGCCAGACATGTGGAGGAACTTCCGGGCCTGCTCTTCGATGGCGGCGACCACGCGGGGATGAGAATGCCCGGTGGTGACGACCGCAATGCCGGCGGTGAAGTCCAGGAAGCGGTTGCCATCGACGTCGGTCACCCAGCAGCCGCTGCCATGATCCATGACGAACGGGTAAGTGCGCGTGAAGCTCGGCGACATCGCCTTGGCGTCCCGCGCAATCCATTCGGCGGCCTTCGGCCCTGGAAGCGGCGTGTGGATGTCGGGGCGGCGCTCAGCAGCCATGCCCGCGGACAATATCAGCGTGGTCAAGCTGACGCAGAGACAGGTTCGGATCCTGAACGGCCTGCACTACGCCACCGTCGCCACGGTGATGCCGGACTGCAGCCCCGAGGCGACCATCGTCTGGATCGAGACGGACGGCCGGTTCATCTACTTCAACACCGCCTTCCCGCGCCTGAAGGCCCTCAACCTGCAGCGCGACAACCGCGTGGCGATTACCGTCTTCGACCCGAAGCGCCCGTACCACGACGCGCTCGCCATCCGGGGGCGGGCCGAGCTCATCACAGAGGGCGCGAACGAACACATCGAAAAGCTAGCGCGAATGTACACGCGGCGGGCGTTCAAGGGCTTTCGCCCGGACCAGACGCGCGTGATCGTCAAGGTCACGCCCGAGCGGATTCACGTGCAATGATCTGCGAGTGAGCGCGAAGGCAGCGAAGTCGGCAGCTGTAAGGGCCGCGACCCACGACGACCTCCGCGCGATCGTCGGCATCTACAACTGGGCCGTCAACCAGACCTTCGCCACCATCGACTCCGAGCCGCTCGACACCGAGGAGGCGGCGCACTGGTGGGAAGCCCACGGCAAGCGATCCAAGCTGCTGGTCGCGACCGACGAAACCGGGGTGGTCGGCTGGGCTCGCCTGTTTCCGTGGAACCAGCGAGGCTTCGACGTGGTGGAGGACCTCGTCTACGTCGACCCGGTCCACCAGGGCCGGGGCATCGGCAAAGCCCTCCTCAGCGAGCTGATCAACGAGGCGCGCGACCTCGGCTATCGCACGATCGTGGCGACCATAGCCACCGACAACCGCTCAGGGCTACAGCTCCACACCAGGCTCGGGTTTGAAACGGTAGGCACCATCCGCAACGCCGCGCACAAGTTCGACCGCTGGATGGACATCACCCTGGTGCAGCGCTCCCTGGAGTAGCCGGTTTC
>VBGM01000135.1 GCA_005880855.1 Chloroflexota bacterium
GTTTCAGCGTGACGATCGAGAGCCGAGACGGAAGGATCCTCGAGCAGCGCGCCGACGCTCGGCAACATCTGCAGAACGCAAGCATCAGCACCAGGTGGGACCGATTGAATCTCCTGTACTTCCTGGGCTATGCCTTCTGGGGCTACTACACGTTTCCCTACCAGCTGATGCGAAGCGACATCGAATGGACGGAGCTGAGTGACGGCGTGCTGCAGGCCGACTATGGAACCCAACTGCCAGTTCACAGCCGCATCCAGCGATTTTGGTTCGACATGAAAACCGGGCTCTTGAGGCGCAACGATTACACGCCTGTGGCAGCCGACCCCAATGCCAGAGTCGCCAACGTCGTCTTCGAGCATGGGGTGTCCAACGGCATCTCGTACACGTCAAAACGCCGCGTGAAAACGACGATCGGGCAGTACGGCTGGGTGCTCCCGTTTCCCGACTTCATCACCATCGATGTGGAGAGCTGGCGGTTGGGGTGATGACCGTTCCGCCACCTTCGTAGCCGGCTTGGGTCAGCAACGCACGGACATGTTGATCTTCAGCGCTGCCAGATGGCCGGCCGGTGAGCGGGTCAACGAGGCGAGCCACTGTCGCGCCACCTTCGTAGCCTGATTGCCTCAAAAGCGACCGCATCAGTCGATTCTCGGCGCTTCCAGACGGGAATCCCGTAACAGGGTCCGTCGTCGAGTTTTCGGTTGTGGCACGAGGACCCTCTGAACTCTGCATGCTCAAGAAATGAAAGCTGCCCGCGCCGCCAACCAGCAAGGCGCCACACAACAAGACCGCGATCACGTACATCGAGAACCACGATGCGCGCGTCTGAATCGTTGCCCTAATTTCCATTTCGAAACACCGCAGGCTGCACGTTAGGTTGGAAATAGCGCGCCGTCACCGGGAGAACTACGGGCTTTTGACCGGTTCCTCGAATGATTTAATTGCTCGGACAGGGGCTTGTGAGCAAGGACCTCAGGCGACTCACCCGGCGTGAGCAGCAAGTGGCGGTATTCGTTGCTCAAGGGCTGAGCGATCGTGAAGTCGCCGAGAAGCTGTCCATCACGAGACGGACAGCCGAGTGGCACGTGGAGCAGATCCTCTCCAAGCTGGACTTGAAGTCGAGGAGCCAGATTGCATCGCGAGTCTCCCTGGCTGAGGCACTGGGCGGCCCGTTGCTGGCAGCTGACCGACCACGACGGGACCTGCCGCCAAAGATGTCGGCAGTCTTGGGCTTCAATCCAGCGGTCAACGAGACTCATGAGCTCTTGGCTACGACCCGATTGCTTGACGACGCTCCGCATGAGTCACATTCGAAGAGGCGAGAGCGCTTGATCTCTCTGGCTGAGTCAGGCTACAACCCAGTGATTGTCACCGGAGCCATGTATGCATTGGCGCTGCGCGAGGTTGCTGGGCAGTTCCCCGCCACAAAGTTTGCGATTGAGGACGACTCGTCGCTGTCCGCCGATAACAGGAATGTCACCAGTCTGGTTTTTGCCGATCACGAAGGTTCGTATCTGGTGGGCGCCATCGCTGCACTAGCCTCGAGAACAGGAACCATCGGCTTCATCGGTGGCGTTGACCTACCGAGCATCAGGAGGTTTCAGATTGGTTACGTGGCCGGTGCCAAGGTGATCAAGCCCGACATCAAGGTGCTGTCCAACTTCCTGACCCAACCTCCCGATTTCTCGGGCTTCGGTGACCCTGCCAAGGGGAAAGTTGCAGCAGCTCGGATGTACCAGAACGGCGCCGACGTCGTGTTCCATGCAGCGGGCGGATCAGGCAGCGGTGTGTTTCAGGCAGCGAAAGGTGCAGGTGCCTTCGCAATCGGCGTGGATTCAGATCAGTTCTTGACTGCGCCGGCCGAGGTCAGACGACACGTCCTGACGTCGATGCTGAAAAGGGTGGACGAAGCAGTCAAGGAGTATGTCAAGGAGTATGTCAAGGCTTCTGCGCGAATGTCCCAACTGCCGCGCGTCATGACATTCAACCTGGCGAACGGTGGCGTCGGGTACTCCAAGAGCAATCCGGAGGTGCTCCCGTACGTGGCAACGACAGACGATCTGCAGCGGCAGATCGTCGCCGGTAAGATCCGGGTCGCTACCTAGACGATTTCGTAACCGCCATCTTGACTAGGGCGACTGCATCAGCACGAGCGTGTTGCCATCCGAATCCTTCACCGTTGCGATCGGCTTGCCACCGCTGACGTCTTTGACGTCCTGGCGGCACCCGGACCTGGGAAGAGTTCCTGGCCGAGAAGGTGTTGCGGCATCGAGATGCCGCCATTCGGGCACAGATGGTCGCATCCGGGTGATGGGATGGCGCCATTCCTGCCCACTTGGGTCGTTCTGAGAATGCGGGAAATCGACCCAAAAGGGGTGGCTAGCGGGACTTGAACCCGCGACACCCAGATCCACAATCTGGTGCTCTGCCATGCTGAGCTATAGCCACCACGGTGCGGGCCAGCGGTCGACGGGGCCCGGTAGGGAATCCCGATTTTACCCGCCCGGGTATCGGAGAATGGAAAGGCGATGGGAACTCAGGCTGAGTTCGACCAGATGATCAAGTCCGGCGAGCTCATCGAGTCTCGCCGGGAGATGACCCCCGAGTACCTGCGTGAGCTCAAGCACACCCTCATCGTCTCAGGCGACACCGAGCTGATCTCGGCCCCCGCCTACTACCTGGCAGCCAAACGGGCGCCGTCGATCAACGCCTTCATGACCGGCATCGCGATCATCCAGGACGAGCTGGCCCACGCGCACATCGCGTACCACATCCTCGAAGAGCTCGGGGAAGACCAGGAGAAGCTCATCTTCAGCCGCGACCCGAAGAGCTTCCGCTACCCCTACGCGTTCGACGTTCCTCTCGACAGCTGGACCGAGCTGGTCGTCGCCAACGGAATGTACGACCAGGCCGGCTTCTGTTTGCTCGGTGACATCCATGAGAAGTGCTCCTATGGCCCGTGGAAGCGCGGCCTCAACAAGGTCATGGCGGAAGAGAACTTCCACCTTCGCAACGGGCGCACATGGATGAAGCGCATCAGCGCCGCCGGCGGGTCGGCGAAGGATGAGCTGCAGCGCGCGGTGGACTGGATGTTCCCGCTCAGCGTGGAGTGGTTCGGCCTCCCGGACGACCTCAAGATGCACTCGACGCAGCTCGAGTACCGCCTGAAGGGACTGACCAACGACCAATTGCGGCAGTGGTGGCTCTCGACGGTGGTGCCGTACTGCGAACAGATCGGGATCAAGGTTCCGGCGCACAAGGAGACGCGAGACGGCAAGGATGTGTGGGAGCTCGACTATCCCTTTCCGTGCGAGTTCGACGCAGAGAACAAGCGGTGGGATTTCAAGCAACCGATCACGTGGGACGACGTCCTCGTGCGCTGGCGCGCGCGGGGTCCTCGCAACGCCGAGATGGTCGCGATGTTCCAGGAAGAGTTCCACAAGTTCCGTAAGACCCACCACAACGGAGAGTCGTGAACGAGCGCCTCTGGGCCGCGCTCAGCGAGGTGCAGGACCCCGAGATGCCTGTGAACCTGGTCGACCTCGGGCTCATCTACGGCATCGACGAGCACGAGGGCTTGGTCGAGGTCGATCTCACATTCACCGCGATGGGTTGCCCCGCCTCCGACTTCATCCTCGAGGACGTGCGCGAGCGCTTGCTCCGCGAGGAGGGAGTGCGAGAGGTTCGAATCAAGGTGGTATGGGACCCGCCCTGGACGACCGCTCGCATGACCGAGGCTGGACGCGACGCCCTCGAAACCTGGGGGCTCGCCGTATGACGCAATACAAACGAGTCAGCGGAGACGCGGTCGAGTACGAGGTGTTCGCACGCAAGAGCCGCACCGAGCCGCTCCACCAGGTGGGCAGCGTCGTCGCGCCTGACGACGACCTCGCCGTCGCGTACGCACGCGCGACCTATGACGAGGAGCGGTGGATCGAGATGACGATCGTGCGGAAGGACAACGTCATCGCACTGTGGCAGCCGGGCGAACAGACGGATGCTTAGTCCGGCCCGCGAGCGAGCCGCTGGAATTCAGTGACCGGCGGGATGGTCAGCATGCGGCCGTTGTCGCTGCGCACGATCTGCCATCCGCCCTCATGCACCATCCAGTGATGCCGATGACACAAAAGGATGAGATTGTCGAGATTGGTGGATCCGCCATGGATCCAGTGGACCACGTGATGCGCGGCGCTCCAGTTCGCCGGCCGGTCGCACCCTGGCCACCGGCAGTGACCGTCGCGGGCGTTGAGCGCGCGCCGTGCAGGCCCGGAAACAGTCCGCTTCGAGCGCCCGACGTCGATCACCGTGGAGTCAGAGCCGAGCAGGATGCGGGTGACCGAGCAGTCGCACGCCAATCTCTCCACCGCCTTCGAAGAGATCGGCAGCGAGAACTCCATCTCCGCCGCCGGCGCACCGGCGAGACCGAGCAGCGTCTCGAGCGAAGTGGTGACCTGAAGATTTGGCCGGTCCAGCCCGTTCATGGAGAGTTCGACCAGCGCATCGCCTAGCCGGCGTGGGTAGTCGCGACGGTCGTCCTTGCCATCGCGCTTCGCCAGCGGCTCCAATGCAGTGCGGAGAGCACCGGCTCCGACCTTGTCGAGGATCCCCTTGACCAGGACGCTGCCGTCGTCGGCGGTGCTGAAGGTGAGGCTGCGCGCCTCCACTCCCTGCTTCTCCTCATCGACGACGCCATCGGGATCGGCGGCATGCTTGGCATGGGTGCAGGTGTGCTCGAACTTGACCAGGCTCTCCTTGCGCGCGTGGCGCAGGAGCCTCGCCTCGTCGAACTTCTCGCCGCAGGCGACTGCCGTCCGTGCGATCAGCGCGAGGTGGGGAAACCCGATCTCGCCGGCGGCAAGTGCCTCGGCGCTGGTGTCCAGCCGCTCCAGCTCCTCGCCGACACAGACCCGGTCGGCGGCGGCTCCACCGCGCATGTGGCACATCGCCTTCAGGCAGGCGATGGGGCTGTTGAAGCCCAACTCGTCGTACTCGTCGGTCTGGGCGAACCTGGCCGCGACCACCGACCACTCCAGCTCGTGCTGGTCCATCTGCGCCCGGCGACGGACGAGATAGTCGAGCATCTCGGCGCCGGTCTGGAGTGCAAGTGCCCCCTCCCCACCTTCCATGCTTCACATTATACGAACATCTGTTTGTAGGTCAAGTAAATTCGCGATTGAATTTGAGAGGGTGAAAAGACTGACCCCAACCACTAACACCCGGCAACCTCTTGGCCTACGGGCCCCGCTCTAACTCCCTCTTCCCAGTCCGGCCCCTGGGATAGTTAACGACGAAGGAATGAGCCTCTCCGACCTGGTCCTGAGCATCGCCGACAACAAGCAGATGCTTGGTCTGCGATATGCGGAATGGGCGACACGCGCCCCGTCGCTTGAGGCCGACATCGCCGCGGCTGCGATGGGGCTCGACGACCTCGGCCACAGCCGCGTCCTCTATGGCTGCCTCGAACCCCTCGGCGAAGACCCCCGCGGCCCCGACCGCGAGACCGACGCCGGCAGCCTCCGCTCCCTCCCTTACTTCGACGAACCCTGGACCGAATGGGGACAGTTCGTCGCCGCGAACTCCATCCTCGACACCGCCTTCACCACCATGATCGAAGCCTGCGTCAGCGGCTCGGTCGAGGTTCTGCGGCACCGTCTAAGAAAGATGCTCATGGAAGAGCGTTATCACTTCCTGCACGGAAGGAGCTGGCTGCGCTCCGGCATCGATGCCCAGCCGCTAACGAGAGCGTGGCAGGAGGCCATCGAGTGGTTCGGCCCTCCCGACGGCGAGACCGCCCAGCTGCACGAGGACGGAAGGCTGAGCATGGGACCGAAAGAGCTTCTGGCCCGGCTCGAAGAGCGGGTCGAGACGAAGGCGCCGGACGTGAAGGTCGATTGGAGTCACTGGGACCCCGTGAGGCGCCGCGCCCGCGCAGGCGCGATCGACGAGCGCACCTTTGCGATGCTTCGCGGCCTCGAGGAGAAGAAATTTGCCCCCGCCACAGCGCAGCCGAAAGAAGCCTGACCCGCGGGAAACCGCGCCGCGCTGCATTCACTGCGGCGCACGCGACGCCGAGGTCATCTCACTGTTCGGCACGCAGGCGATGACGCTTCAGTACCGCTGCCGGCGCTGCGGCACCCTCTTCGAAGCGATCAAGTACGACTAGGGCTCCGAGCTCAAGACGCGCGCATGCAGGACGTGGTTGATCTCGTCGCGACCTGACTCGACAGTTGCCCCGAGCCCGTCGAAGCCGCAATAGTCGAGCACGGCACGCATCACATCCGGCGGGTAGTAATTGGCGCGGTAGCCCATCGCCGCTCCACCCACGGCGTACGCAGCCGGGGTAAAGCAATCCGTCACGAGCACTCCATCTGGGGCCAGATTCGCGCGCAGCCAGCGCAGGTGCTCGAGCATCGGCTGCTTGGGCAGCCACGAGGAAAGCCCGACGAACAACCCGAGGTCGAACGGCCCGAACCGTTCGCATTCGGTGCGAAAGTCCGCGGAGGTCAGGTCCCCACGTACGAACTCGAACCGCACTCCGATGCGATCAATGGCGATCTTCAACTCCCCTCCGAGGTCGCCCGCCGGGTCCAGGTCGGCAGCCACGAGCAGAATCCGGCGCATCTGGTCGCGGTTCTCATTCGCCAGCGTCACCAGAGGGCGGCGCAGGTCGTACGCAAAGCCACTCGGCGCGGTGAAGATGCGCACCTCAGCGCCGGCCGACAGGCGACGCCTCAGCTCGGCTTCGATTCCCCGCTCGAGGATCGCGAGCCGGTCGCGGACCGCCCGATGAAGCGGGTAGCCATAAAACGCCCGCTCGACGAGCGGAGGCCTGGAGGGCTGGTCGTAGATGAGACGCATGATCCCGGCCGAATAGCCGTCACGCAGGAACGCCCGGCCGGGCGCGCTCAGGGGAAAGAGAGGCTCGCGCCATGCGCCCTCGAAGAATCGCCGAACGAGGTAGCGCCCGAGGTATGGGTAGCTGAGCACGCGTCGGGCCACGCTGCGCTTACCGGTCGCTTCGTGCAGCGCTCCAGCGCGAGTCGCGCCCTCGGATGGAATGGTGGAGAGCTGCGGATTCAGGGCGAGCGTGGCCGCCGCCAGCACCTCGCCCGGTCGCATCCGGCCGACGTCGATCACGTGGACGGAATCGGCGCCCTTGTTCCGCCGCACCACGTCCAGCACCCGCATGTAACCCTCGCGCGCTACTGACAGGTCTGTCGGGTTCTCGTGTCGGTCCATCTTGGCGCCGCGCGCACGCACGCGATCAACCGCCGCCTCCGGCGTCAAATCGAGAAAGATCACGCGGTCCGGGATCCAGACACCCTGCATGCGCGTCAGCCTTGCCGTGAAGGCAAGCGCATCGGCGGTCGTGAGGTCGGGAAGGTGCCCGCGGCTCTCCGGCCCGAGACGCGTGCCCTCGAGGAGATGCTTGAAAGCGTGATCGATGTCGTCGGTGGTCGGCGGATTTTCGGCAGGACCGCGGTAGTTGAACGCACGACCCGCGCCAGACAGCAGCAAGTTGCCGTCACTGACCATCACGTCGACGTGATAGCGGTGCGACAGCTTCACCGCCGCGTTGTCCTGCAGCAGCATCTGGAAAACCTTGGCCGCCGGGTACAGCGCTTTGTGGTCGACAACCAGGTGCGAAAGCCTTCGAACGAGCACATTGAGTCGAGCCGCGATGGCGTAGCCGCCAGGGTGGAGGGCATGACCGGCAAGGTCGATCGCGGGCGCCCGAATCCAGAACTCATCCGCCGCCGCCGAGCCCGCGATGGAGCCCGCGATGAGGCGACGTTCGGCCGCGATCACGACCGCCAACGAGGAGGCCAACGTGCTCTTGCCGCTGCCGTCGATGCCGATCACGGCAACCTGGAGCGTCACGCTGCCGCTCCCGCGACGAAAGCGAGCAGGCCGGCGGTCTCCAGGCTCAGCCATCCGAACGCCAGCTCAGGATCCTCGTCGAGAAAGAACTCGACGAAATCTCGATCCAGCAGGCGCAGCTCGAATTTCTGCCCGGGCTCCAGCCGGCGCCTGAACGGCCGCTGCAAGCGCGGGGCCACGATCAACCCCGCGGCTTCGTCTCCCATCGCAACGCCAGGGTCCG
>VBGM01000024.1 GCA_005880855.1 Chloroflexota bacterium
AGCTGGGCCAAGGTGTCGACCTCGACCTCGACCGGCATCCCGGTCCTGCGCGCGCGCTCGATCGCGGCGCGAACGCCGCCCGCGGCGGCGACGTGGTTGTCCTTGATCAAGATCGCGTCCCACAGTCCCGCGCGATGGTTGTGGCCGCCACCTGCGCGGACCGCCGCGCGCTCGAGAAACCGAAGTCCCGGTGTGGTCTTGCGGGTATCGAGAAGCACTGCGTTCTGGTACGGCGCGAGGGCGTCGGCATAGCGGCGCGTCAGGGTTGCAATGCCGGACAGCCGCTGGAGGAAGTTGAGCGCGGTGCGCTCGGCGGTGAGGATCGAGCCCAGCGGGCCGACGATCCTCGCGGCCTCATCGCCTGGCTCGAGGGCGGCGCCGTCAGGCACGAGCGCGAAATATTCGCACGGCGGGCGCACGGCCTCGAAAACGCGCGCGGACACATCCGCGCCGCTCAGGACGCCTCGGCTCTTCGCGATGATCTTCGCCTCGCCCATCAGCTCCGGGTCGACTACGTACCGGGTGGTGACGTCGGCGTGTTGCATCACGCCGCCGAGGTCTTCCCTCAGCGCGGCTGCGACCAGATGGTCGAGCTCAGGCTTCGATGAAACCATCGGGCTCTTCACGCAGGCCGAATGCCTGCTGGGTGAACCGGAAGAGATATGCGCGCTTACCTCGCACGCTGCGCTCCTTGCCGGTTGGCTCGATGACGCCGCGGTCGACGACCTTGCGCCAGAAGTTGCCGCGGTTGATCGAGAGGCCGAGCACCGCTTCGTACACGTGCTGGAGCTCGGAGATCGTGAATTCCGAAGGCAGCAGCTGGAAGCCGAGAGACGAGTAGCCGACCTTGCTGCGCAGGCGGCGCACCGCGTAATCGACGATCTCGCGGTGGTCGAACGCCATCTGCACCGGGAGGCGGCGCACAGGATGCCACTCCTGGTCGCTCCCATCGCCCGCCGCGGTGCAGCTCTCCGCTTGAGCGCTGGGCACGATCGCGATGTAGGCGACAGCGATCACATCACCCCGCGGGTCGCGGCCCGGCACGACCACCTGCCCGGACCGGTCTGTCTGTTGCGGCCGGTGAAAGGTCTTGAGCTGCTCGATCCAGCCGGCTTCGAGCCCGGTGATGCCCTGGTGCAGAGAACGGGCCTGGTCGTCGAGCGAAGTGCCCGGTCTGTGCAGGCCGCCGGGGAGCGCCCAGAACCCGGGGTAGGGCGCCTCGCGCCTCTGGCTCAGCAGCACGCTGAGCTCGCGACCGGCCAGGGTGAACACAGCCAGGTCGACTGCCACCGGGCAGCTTGCGGCATCGAGTGCCGCCTGCCCTTCGGAAGCGCCATGCCTTGGCAAGTGCTCCACCATCTCGTGCTTCATCTTATCTCATAACGAAGCGTCAGTGGACTGCGGTCAGATCTGGCGGCGAACGGCGAGGGCGACGGCGAGCCCGACGAGGGCGGCGGTGTCGGCGCGCAGGTTGCGCGGCCCCAGCCCGGCCTTCAGCGGGACCGCACCGAGCTCGCGCTCGGACCAGCCGCCCTCGGGGCCGATGAGCAATGTGAGGTCGCGTGGCTCGGTCACGGCGGCGAGGGCGATCGGCGCCCCGCGCACGAGCAGCACCGGATGCTCCGCCTCTGCCACCACCTCGTCGAAGGTCGAAGGGCCGTCAACCTGCGGCACCCTCGTGCGCCCGGCGAGCATCGCGGCCTCCCGGCAGATGGTGTTCCAGCGTTCGAGCTTGGCGCCCCGAGCGACGCTGCGGTCCGCCGAGAGGATGCGAAAAGAGAAGGCGCCGATCTCGGTGCACCGCGAAAGCACCAGCTCCAATGCGGGCGCGGGCAGTTGCGCGATGGCGACCGTAATGCGTGCCTCCGGTTCCGGCCTGTGCTCTTGCTCGGCGACGATTACGCCTTCGACGCGGTCCGCGGCGACGCGGTCGAGTCGAACGGTGAGGAGCGAACCGGCGGGGTCGACGACCTGGATCTCCTCCCCCACTCGTGCCCGCAGCGAGCGGGCCAGGTGGCGGGCGTCGCCGCCGGTGATGACGGCGCGCCCACCTTCACGCTGTGCGAAGAACGACGGCAAAAATCAGCCGACCCGGGCTACATCATGCTCAAGGTTTCGTAGACCGCGATCTGCCCGCCGCTCTTCAGAATGGGGCAGCCTTTCGCCATCTTGGTGGCGGCATCAAGCGACCCCGCATCGACGATGGTGTACCCGCTGGCCCTCTGACCTATGGGCCCCTTCGCCGCGGTGCCATCTGCCTTGATCTTGTTGACCGCACCCGAAAACGGGTTGCCCATGTCGACAACCGCGGAGCCGAGCTTTCCGTACCACGTGCCCCACTGCTTCAACACCCGTGCCTGCGCGGCCGGTGTTTCAGGCATTCCGCCGCCGTAGAAAACGAGCAGGTACTTCGCCATTCACTCCCTCCTCTTTGCTGCCGAAAATGCGGTGGCCGTCAGCCTAGCGGATGCTCGCGCGCGTGTCCCATGTGGATTTTCTTCTGTGGATTTTCCTCCCATCCGGCGCGCAGCTTTTTGATCAGCGTCAAAGCTCGTTCCAGACGCTTGCGATTGAGCGGATCGTTGAGCCAGCGGCTCTGTCCGGACGGGTGGGGTAGCGGGACCATCACCGGGCTCTCGCCGAATGAGCGGCCGACGCGCTGCTCCAGCGGCCCGGGTCCGAGAAACCGGGTGATCGCCATCTGGCCGACCAGGATGATCACCTGCGGCTCGAGCAGCTCGAGCTCGGCGTCGAGCCAGTGCGCGCAGTTCTTGACCGCCGCCGGCGGAGGCCTGAGGTCGCCGGTGCCGGTTTTATTGCGGCCGGGAAAGCAGCGCATCAAGGCCGCGATGTACGTGAGATGCCTGAACTCTTCGGCGCTGGCGAAGCCGGCGCGCAGCATCCAGCGGTCGAGCTCCTTGCCGGCGCGACCTGAAAACGGTCGCCGTGTCTCGCGCTCGGCGGGTCCAGGCGCTTGCCCGACCAGGAAGAAGGGAGCGCCCCACTCGCCGGCGAAAGTCGGGTTGGCCTCGGCGATGATGCCCGCGTCCACGCACACGTGGCAAGCGCGACATGCGGTCTGCAGCTCGCGCAGCGCTGCCGGCCCGGGCCGAGAAACCATGCACCGAAGCTACATCGCCTGATCAGACGATCCAAGGTCCGATCTCGAGTCCCGGTAACATCCCGGCCATGGCCCCAACGTCGCAACAGGTGCTCGACGTGCTCGCCACCATCCAGGACCCCGACCTGGGTCGCGACGTCGTCAGCCTCGGGATGATCAAGGAGCTCGAGGTGAGCCCGCAGGGCGCGGTCAGCTTCACCTTCGAGCTCACCACGCCGGCATGCCCGGTCCGCGATCGCTTCAAGACCCAGGCCCAGGATCTCGTCGGTGAGATTCCCGGCGTCAGCGAGGTCCAGGTGCGAATGACCGCCAACGTCCGCCCGTCCTTCATGCGGCCCAAGCCCAGCGAGATCCTTCCCGGCGTAAAGCAGACGATCGCGGTCGCGTCGGGCAAGGGCGGCGTCGGTAAGTCGACGGTGGCCGTCAACCTCGCCGCGGCCCTGAGCAAGGCGGGCGCGGACGTCGGCCTTCTCGACGCCGACATCTACGGACCATCGGTTCCGGCGATGACCGGATCACGCACTGTGCCCGAGCAGGTCAACGGGCTGCTGCAGCCGATCGATGCGCACGGCCTCAAGGTGATGTCGTTCGGCCACATCTATCCGGGCGATCAGCCCACCATCTATCGCGGGCCGATGGTCGGCAAGGCGATCGAGGCGATGATGACCCAGGTCGATTGGGGCCGCCTCGACTACCTGGTCATCGACCTCCCGCCCGGCACCGGCGATGCGTCCCTCACCCTGGCGCAAGCGATACCAATCACCGGCGTCGCCATCGTCTGCACGCCACAGGACGTCGCCACGGACATCGCCGTCAAAGCCCTGCAGATGTTTCGCAAGCTGAACGTCACCCCCCTCGGGCTCATCGAGAACATGAGCTGGTACATCTGCCCGAGCTGCGGGCACCGGCACGAGATCTTCAGCCACGGCGGCGCCGAGGCCGCCGCCCAGCGCCTGGGCGTGCCCTTCCTCGGCGCGGTGCCGCTGGAGGAAGGAATTCGCGAGGACGCCGACACCGGCACGCCGGTGGTGATCTCGCGTCCGGAGTCGGCCGGCGCGCGCGCCTTTGTGGAGATCGCCTCCCAGGTCGCCGCCCGAACGTCGATCCAGTCCTTCCGGCAGCTGCCGGTCATCAGCGTCCGGTAGAGCGCTGAAAGACCCCGACCCCTTTCCACTGACGGTCGACGTCGACCGGGAACGCCAGGTCATGGTCATCGCGTGGGAAGACGGTCACCGAAGCAGCTACTCAGGTGAGCGCCTGCGCTGGGCCTGCCCGTGCGCCGAGTGCCGTGGCGAGGCCGGCTCGCCTGGCCGCCTCGCTCGTGTCAAGAGTCTCGACGCGAAGGAGCTGAGCGTGCAGAACGTCGCGCTGGTCGGGCAGTACGCGCTGCAGATCGCGTTCGAGAGCGGCCACTCCACGGGTCTCTACACGTTCGCGCTCCTGCGTGCCCTGTGCGATTGCCCGGAGTGCCGGGCACGGAAGTCGACCACGTAGTCGGAACGTGGGGCGAAATGGGATAATCCCCGCGCTCCGTTGTCCTCACCTACGTCCCTGCAAGAAACCGAGCCCTGGGCCCCCGCGGCCATGTCTTTCAAGCGCCCTCGCCGCAGGCGCCGCTTAGCCGGCCGAGCCTGGATCGCCCTGGCCGCTGTAATCGCCGTCATCCTGACAGCGGGCGGCGGGGTTCTCGCCTTCGAGAACGCAACGCCGACCTCGGTCGGCCTCAACCTGACCAATGGCGCGAAGGATGTGCCGACCTACGCGCGAGTGGTGTTCACGTTCAGCCGCCCGGTGGGCATCAACGACGTCGCGAAAGCGTTCTCCATCGCGCCGGCTACAGACGGCGACGTGGAGTCGATCTCAGGACAGACCCAGTACGCCTTCTCGCCCACGAAAGCGCTGACGGACCTGACGACCTACACGGTGGCGCTGGGACCGATCACCGACCTCAGCCATCATCGGATGCCCGGTGGACGCTGGACATTCACGACCAACATCGTGCCGAGGATCACGTCGGTGACTGCGCCAGGCGGCGCCGCGCTCACCGATGGCTCCGAGATGGATCCGGGTACGCCCATCACGATCAACTTCAACGACGCGATGGAACCGACCACCATCCGGCTCGACGCCGGCACGACGCAAGTGAACCTGACCTGGGCCGCTGACGCTCGCAGCGCCACGATGTCCACGGAAGGAATGCCTTCGGGTCCGCTGATCCTGCAGATGGGGCCGGGCGGACGCGACCAGAGCGGGCACCACGTGCCAGGGACGTTCGCGCTGAAAACCGGCCTGTACTACCACGACCACGAGCACACGACCGCCCTCAAGTACCCGGCTCTGATCCAGATGCCCAACGACTACTACGCGCGCGACCAGAACGGCCTCCAGGCCGCTGCCATCGTCTTCGAGTACCTGGCCGAAGGTGGGATCACGCGCTGCACCGCGATCTTCCAGAACGCGCCCGACCTCATCGGGCCGATGCGCTCCAGCAGGTTCATCTCGCTGAAGATCGCGCGGCACTACGAGGGCCTGCTGTTCCAGTCCGGCGAGTCGCAAGCGACTCGCAACCGCGCGGCAGCGGATCCCGTGCCGCAGTTCTTCGATACGATCG
Source organism: Chloroflexota bacterium (assembly GCA_005880855.1). Lineage (GTDB taxonomy): Bacteria > Chloroflexota > Dormibacteria > Dormibacterales > Dormibacteraceae > UBA10449. The sequence goes on from VBGM01000024.1 coordinate 5,733, forward strand.
GTTACACGTACCGAACCAGCGCCCGGTATGCGCCTGACAACCTGATGATCAAAGGGCCATCGGTCAACGCCGCGGAGCAGAACTACTTCTCCGGAATCGCACCGTTCACGATCGCCAAGGCCCGACCCGATCTGGTGGGCGGCAGCGTGGCGGGGACCGTGAGCATCCCAGAGCACTACTCGGTCTATTCCTACGATCCGCTGATGGGGACTTACCAGAAATCGGAGGAGGGGCATGCGTACCAGGACGCCAGCCTCAACAAGCCGCTGCGCATCGAGATGTTGATTCAGCTGCACACTGCGGAGTCGCTGGTCAACGTCGGCGATGGACATGGGGCCCACATCCACGATTTCAACCTGGACTCAGGCGGGGCAGCGCAGATCTTCTACAAAGGATTGGGCTACCAGGCCACGTGGAATGCCCCTGACCACAACGGCCCGCTCACGTTCACCCTCAACGGCAAGGTCGTCTTGTTGCCGCCCGGCCTGGTCTGGATCGACGTCGTCGCATAAGAATCGCGGTGGGGACAGATGTCCCCTGCGCGGACCAACCCCGCTCCTCAGCCACGCCGGGTGCCGTCTGGAAGGTGGCGTGCCGGGGGGACGGCCGGAGTAAATCCGTCCTGAAGCTCCACACGGCACCGCCGAGAAGAATCGCGGTGGGGACAGATGTCCCCTCCGCGGGCCGGCTAGGCCCGGGCAGCGTCCTTCAATGAGGTGACGTATGCCGCTGCCGCCACCGCTGCCGTGGTGCCGTCACCGACAGCGGTCGCGATCTGCTTGGTCAGCTGCTGACGGACGTCGCCGACCGCCCATATCCCCGGTTCAGAGGTCTGCAGGTTGCGGTCGGTGATGATGTACCCGCCCTCGTCGTGGTTGACGTGAAACTTGAACAGGCCGGAGTTGGGCACGAACCCGATGAAGATGAACACCCCGCCGACCGGTAGCTCTTTGTTCGCGCCGAACTGCTCGTACTTGACGGCCTGCACCTTGCCGTTGCCGACGATCTCTTTGACGCCGGCCTCGAGGATGAACTCGATCTTCGGGTTGGCGCGCGCCCGGTCGATCAGGATCGGCTGTGCGCGCAGCTGGCCCCGGCGATGGAGGATGTAGACCTTCTTGGCGTACCGGGTCAGGAAGTCGCCCTCCTCGACGGCGGCGTCGCCGCCACCGACCACCGCCAGCTCCTGGCCCTTGAAGAAGGCGCCGTCGCAGACCGCGCAGTAGCTGACGCCGCGGCCCCAGAGCTCCTTCTCCCCGGCGACGCCGAGGTAGCGAGGCAGGCCGCCCGCGGCCATGATCAGGGCCGGGGTGCGGATCTCGTCACCGGACTCGAGGCGGATGACCTTCGTCGTCCCTTCCTTGTCGATCTCCTTGACCGGGTCGAACTCCCGGACGTCGAGGCCAAATTTCCGGGCGTGGTCGCCCATCTTGGTCGCCAGCTCGGTGCCCAGGATCGACTCATAGCCCGGGTAGTCCTCAACCAGCTCGGTGTTCAGCAGCTGCCCGCCGAGCGGGCCCCGGTCCAGCAGCAGGGTCTTGAGGTTCATCCGGGACGTGTAGAGGCCGGCCGCCAGCCCGGCGGGGCCGCCTCCGACGATGACGACATCGTGATTGCTCATTCCATCAAATCCAAGTGCGGCAGGGTGGTTGGTATTCCTCCCGGCGTCCCTACCCAAACTTGTACTGGGCGCCAAAGCCGCCCCGGGGGCTATGGCAGGCAATGTTGTCGAACGGGCAGCCGATCGAGCATGCACCGCATTCGATGCAGTTACCGGAGCTGACGAGGGTCTTCTTCTGCTCCTCGTTCCACTCGTAGACGCCCGCCGGGCAGAAATGGGTGCAGTACTTGCCCTTGCAGTCGTTGGCGCAGACGGCCTGGTCGGTGATCTCGATGTGGGGCCGCCCGGTGTCCTCTTTGTACTTGACTGTGAAGAGCTTCTCGGTGAGCTTCTCCATGCGACCAGTCTATCCGGCGCCGAATCGTTCCCAGACGCGGCACATCAAGCGGATGGTGTTGATGTAGTCCGCTGCGTGGATGTTCTCGTTGGGAGCGTGGATCCGGTTGTCCGGGCGGCCGACGCCGACGGGCAGTACGGTCGGCACGCCAAGGTCTGAGACCACCGGGTGCATCGGTCCGGTCGCAGGCATGAACGGCCAGAGGACCGGCTCGCCGTGGAGCTCCTTGACGCAGTCGATCACGGTGCGAGCCACCGCCGAGTTGGGGTCCGAGCGGACCGGTTTCTCGCCGTCATGCGAGACGATCTCGACCTTCTCGAAACCGTGGGAGTCCAGGTGAGCTCGCAGCCGGGCGAGAATGTCGTCGGGGTCCTGGTCAGGGATCAGCCGGAAATCCAGCTTGGCCGATGCCTCGGCCGGCAGCACCGTCTTCGAACCAGGGCCCTGGTAGCCGGTTGTGATGCCGGCGATGTTGCACGTTGGCGTGAACAGAAGCTGCTCGATGACGTGCTCGGGAATGGGATCGCGGATGAGGCGTTCGAATCCGACGAGCTTTTTTCGTTTCTCGATCTCCGGATCGATCCTGGCCATCATCTGCCGGTCGGCGTCGGTGGGCTCGACAACCCGCTCGTAGAAGCCGTCGACGCGGATGTTCATGTCCTGGTCGCGCAGGCTGGCCAGCGCCTCGACGAGGTACGCGGGCGCCGATGGATAGATGGACGCGAAGCCCGAGTGCTGGTCGTACCCGAGCAGCTTCAAACGCAGCTCCACATAGAGAAGACCGCGGCAGCCAAACTGCAGGGTCGGCCGGCCGGCGTCGTCGAAGGACGAGCCCGACTCCCACAGGCAGCCGTCGGCTCGCAGCTTGTCGGCGTGTTTGTGCGCGATCTTCTCGAAAGTCTTCGAGCCGATCTCCTCCTCGCCTTCCACCAAGAACCGCAGCGTGACCGGGATCTCGCCCAGCCCTTTCAACGTCTCGAGCGCGTGGATCCGCGCCATCACATCCGCCTTGTCGTCGGCCACGCCTCGGGCGATGATCCGGCCGTCCTTCTCGGCCGGCTTGAACGGGTCCGAGTCCCACAGCTCGATCGGGTCGACGGGCTGCACGTCGTAGTGCTGGTACAGGAGCAGCTTTCGCTTCCCGCCGCCGGGCACCTCCGCGTATAGGGCCGGCATGCCGCCTTCGTCGAGGGTTTCGACCCGGTCGGTGAACCGGCTCAGGCTCCGAGCGATCCAGTCTCGTGCCGGCCGTAACGCATCCAAGCCGTGGTTGGAAATGCTCGGGAAGGCACAGAGCTCCTCGAGCTCCTCGACGAAGCGGCGCGAGTTCTTCTCGATGTACGCGTCGACGGCGCTGGTTGAGATCACGGCTTCATTCTTTCACTACGCTAACCGTGTGAGCCAGACCGAGTTCCACTTCTCACCCAGGCCCAATCGTGCGCACGAGATCAACTGGCACGGGTGGTCCGAGGATTCCTTCGCGGAGGCCGGCAGGCTCAAGCGGCCAATACTCCTTTCTATATCCGCCGTCTGGTGCCACTGGTGCCACGTCATGGACGAGACGACTTACTCGCACCCCGGCGTCATCGACCTCATCAATCGCGAGTACCTCCCCATCCGTGTCGACAACGATCTTCGGCCCGACATCAACCAGCGCTACAACATGGGCGGCTGGCCGACCACTGCGTTTCTCACCTCGACCGGCGAGATCCTCACCGGCGCGACGTACCTGCCGGCAGACCAGATGGCCGACGCCCTTGCGCGTGTTTCCAATTACTACCGCACGCATCAGCCGGAGATTGCCAACAAGGTGCTCGAGGGAAAAAAGCGCGGCACGTCCGCCGTCGCGCGGAGCGCCGGCACACTCGATGAAGCGGCGGTCGACGCCATCGTCGAAGCGACAAAGAACGCGTACGACAGCGAGTACGGCGGTTTCGGATCCGCACCCAAATTTCCGCAGACCGACGCCATCCTCTTGCTGCTCGAACAGGCGCAGCTGCGCTCAGACCCCACGCTGCGCGGAATGGCCACGCACACGCTCGACCGCATGGCGGCGGGAGGAACGTACGACCACGTCGAGGGCGGTTTCTTCCGCTACTCGACGACGCAGGACTGGAGCGTGCCGCACTTCGAGAAGATGCTCGAAGACCACGGGGGACTGGTCAGTGCGCTGTCGCTTGCCGGCCTGAAGACGGCGCTGGACAGCACCACCGGCTACCTCGACCGGGTGTTGCGCGATTCAGCGAGCGGACTCTATGCGGGCAGCCAGGACGCCGACGAGCACTACTACTCGCTGGACGTCGAAGGCCGCGCCGGCGCTTCCGCACCGTACGTCGACCGCCGCATCTACACATCATGGAATGCAGCGCTCGCGATCGCGTATCTCGATGCGGCCCGCCGGTGTGAGCGGCCGTCGCTGCGCGATAGCGCGAGCGTGGTGCTGGAGCGACTGTTCGCCGATCGCTACAGGCCAGGCGCCGGCCTCACGCACGCGGAGGGCGTCGACGGCCAGCTGCCCGACCAGGTCTGGGGGCTGTGGGCCGCGGTCCGGGCACACCAGGCGGGGCTGTCAGGTGATTGGCTCGGCACAGCCCGCGACATCGCCGGGCACCTCGACGATCGCTACGGCGACCGCGAGCTCGGCGGTTACTTCGACCACGCCGGCGCCGACCAGCTCGGGCGCTTGAGCGAGCGCATCAAGCCGCTCACGGAGAACTCGATCGCCGCAATGGCGCTGGCCGAGCTCGACGTGCTCGACGGCGATCCCGAGCAGCCGTACCTGGTCCGCGCCCGCCGCGCCCTCGAGTCGGTCGCTGCGCTCCCGCGCCAGTACGGGTTGATGGCCGCGGTCTTCGCGCGCGCCCAGGATCGTCTCGGCCACATCATCAAGGTCAGCACCGGCAATGAGGAGCTGGCCCGTGCGGGCGTGCTCGCGCATCCCTATGCCGTGATCGACCCCAACGGCGACTCTCGCGCCGTCGTGTGCGTCGGGACCATATGCTTGGCGCCGGTGTCAACACCAGGCGCTGTCGGCGAGGCGATCCTGGAAGCACGTCAAGCGCGTGCCTGAGTCGCGGCGCCACTTCACGGGGCGCGTCAACCGGGCCCTCGATGACGACAAGCTGCAGGGCGCGCTCATCCACGCGATGACCGGGCTGCGGAGCCGGCGCGACGCCGCATTCAAGAATTTCGACTTCGCGTCAGGCCGCGCCGACCTCAAGGAACGCCGCCGCGCGAACCTCGAGCGACTGCCCGAGCTGGTGGAGACATTCGCGGAAAGGCTGGAGGCGGTCGGTGGCAAGGCCCATTACGCGAAGAACGCGGCCGAGGCGCGCGAGATCGTTGGGCAGATCTGCTGGAACGCCGCGGGTGGGCAGCAGCGTCCCGTGGTGACCAAGGTCAAGTCGATGGCCAGCGAAGAGATCGAGCTCAACCCATACCTCGAGTCGCTCGGGATGGAGGTCGTCGAGACGGACTTGGGCGAACGCATGGTGCAGCTCACGCACACGCATCCCTCGCACATCATCGCCCCCGCGATCCACCTCACCAAAGAGGATGCGGCGCGGGTTTTCGGCACGGAGGCGACGGTGGAGGCGATCCAGGCTCACGCCCGCGACTCGCTGCGACAGAAGTTCATCAGCGCCGCGGTCGGCATCAGCGGCGCCAACATGGCCATCGCGGAGACGGGCACGATCGTGCTCGTCACCAACGAGGGCAACGCCGACCTGACGACGACGCTGCCTCCGGTGCACATCGCGGTCTTCGGCATCGACAAGGTGGTCGCGTCCCTCGACGATGCGACATCGATGCTGCGCATGCTTCCACGCAGCGGCACCGGCCAGATCATGACCAGCTACGTGAACTGGATCACCGGCCCCTCGCGCTCGGCCGACATCGAGCAATCGTTGACGATCGGGGTGCATGGGCCAAGAGAGATGCACTGCGTGATCCTCGACAACGGGCGCACCGACATGCTCGCGGATCCGATCTTTCGCGACGCCCTCACGTGCATCAGGTGCGGTGCGTGCTCCAACGCGTGCCCGCCGTTCATGGCTGTGAGCGGGCACCAGTTCGGGCACATCTACAACGGTCCGATCGGGCTCGTGGTCACGCCCTTTCATCACGGACTCGAGGAGGCCGACCTGCCCAACACGCTGTGCACGCAGTGCAATGCGTGCCAGGAGATCTGCCCGGTCGACATCCCGCTCCCTCGGCAGATCCTCGAGCACCGCCGGAAGGGCCGCAAGTCGCTGCGCAAGAAGGCCGTGCTCGGCGTGTGGAAGCGACCCCAGCTCGCCGACCGCCTGCTGCGGGCGGGCGCGTCCTTCAGCGGTCTCCTGCCGGGGACGCCGCGCCTGGCGCGTGTGCCGTATCGAGACCAGGCCCCCGCGACTTGGAAAGGCGATGGAGAACCCCTGACGATCTTCGCGTCGTGCATGGTCGATCGCATGCTGCCCGGGGCCGCCTCAGCCCTCGAGCAAATCGCCACCGCTGCAGGCTATGAGGTTGCTTTTCCCAAGGGGCAATGGTGCTGTGGGCTCATCTCTGCCAATGCCGGCGACTTCCGGGCTGCCGACAAATTGAATACAAAGCTCAGCGAAAGCCTTCGGGATTCCAAGGGTTTGATCGTGACTCCCTCAGCCTCGTGCTTCGGGGCCTTCACCATCGACGCGGCGGATTGGGGCGGGGCGCCCGATCCGGCGCTTCAGGCGCGCTTCCGCGATTCGACGCGCTTCGTCCTCGATCTTCTCGCCGGCCGGCCCGAGCTGGTGCGGACCGACCAGATGAGCCTCAAGATCGCCTACCACGACTCCTGCCAGACACTCCGGCAGCTCGGCCTGAAGAGCGAGCCCCGCCAGCTGCTCGACCTCGCCGGTTACGAGGTCGAGAACATCCCCGACATCGCCAACTGCTGCGGCTTCGGCGGGACCTTCAGCCTCGAGTGGCCGGGAGTGGCCGGCCGGCTGGCGGAGTGGAAGCTGGACGCGATCGCCAAGACCGGTTGCACCGTGGTCGCGTCGGACAATCCAGGGTGTCTCGTGCACATCGCCACTGCGGCGCGCAAGCGAGGCATGAAACTGCGAGTGGCGCATGTGCTGGAGCTGGTTGCGGAGCACCTCGCATAGCGCCCACCGGCCATACTGGAGAGAGTGTTGATCCGGGCGCCGCAACCCATCAACCCCTCGACGCGTTAACAAGAGACATGGCCATTCTCGAGACGATCAACTCACCCGCCGACCTCCGGCAGCTCGACCAGAGCCAGCTCGCACAGCTTGCAGGCGAGGTGCGCGCGTTCCTGGTCGAACAGACGTCCAGAACGGGCGGCCACCTCTCGCCCAACCTCGGCGTCGTCGAGCTCACCTTCGCGTTGCACCGCGTTTTCGACAGCCCCAAGGACGCGATCGTTTGGGACACTGGCCACCAGGCGTACGTCCACAAGATCGTGACCGGCCGGGCGCGTGGCTTTGCGCGCCTCCGCCAGGCGAATGGGCTGTCGGGCTATCCATCGCGCAAGGAATCCGAGCATGACGTCGTCGAGAACAGCCACGCCTCCACGTCGCTGAGCTACGCGCTCGGAATCGCCGAGGCGCGATTGCGCAAGAGAGTCGACGGTTTCGTGGTCGCGGTCATCGGCGATGGAGCGCTGACCGGCGGCATGGCATACGAGGCCCTCAACCAGATCGCCCATCTGCAGCCGCCCAATCTGATCATCGTCATCAACGACAACGGCCGCTCATACGCACCGACCGTTGGCGGCCTCGCGCGGCACCTCTCTCAGCTCCGCATCGACCCGCGCTACGAGCGCGTCAAGGTGGAGATATCGCGCATCCTGCGCGACCTCCCACTGGTCGGCTCGACTGCAGACCAGGCCGCATATCGCGTGAAGGAAAGCCTCAAGCAGCTCCTGCAGCCGTCGACCGTGTTCGAGAGCCTCGGCATCAAGTACGCCGGAGTGGTCGACGGCCACGACGAAGCCGAGCTCGAGGCGGTTTTCTCGCGGGCCAAGAAGCTGAAGGCGCCGGTCGTCGTGCATGTCGTCACCGAGAAAGGGCACGGGTACGGTCCCGCGGTCGAGGACGAGATCGACAAGCTCCACGGTGTCAGCGCTTTTGATCCGTTGACGGGGCGCCCGCGCTCAACCGACGTCAAGTACACCGACGTTTTCGGCGAGGCGCTGATGACCGCAGCCACGCGCAAGCCTGAGGTATGCGCGATCACCGCGGCGATGGCGTCCTCGACCGGCCTCCTCAGTTTCGCAAAGGAATTTCCCGACCGCTTCTTCGATGTCGGTATCTGCGAGCAGCACGCGGTCACATTCGCGGCCGGCCTTGCGATGTCCGGGATGCGCCCGGTGGTGTGCATCTACTCCACGTTCCTGGCGCGCGCGTTCGACCAGACGATCATGGACGTCGCCCTCCACAAGCTGCCGGTGGTCTTCGTCATCGACCGCGCCGGGGTCACGGGGCCCGACGGCTCGTCCCATCACGGCATGCTCGACCTCTCGTACCTTCGCTTGATCCCGAACATGAAGGTCGCAGCGCCGGCGGACGCGACCGAGCTGTGCGCGCTACTCGAGACAGCGCTCGCGACGGACGGCCCGGTGGCCATTCGATTTCCCAGCGGCGCCGTGCCCGCCCCGCCGGACCTGCCGGTCGAGCCGCTGCCGGTCGGCCGTTGGGAAGAGCTGCGCAAAGGCTCGGATGCGGCCATCTTCGCGGTCGGACGAATGGTCGAGGTCGCGAAGGAAGCAGCGGAACGCCTCGCGCTGCAAGGCTTCGAATGCACCGTGGTCAATGCGCGCTGGGTAAAGCCTGTTGATCCACGAATCGTGGATTGGGCCAGGCGCCACCCGATCGTCATGACGGTCGAGGACAACGTCGGCAGCGGTGGATTCGGCGGCGCGGTGCTCGAGGCGCTAGCGCCTCATGGTTTGGCCGGCCGCGTGCGCACCATCGCCCTGCCGGACCAGTTCCTGCCTCAAGGCAAGGCGGCGGACATCCTGAAAGAGTTCGGCCTCGACGCCGCTGGGATCGCCCAGGCCACGTTCGCGGCGATCAAGGGAATGGTGCCAACCGAAACCGGGAGCGAGCCCTAGATATCGTCGCCAGTAGGCCTGGTTTCACCAGGCCGTCCCCAGCGCTGCCTCACATCTCCAAGCGTCGCCGGGCAAATATTTCGGAAATCCCAACCGTGGGAAAGAGAGCAGCCGCGCGCGAAGCGCCCGGCGATGAGAAGGAACCGACAGGTTCCCTCTTATAACTTCTTGCGGCCTGCGAAACCCTCGCCGACGTGGTGCCAGTGCTCGACGCGTTCCTCGCCGAGCTTCCAGCACAGCTCGACGAGCTCGCCATCCCGATATGAGGGAAAGTCGATCAGGCCCTCGAGCGGACCCTTGAGTTGGATGCCCATCCCGTTGAGGCTCGCCACGGCTTTGAGGAGTTCGAGCTCAGCGCCGCCCACTGCGTCGCGTGCTTGCTGATGACGGTCGCGATCCTCTTCGCCGGCACCCGCGCGCTTGGACTCGTACTCCGCGATCCGCGCCTGGTCTTCGAGCTCGGGCAGCAACGCCGACAGCTCCGCGATCTGAGCGACGATTCTCCGTACGCGAGGCAGCTCGTTGTTCGCCTCTTCGACGGTATACGTACGGAGCCTTTGCACCGCTCAACGATATAGCAGCAGACTTGCCGCATGAATACGACTGACACGCAAGAGATGCGCCGTCGTATCGAGGGCGCGCGGGTGGCGCGGCTGGCGACGGTAGCTCGCGACGGCCGCCCGCACATCGTGCCGATCACGTTCGTGGCCACGGAGGACGCGCTGTACTTCGCGGTCGACCAGAAACCCAAGAGGTCCGCGGATCTGCAGCGACTTCGCAACATCGAGGCCAACCCAGCGGTCTCGGTCCTTATCGATCATTACGAGGACGACTGGACCCGGCTGTGGTGGGTGCGTGTCGATGGCCGCGCACGCCTTGTTCGCGAGGGCGCCGAGCTGGAAATTGCGATCACGTTGCTGAGCCATCGCTACCCTCAGTATCGTTCCGCCCCGCCGGTCGGACCGGCTGTGGCGATCGAGATCGAACGCATGACAGGTTGGTCGGCGTGGTGAATGGTCAAATGCGCAGCAGCTCCGGCTGCGCCTGCTCGACCTGGTAGCGAACGGATTTCGCGGGCTGCAACAACTCGCTCATCGGGTACGGGCCCGCGCTGCGACCCGCAATCGAAGCCATCCACGCCACCTGGTACCTCACCGATGCTTGCACGAGGTATCCATCCTGGTTGTGCGCCTCGAAAACGTGGGTGATCGGCGATTGGCGCGGGTAGGGCAGCCCGAAGCCGTAGGCGCCCGCGACATCGGCGCGGCCGCCATCGCCGAAATCCCAATGGGCAGAAAGGGGCGTGGCGGTGATTGCGTAGTCGATCCCTCCGACGATTTCGTGAATGGTCACCGCACGCGGAGCCGGAGCCAGCCAGAACCATGAGTCCAACCCGACCAGCCCGAGCGCGCTGGGATTGGCCATCACCCGAGACGACAGCTCGGTCCAGCCCGGCATCGGAGGCGCGGCCAGCGCACGCGAGCATGCGACCTGCTCGGGGCTTGCGTTTTGCACCTTGTCGAAGGCCTGCACATGGATGCAGCCGACATCAGCCGGCAGCATGCCTCTCTGCGTGATCGTCCGGGGCTGCGGGGTCGAAAGCAGCTGCAGCCGCTCGGGCCGCCCGTCGACGGTCAGCCACGACGTGTAATGGTCCATGCCGGCCACGAAGTAGTCCGCCCCCGCGCCATCGCCCACGTCGAAGACCGGATCCCACGTGAACGAGACCGTGCCGGCGGTGATGAGCGACACCCGCGGCTGCGGGGACTGGGGGGGCACCGAGTCGACATAGATGTCGACGACGGGATAGCCGTACTGGTCCGCCATGTACGGAGGTGGCGTCGCGCTGCGATAGCGTCCGAACCCGCACTCTCCGCCGAATGTCCAGTTGTAGTACGCGATGTACTGCTTGACGTGTCCATGGACCGCCCATCCATTGCTCGCGAAATTCCAGTGGTAGTGGTCTGGGTAATCCTCGTGCAGGAGCCACACCCAGCCCGAGGTGTCACCCGGCTTGCCCCTGAAGTCGCCGTAGAAATACCCATACCAATCGTCGTAGCCGGGATTCGGATGAAAGCCGTAGAAGGTCTCACGCTCGGGGTTGGTGGGCACCAACGGGTCGTTGGTGATGACGGTTGCCGTCCACATGTCGGAATGGTTGGTGCACCATCCCGGCGGATCGCCGTATCGGGAACTCCCCCACGCCGACTCCGCCAGCACGTGCGACGGAATCAGCGTCGGAGAGCTCAGGAGCACGAGGAGCGCGGCCACGAGAGCACCGGTCATCTCGAGCCCAACCTAAAGCTGCGAGCGCAGGGCGCCAATCCTGCCTGTTAAGAATTGGCACTTGACGAGACGCGACGTCTCGTCTAGTCTCGCCGCAAATGGCGGCGGGCACTCGCGAGCGGATCCTCAGCGAGGCGCGCGGCCTTCTGGTACGGGGCGAGATAGCTACGGTGGGCCAGATCGCGGCGGCGGCGGGCGTGTCACGAACGAGCTTCTACCGCGCGTTCGACTCGAGGGATGAGCTGCTGGCGGCCCTCGACGTGCAGCCGGAACCCGCCGCCCGGGAGCGCATCCTCGACGCGGCCCTGGACATGGTCGGCGAGGGCGGCCTGACCGCGCTGTCGATGGACGACCTGGCGACCCGATCCGGCGTCTCGCGTGCCACGCTATATCGGCTCTTCCCAGGCAAGCCGGCATTGTTCGCGAACCTTCTGCGGACCTACTCCCCGCTCGAACCAGTCAGCCGGGTCGTGGAATCGATGCGCGACCAACCGCCGGACGAGGTCATGCCGGAGATCGCACGCGTGGTGTTCAAGGCCGTCTACGGTCCCGGAGCCCCGCGCATCGGAGTGCTCAGGGCGATATTTCTCGAGGTCAGCACGTTGAGCCCCGACGCCGAAGAGGGCGGGCGCGACCTCGCGGGCATGATCTTCGCTTCCGTGGGCGGCTACGTGATGTCCCAGATGTCAGAGGGACGCCTGCGCCGGATGCATCCCCTGCTCGCGATGCAGTCCTTCATCGGACCGATCTTCTTTCACCTGCTGACTCGGTCGATGGCGGAGCGCCTGCTGGGACTGGATATCGATGGCGAGCAAGCTGTGGTCGAGCTGGCGCGGGCCTGGTTGCGCGCGATGAAACCGGATGAGGAGGTGGATTCCAATGGCTGAAGCCTTCGCTGTTGACGTCCAGGGTCTGAAGAAGAGCTTCGGCGGCCTGCGCGCGCTGGACGGCGTGGACCTCCGCATCAGGCCTGGCGAGATCTACGGCCTGCTGGGGCCCAACGGCGCAGGCAAGACGACTCTGATCCGGGCGATCGTCGGCCTCGTAGCACCCGATGCCGGCAGTGTCACCGTGCTCGGGCGCCGCATGCCCGACGTCGACAACCTTCGAAATGTCGGCTACATGACCCAGGCGGCTGCGCTGTACCCCGGGCTCTCGATCGCCGAGAACGTCGAGTTCTTCGCGGCGATCAACGGAGCGGAGAAAGGTGTCGACGAGGTGCTGAAGCTGGTCGAGCTCGACCAGCGCCGCAACTCTGTGGTGGCCACCATCAGCGGCGGGATGCGCCAGCGCTGTTCGCTTGCTTGCGCTCTCGTGCACAAGCCCAGGTTGCTCCTGCTCGACGAGCCCACGGTCGGCGTCGATCCCCAGCTTCGCGTCCAGTTCTGGGAGGAGTTTCGCAAGATGGCCGGTGCCGGTACGACCATCGTCGTTTCCAGCCATGTGATGGACGAGGCGGAGCGCTGCCAGCGCCTGGGTCTGATCCAGTTCGGAAGAATGCTGGCCGAAGGGACCCCAAACGAGGTCCGCGCGCGCGCCGGCACCAACAACCTCGAAGAGGCGTTCTTACGCCTCGCGGGCGAGGGGGTGGTGGCATGAGCGGGCACCGCGTCGCCGCCATCACGCGAAGGCTGATGCAGCAATTCCGCCGCGACCGCAGGACGCTGGCGCTGCTGTTCGTCGCGCCGATCGTCATCCTCGCCTTGCTGGGTTACATGATCAGGGGCTCGTCGTCGACCCCGGCAGTCGGTATCGCGAACGAGGACCAGGGCCCGCTCGGAGCCATGTTCGCATCGGCCCTCGAGCACTCGTCGTTGATCAGCGCGAGCACGATCCAGGCCCCTGATGGGGACGCCAAGCTCAAAGATGGCTCGCTCGCCGCGTACATCGTGTTCCCCAGTGATTTCAGCCAGCGCGCGCAGGCGGGCACCATCGCGCCCGAGGTCCACCTCGAAGGTTCGCAGCCTGGCACGTCGGTGCCGGTGCTCCAGGCGCTGCAACGGGCGCTCGCGTCCGTGGCGTCGACCGGCCCGGGCGCTGGACTTCGCTTCGCTCCGCAGGTGCATTACCTGTACGGCGGGCCCGACCTGGACACGTTGGATTACTTTGGGGCGGCCTTCATCGGACTCATCGTCTTCTTCCTGGTGTTCGTGATCACGATCGTCGCTTTCCTCAACGAGCGCTCGCTCGGCACCCTCGAACGCTTGATGGCGAGCCCGCTGCGCCGCGGTGAGATCGTGCTCGGCTACATGCTCGGGTTCACCATCCTCGCGTTGGTCCAGTCGGCCGAGGTGCTCACCTTCGCGCTGGCCGTGCTCAAGGTGCACAACGAAGGCAACGTGCTCCTGATCTTCGGGCTGGAAGCCCTCATGGCTCTCGCGGCGGTGAACCTCGGGATCTTCCTGAGCATGTTCGCGCGCACCGAGTTTCAGGCCGTGCAGTTCATCCCGCTGGTGGTCGTGCCGCAGTTCCTGCTCTCGGGGATCCTCTTCCCCGTCTCGACGGAGCCGAAGCCGCTGCAGGTGGTGTCGGACGTGCTCCCGCTGACGTACGCGGTCAACGGGCTTCGCGACCTCATGATCAAAGGCGCCGACCTGACCTGGCCTTCGCTGCAGCTGGACATCGGCGTCGTCGCCGGGTTCTGCGTGCTGCTCATCGCTGCCGGGGTCGCGACTTTGAGACGGCGTATCGCCTAGGCGTTTCGGCGTGGGGTCGCCGCCTCGTAAGCTGCGGAGATGATGCTCGCGTGCTCTCGGCGGTGTGGCGGAAGGCTGTTCCGCGCCCTATTCGCCGAGGTCGAGCTGGACGCCTCTGGCGAATTTCAGGATTTCCGAATCGCCCAGCCAGGCTACATCTGCCTGAACTGCGGCTCGCCCGCCTTCGACCTCGGCGAGGTGCCGGCCGAGATGGCGGCCGAGGCGCAGGCGGAGGCGGACGAGGCGAAGCCGGCGGCGGTGGACATCCTGTGCCCGGTGTGCGAGACGCTGGTCCAGGTCGACGAAGGCATGGAGTGCCCGAACTGCGGGTCGCCGCTGGAGGTCGCCTGACCCCTAGGTGAGGGAGGCGGTGCCGGCGAGGATGCCCATCATCCATCGCACGGCCGGCGCGTCGCCCTCGCGGACCGCCGCACGCAGAACGCGGATCGCGCGAGGGGTATCGAGGTCGTCGGCCAGCGCGCGGTTGAACTGATCGAGTAGCCGCCGCGTCCCCGCCGCCATACTTTTTAAGGGTCCCACCCCCACCACCTCAGGTTGAGTAGGTCCCACCCCCGCCCGCTCACCTGCCAACAAAGCGTGCACGCGCTCAGCCAGCCGGGCGGCCTGCGCCAGCCCCGACCACCTGAACTCCCAATCACGCCCATATCGATGCGAGGCCAGATAGAGCCGCACCGCGGCCGCGGGCGCCCGCTCCAGCGCCTGGGGGATCAGCACCAGGTTGCCGAGCGATTTGCTCATCTTCCGGTCCTCGTATTGGACGAGGTTAGTGTGCATCTAGGTGCGGGCGAAGGGAATCTTGCCTGTTAAGCACTCCGACTGGGCGCGTTCCGACTCGTGGTGGCTGAAGGCGAGGTCGCGGCCGCCGCCGTGGATGTCGATCTGCTCGCCCAGGTAGCGCATCGCCATCGCCGAGCACTCGATGTGCCAGCCGGGCCGGCCCTCCCCAAACTTCGACGGCCACGCGGGTTCCTCAGGTTTCGATGAGCGCCACAGCGGAAAGTCGAGCGCGTCCTGCTTCGCACCCGGGCCTACCGTGCCGAGCAAATTCTCCTCGCGCAGCTTGCGGATCATCGACCGCCGCGTCCGGTGCGACAGCTTCCCGTAACCGCGATAGCGGCTCGCGTCGAAATACAGCCCGTCCGTCTTGTACGCGTAGCCCTGCGCATGCAGCTTCGAGGCGGCACGAAGAATCGTCGCGATCTCACCGGACACGCGCGGCATGAAATCAGGTACACGCCACCCCAGCGCGCCCATGTCGCGGAGGTGAATTGCCAGCTCGTGTTCGGCGAGCTCTCTCCAGTCGACGCCATCGCGTCGCGCGCGCTCGAACAGCGGATCGTCCACATCGGTGACGTTCTGCACGTACCGCACCCGCACGCCCCCCGCCTCCACGAAGCGAACCATGACGTCGTACGTGCAGAAGGTGAAGGCGTGGCCCATGTGGCCGGAGTCGTAAGGGGTCACGCCGCACACATACAGCCGCAGCAGCTTGCGGCCCCGCTCAACCCCCGGGTCGATTCGCACCTTCCGCCCGGTCAGCGTGTCGTGGACGCGCAGCGCCAGACCGGTGTCAGGCAACCGAACCCGACCCTAAGACTGCCAGCCTGCTAATCGACGGCGCGCGAGAGAACCGTTGCGTCGGCGCGCAGGGCCTCGACCCTGTTCGTGTCCTCCCAGGGCACGCCCAGGTCGTCGCGACCGAAGTGACCGTATGCGGCGGTCGGCCGGTAGATCGGCCGCAGCAGGTCCATCTTCGCGATGATCGCCGCCGGCCGCAGATCGAAATGGCGCCGGACGAGCTCGAGCAGCTCGCGCTCGGGCACCGCGCCGGTGCCAAACGTCTCCACTGCGATCGAGGTCGGGTGCGCGCGGCCGATCGCGTACGACACCTGGACCTCGCAGCGCTCCGCGAGCCCGGCGGCGACCAGGTTCTTGGCCACGTGCCTGGCCGCATAGGCTGCCGACCGGTCGACCTTGCTCGGGTCCTTGCCGCTGAACGCGCCGCCGCCATGACGGGCGACGCCGCCATACGTATCGACGATGATCTTGCGTCCGGTCAGGCCGGCATCCGCCGCGGGGCCGCCGACGATGAACTTCCCGCTTGGGTTGACCATGATCTTCGTGTTGGCATCGATGACCATGCCCTCGAGCACCGGGTCGATGACCAGCGCGCGCACGCCGTCGTCGATCTCCTTCTGGCTCGCGCTGGCCGCGTGATGCGTCGAGACGACGATCGCCTCGATCCGCTTGGGCTTCCCTTGTTCGTACTCGACGGTGACCTGCGTCTTGCCATCCGGCCGCAAGAAGGGAAGCGATCCATCCTTGCGTGTCTGCGAGAGGCGCCGCGCCAGCCGGTGCGCGAGAGAGATGGTGAGCGGCATCAGCTCGGGGGTCTCGCGGCACGCAAAGCCGATCATCATGCCCTGGTCGCCGGCGCCCTGCAGCTCGAACGGGTCGTCCTCCAGGGTCCCTTCGCGCTCTTCCAGCGAGTGGTCTACGCTCGCCGCGATGTCAGGAGATTGCTCCTTCAAGTAAACCTGAATGAGCGCGTGGTCCGCGTCGAAGCCGATGTCCTCCGAGTTGTACCCGATGCCGCGAATGGTGTCGCGGATAGTGCGCTGGATGTCGAGCTCGGCGTGTGTGGTGACCTCGCCGATGACCACGCACAGGCCCTTGGTGATGGCGGTCTCACATGCCACGCGGGCGTGAGGGTCCTGAGCGAGCATGCCGTCCAGAACCGCATCGGAAACCTGGTCGCACACCTTGTCCGGGTGGCCCTCGGTAACCGATTCCGAAGTCAGCAGGAACGAATGTGAAGAGCCGAAGGAAGTAGCCACAACAGTGAGAGATCATATCGATCCCGGCGAACCGGCCCCCCGGGCGCGGGCGTTACCCGTTCGCAAACCGCCGCGTTGCGTCCAACACGATGAAGAGGTTTGTGATCGTCATTGCGATGGTGTTGGTGCAAGGTTGTGACGCTCCGTGGGCGGGGCCAACCTTGCCCGACGGCTCGCACGCGCTCAACCTGACCGAGCTCAGCGTCCGGGGACCTTTCGATGTGGCTCCCGCCATCATTGCCTCGACCTCGCTTGTGGAGGTGCGGGATCAGGTGATCGCACATGCGGTTGGAATTCGCCGCCGAACCCCGGGCGAGGTCTGCCAGGCGTACGAGACCGTTCCGGACCCATGCTGGGCCCAGCAGGTCGACCAGGCCGGACATGTGTATGTGGCCGTGATCATCAATTACGAGTGCACGAGCTCGACCAAGGACGCCTCAGCCGCCGGCGGGCACACCCTCTACTACATCCATTGGGTCGGCAGTCCTCAGGGCGTGTGCAACGCATCGATGGCACAGCCGATGTGGCGCCTCTATTCCGCATCGAGAAGCGACCTGCCCAGCTCAGGGATGCTGAGGGTGCGTCTCGTGTTCCAGGGCTCAGCCCAAGGCGATATCGACACTCAGGTCCAGCTGACCTAGCGTCAGGTCCCGTTGCGCTGGCGGCGGTCCTCGGGCGCCTGGCCGAGGAGCTGGGCCTGCAGCGCGAAGATGTCGTCGAGGACGCGGTCGATCCGCCTTCCCTCGAGACGGTGGTCGGCAATCACGCCGGCGCGCTCGAGATGCCGGCGCAAGGACGTGCCCAGCGGGCCGTCGACGCGCGTCTTGCCTCCGACCTGTGCCTCCTCGAGGAGCTGGAGGCAGCGATCGAGCGCGAGCTGGCGAAGCCTGTGCTCACGGACGGTCATGTTCCGAGGACCTCTACCCGTCCCGCCGCGGTGATCCGTGCCTTGACCTCGTTGAGGGCCGGCAGCGGGTAAGCCGGGCTGCTCGGCTTGCCGTCTGCTGCGAACGAGACCGGGTGGCAAGGGCACTCGAGCAGCCTTGTCCCCCCATCCCACCACAGCTCACAAGGCAGGTGCGAACAGATCGAGGAGACCGCCGTCACCGACTCGCCACGACGAAAGACGAAGGCGCCCACCGCGCCCGCTTTGACCAGCTTGCCCTGGCCTTCGGCGAAATCCGTGAGCGCTCCCACGTCCGTCCATTTGCCACCCAACGGCAGCACCGGCTTCGACGCCACCCGCGGCGCTGATCCCGCTGCCGGAGCGAGCGCCTTGCCCACCGCTCCGCCTGCAAGCGCCCCTGCAGCAACCCCCAGGCCGGCGACGAGCGCCGCCCGCCGGGTCAACCATGTCTCTTTCGGGGTGGATTCGAGGATCTGAGCCAGATGGCGGCGAAAGGCGGGGCTCATCCGTTGCGGGCCTTGCCGGGCAGCAGCGAACCGGGCCGCGGCCGTGATCGCCTCCTTTTCCTCTGCATCGCCGGCGCGCAGCCTCAACCGCCTGCCGTGCAGCAGGTCGTCCACGATGCGCTCTATCCGGTTCTCGGGTTTCTCACGCATCCGGATCCACCTTCGCGGCCGCGCGCAGGGCGCGCAGCTGCATGACCTTGACCGCACCCACGGTTGAACGCATCTCAGCGGCCACTTCCCTCAGGGAATACCCGTGCAGGAAACGCAGCTCGAGCACGCGCCGATAGTTGTCGCTGAGCGCCGCCAGGATTCGCTGGGCTCGCTCAGTCGATTCATCTGACGGCGGACCCTGCGGCACCGCCATCGCCAGGTCCTCGTGCAGCTCAGCCTGCGAGAGACCGAGGCGCGTGCTCCAGAAGGCACCTAGCACGGAGCGCGCAGTCGCGAAGAGGTAGCCGCGGATCGCGCTCGCCGGCGCCCCCTGACGCAGGCGCGGGATTGCCTTCAGCGCCACCTGCTGGGTGAGGTCTTCAGCGTCGGCTCGATTGCCCACCCGCGCGTAGATGAACGCGTACACCAGCTCGAGCTCGTCGAGCGCGATGTCGGTGGCGCGGGTCGCGCTTGGGAGCTCGACGACCTCTCCCGGCTCGGAAGGCGCACCTGTATCGCTGGAGCTCCCCTGTTCTGTGGTCATCGTGGGGCTAGGCGAAAAGGTTCCCGCAGAGCAAATAAGACGCGTTCGAACCCTGCATGTCCGGTCCCGCGTGGACGACCACATACCACGTCCCGGACGCCGGAGGGTAAGTCGCGGTGAGAGTCGATCTCGTGTCGGCCTCGCCATTCCCATCGGCGACGACCTGGTTCAGGGCCAGCGATATGTTGCCGACCTGCTGGCAGCTGCCGATGTGTATGTGCGACACATGCGACGAGTTGGGTTGGAGGCCGGTGATCTTGAGCTCGATCGATACGCTGTGGGGCGCCGCGATCAGCGTGATCGTCCCCGAAGCTACGGTCTTGATCCCGTTGAGCTTGAAGCTGAGGGGAGATGGCGACGGGCTTGGGCTGGCGGCGGCCGGGCTCGGTGAGGGCGAGGTTGTAGCGGTGGCTGGGGACGAGCCACAGGCGGACGCGATCGCGGCCAGTGTGACCAGCGCCATCCAGCTTTTCAACCCGGAAAGTCCGACCCAAGAATGCTCAAGGCGTTACCCGAGCAGGTTACTGGAGGAGCACCGGGCATCAACCCTCACTAGAAAGGCGGAGCTCCCCACTTCCGGTGGGGAGCCCCGAGGTAATTACGCGCGCCGCCAGCCGGGCCGGCCGGCGCGTCGCCAGACCAGGAACCCAAGGCCGAGCAGGATCAGGACCGGACCGATCGCGCCCAGGCCGGTGATCAAGTAGTTGATCGTAGTCACGAAGTTGTGCGCGGCGTCGCTGAGCGCCGACACGAAGCCCCAGTTGTCGGACGGCGCGGTGGTCACCGGCGCGCCGGCTTCCGTGATCTGCACGGTGATGGTGCTGAAGGCGACGTTGTGGTCGATGTACTGGATCTGGCCTTTCAGCTGCTCGATCTGGCCGGTGATCTGGCCGAGCTGGTTCTGGACTGCAATGATGTCGGAGACGCTTTGCGCCTTGGCGAGCAGCGCGATCATGGCATTCCGCTGCGCTTCCTCGTTTGCGAGCCGGGCCTGGAGATCGACGTATTGCGCGCTGACGTCCTGGCCACTGATGTGTTCGGTCTGGACCTTGCCGAGGCCGGCCATGGCGTCGATCGCGGCATCGAACTTCGATGCCGGGACCATGAAACTGATGACGCCGGTGCGAATCCCCTCGTTAGCCTGAGGGTTCGCCTGTGCGTCCGTACCGGAGACGTAGCCACCCATGCCTTCGACCAGCGTGCGCACCGCGGAGAGGCTGGAGTCGAAGGCGCCCGACTTCACGCTGATCGCCAGTTGGGCCTGGCGGATGACCTGCGGGCCCTGAATGGCGGGCACGACGTTGGCCGGGTTGGTGGCGGTTCCGCCGCCGCTGCTCTGATCGGGCACACCCTTGGTGGTCGACGACCCATTCGTCAAGGCCTGGCTCGAGCCGTATTGGGCCACTGCCGGACCGTGGCTGCTGGTCGAGCCGGCTCCGCCTCCGCCGCAGGCGGCCGCCGCCATAAGAACGCCAGTGAACAAGGCAAGGACGACTAGCAACCGTTTCATGCGACCGCCTCCCGATTTAGGGTCCCCGCGAACTTAAGGCGAAGCCTGCGAGTTCGCGGGGCCTTTTGATGCAGACCAAACGCTGCCGCGCGGCCTAGGTAACATCCCGACTCGTGCTCCAGGTCCGCAACCTCGCCATCGACGTCGCCGCGCGCCGGGTTCTGTCCGACGCTAGCTTCACCGTGGCCGCGGGCGACAAGGTCGGGCTGGTCGGCCGCAACGGCGCGGGCAAGACCAGCCTGCTCAAGGTCCTGGCCGGGGAGCACGACCCCGAGGCTGGATTGGTACTACGGCGGGGCACCCTCGGCTACGTGCCTCAGAATCCCCGCCCGCGAGCAGAGGCCGCCCAAACAGCCCTGTTGCACATCCTCTCCGGACGCGGCCTGGACAAGGCGGCCGCCCGGCTCGAAGAGCTGCACCGCGAGCTGGAAAAGGATCACGCGACCGCCAACGTGCAGCGCTTCTCAGACGCGGAGGAGCGTTTCCGGCTCGATGGCGGCTATTCCGGCGAATCGGACGCCCGCCGCATCGCGACCGGCCTCGGGCTGAAACCCGATCGCGTCGACCTGCCCTTGAGCGTGCTCTCGGGTGGCGAGCGCCGGCGCGTCGAGCTCGCGCGCGTCCTCTTCGCAGACGCCGACCTGATCCTGCTCGACGAGCCAACCAACCACCTGGACAGCGACGCCAAGACCTGGCTGATGGGATTCCTCCGCGACAATCGCGGCGCGGTGATCGTGGTCAGCCACGACCTTGTCCTGCTCGACTCGGCGATCACGCGGGTGCTGCACCTCGACGGGGGTCGAATGGTCGAGTATCGAGGGACATACTCGCAGTACCAGCAGGCGCGGGCTCTGCAAGAAAAGCGGCTCGCATCCCTGGCCCAGCGGCAGGAGGCGGAGATCAAGCGCCTGAGCCTGCTGGCCGAGGTCATGCGCCGCCAGACTGAGAAGCGCGCGCGCACGGCGAAGTCGATCTTCAAGCGCGTCGACCGGCTGAAGGCGCAGCAGGTGACCGCGCCGCGACGGGAGCGCAAGGTCAAGGTCCACTTCCCGGATCCGCCGCACGGCGGGCGCGTCGCCATCACCGTCGAGAAGCTGGCCAAGGGTTATGGAGGCCCGCTGGTATTCCGCGACGTCACCTTCGAGGTCGAGCGCGGCCAGCGCCTGCTCGTGATGGGGCTCAACGGCGCCGGCAAGACGAGCCTGCTGCGAATCCTCGCCTCCGAGTCGCAGCCCACGTCGGGCTCCTTTCGCCTTGGTCACAACGCCTCGCTCGGTTACTACGCGCAGGAGCACGAGGGCATCCAAGCCGGCGTCACCGTGCTCGCCCACATGCGCCAGCAGTCGGACGCAGAGGAGCGCGTCCTGCGCGCTCTGTTGGGGAGCTTCAGCCTCACCGGCGATATCGCGCGCCAGGACGCCGGGACCCTGTCCGGTGGTGAGAAGACGAAGCTGGCGCTGGCGCAGCTGGTCGCGGGCCGGCACAACCTGCTGCTCCTCGACGAGCCGACCAACAACCTCGACCCACCCTCGCGCACCGGTGTTGCGCTCGCCCTGGCTGAGTGGCCAGGCACGATGATCATCGTCAGCCACGACCCCGAGTTCGTCGAATCGCTGAAGCCTGGCCGAGTCCTCTTCATGCCCGAGGGCCGGCTCGACTACTGGGAAGAAGACCTGCTCGACGTCGTCTCGCTGGCCTGACGGACAATTAGCCCGTGAGTTCGACGCGCCTGGAAGAGATCGTCATGCCCGACCTCGAGGGCGCCGAGGAGATCACGGTCGGCGCCTGGAGCAAGAAGAAAGGCGAGCATGTCGACCAGGGCGAGACGCTGATGGAGGCGCTCACAGACAAGGTCAACGCCGAGATCCCATCCCCCGTCGGCGGTGTGGTCGAAGAGCTGCTGCTGAAGGAGGGCGATCCCGTAAGGCCGGGGCAGCCCATAGCGAGGGTGAACCCCGACTAGATCTTGCCGGTCGTGAGAACCTTCTCTTCCTCTTCCCCAAGCTTGCGGCCGAACCACCACGCCACCACCAGCAGGATGACGACGCCGATCGCGATCGGGATCGCAAACGGCGCGAGGGTGGCGGCGACCGTTTCGTAGTGCTGGCCGAGCTTGTAGCCCGCGTACGCGAGCGCGAAGTTCCATGGGATTGCGCCCGCCAGCGTGGCCAGGATGAACATCACATAGCCGATCTTCGAGACCCCGGCCGGAAACGAGATATACGTGCGCACGATCGGGAGCAGACGGCCGACGAAGACGGCCCACAGGCCGAATCGCGAAAAGAAACGGTCAGCGAGTCGTAGGTGGCCGCGGCTCAAGCCCATCCAGCGGCCGAGGCGGCTGAGCACGACCCGCTCGCCGAAGCGGCGCGCGAGGTAGAAGGCGATGAGGGACCCGGCGAGGTTGGCAAGGCTAGAGACAAGGACCACAAGGAGAAAAGCCGTCACTGGCGGGAAAATCAGCTTTCCCTGCGACGCGAGCGCACCCCCGAGGGGCACCACGATCTCGCTCGAGATCGGCAGGCCCGCGCTCTCGCCGGCCATGGTCACGAAGATGGCCGGCAGCCCCCACGTGCCGACCAGGCTGATCAGCCACTGAGTCATGACTCGGTCCGCGGAGGACGGACGGCGCGAAAAGGCAACGTGCGCACCTGCTGGTCGTCGATGAGGATCTCGAATCGATAGAGGCCGGGTTTTGGAATCGGCACCTGCGCCAGGTTGATCACGATGTTGGCGGCGAGGTCCCACCCCTGCGGGTGTTCGCTGGTGACAGTTCGTGGCGGCAGCCCAAGGACCACCGGCTGCTGCAGGACCGCCTTGCCATCCTCATCGCTGCAGTGCACCTCCACCTTGTGCGCTCTCTCCGACTCGAGCCTGCTCGACAGAACGCGCAGCACCATCGCGCCACCGAACGGCGCGGGGTAGTCGTCACGCCACAGCGTGTCGATGCCGGCGCCGAGGATGTAGACGAGACCGTTCGGCGGACTCTCCGCGGCGTTGGCGAGCAGTGCCCAGTCGAGCCTCATCGGGAGGACTTGACGACTTCGCCGCCTTTGACCACCAGCTGGATGTTCGCCGGGTCGGCGAGCAGGTTCAGGTCCTTCAGCGGATCGCCGGCCACTCCGATGAGGTCGCCCCACGATCCCGGCGCCAGCGACCCGACCCCCTTCATCCCGATCGTCTGCGCTGCCACGGTCGTCGCCGAGCGGATGCAGTCGATCGGTTCCATGCCGAGCTGCTGCATGAGGAGGAATTCTTCGCCGTTGCTCCCATGCGGCCCGACGCCGGTGTCGGTGCCGAACGCAATCTTCACGCCCGCTTCGATGGCCATGCGAATGCTGTCGGTGTGGTCCTTGCCCACCGCCCGCGCCTTGTCTGCGGCGTAAGCCGGCATCTTCCCCGCCTCGGCGTGCCGGATGACCCACTGCGGCGCCACCAGCGTCGGTATCAGCGCGTTGCCGCCGTCGAGCATCATCTCGATGGCGTCGCCGTCGAGCCAGATGCCGTGCTCGATGGTGGCCACGCCGCCCTGCAGTGCGTTCTTGATGCCGGCGTTGGCCTGGGCATGCGCCATCACCTTGAGACCGTGGGTGGCCGCCTCTTCGACAGCAGCCCTGATCTCGTCGAGCGTGAGCGCCGAGTGGTGCGGCTGGTCGCCCGGCGAAAGCACGCCGCCGGACGTGCAGAGCTTGATCCAGTCGGCGCCCGCGCGAATCACCTCGCGCACGCGCAGCCGCATCGCCTCGACCCCGTCGACCACCATGTATGGCCGGTCCGGGAGCGGAACCTCGAGGTCGACGCCGCACATGAAATGTGAGTCCGTGTGGCCGCCGGTCTGGCTCAGCGCGCTGATGGTGACGAACATCCGAGGGCCCGGGAAATACCCGGCGTCGATGGCCATCCTGATCCCCGCCGGCGAGCCCGCCGCGTCCCGAACCGCGGTGAAGCCGGCGTCGAGAGTTCGGCGTGCGGTGCGAACCGCCCGCATCAGCTCCAGCGTCGGCGGGGTGCTGAGCTCGCGGGCAAAATCGAGGCCCTCGCCGAGCATGGTCAGGTGCACGTGGCAGTCGATCAGCCCGGGCAGAATGGTGAGGCCGGAGGCATCGATGGCCTCGGCATCACGCGGGACTGTGGTCCCACCACGCTTGCCGGCGTGCGTCACGTGGCCGTCATCGATGACGACGGCGGCTTCGCGCGTGGTCTCGCCGGTGGCCGGGTCGAGAAGCCCATCTGCGTAGACGGCGCGAATCACGAACCGATGTTAATGGCCCGCGAGATTCAGCCCTTGAGGAAGCTGTCGAAGAGAGCGTTCAGGTCAGGGCGGTCGTTTAGCACGTAGCCCTTGACCCCATCCCCGACCACCGATCGGGTGATGCCCGCGCCGCGCAGGATGACCATATGGCCATGGACCGTCGACTTGGCGAGCCCGAGGCGCTCGGCGATGTCGGTGAGGCCCGTCACACCTGAGGCAAGCAGGCGGAGGATACGAAGCCGGGTCTCGTCGCCCAGTGCCTTGTAGACGTCGGCCAGCTGCGCATCGGATCCCTCGCCTGCCGCCACCGCCGGGTAGAAAATGATCTTCGACCCGCGATGCTCCGCAAGCGTGACCCATGGGCGGTTGAGCTGGCTCGGTACCAGGACCACCGTGTGGATCCAGCTCTCGAGGCGATACTCAACCCCGCGCGTAGCGCGGATCATCAACCTGTCAGCAGGGAGTTGATCCTTCAGGCGCGAGATGGTTCGCCAGGATTCCTTGAGGCCCGGCTGTAGGGATGGAGCCAGGTCGGCGAACACGTCCCGCTGCCAGAGCTCGACAAGCTCGGCGATCTGCCTCGCCACATCGCGTGGATCGGCCTCGAGCAGTCGTCTCTGGAGGGCGCGTGCATGCGACTGCTCGAGATACTCGCGCTTTGCCGCCGCGTCGCCGCGAAGTGCCGCGTCGACAATATCCATCTTGTTCGTGTGGTGGGCGAGCAGGGTCCGCTGCACATCGCCGGTACGGTCGCCGCGCAGGCGCTCGACGAACCGGGCGACAGAGCGGCCGTCGGTATCGTGAACCAGACCCGCCAGGTTGTTGAACACGTAGCCGTGGCCTTTGAAGGGCTTGGCTGCACTGCGCAGCTCGGGTGATGCTCTCTGACGCGCGGATCGGAACCAATCCAGTCCGACCTCGTAGCTCGACTCGTTCTCCTCTCCGGTGAACATGATCAGACCGACCAGGGCTTCGTAGGCCAGGCCCCAGTCGACCTCGAGGCGCAGCGGCTTCGCGGCTCGCTGGGCCGGATTTCTATGCAATTTGGCTGGAATAGCCATTCGCCTGTTACAGTATAGATCGTTCGGTACTTACCGAACGTCGTGGAGAGCAAGGAGGCAGAGTCGTGGACCCCTACTCATTCGACTTCATGGTCAAGGATCGCATCCAGGAGCTGGTGGGCGAAGCCGCCGGCGAGCAGCGAATGGCGAACAGCAAGAAGCGCCATTTGACGACGTGGCTCACGACGGTGATTCATCTGTGGACGCCCGCCCCATCGGAAACCCGCGACAGCGTCGAAGAGCACGAAGAGGGCGTGTCCGCCTAAGCCCTCTCGGGATCGCAAACCGCAGATAGAGTTTTAGCCGTGGCCTCCCCCATCAAGGTCGGTTCGGTGGTCATCGACTGCGTCGACTTTGAGGCGATGATGGCGTTCTGGCAGGAAGCCCTTCACTACATTGCCCGGCGGCCGCCGACCGAAGACTGGGTGATTCTTTCAGACCCCGAGGGCAAGAACGTCAACGTGTCGCTGCAGAAGCAACCGGCGAGCCGCATGGGCAAAGGCCGCAGCCGTATCGGCAAGAACCGGTTGCACTTCGACCTTTACGCAAAGGACCAGCCGCACGAGGTCGAGCGGCTGTTAGCACTCGGGGCTACCCGTCATCCGCGCGCACCGGAGCCCGATGAGGATTTCGTCATGCTGGCCGATCCGGAGGGCAACCTGTTCTGCGTGATCGACGCGAGCATGGACTGAAGCAGCTCCGAGCCCCGCTAAGGCGCGGCGGCGTACTCGGTGCGCAGGATTGTTGGCACCCGCGTCGTAAGGCCGTCCATGAACCTGAACAGCACCTCGAACTCGACTGGCTCGGTTGGTTGATGCGCCGGCTGCGTGGCGCGATTCACGAAGGCGAGCACCTTGTCGCCGACCATGTCGAAATTCACGTCGTCGCAGTCGAGCAGTAGCTGCATCACGCCCGGGTCCAGCAGCATCACTGCGGCGCGGCGGTCCTTGGCCTTGACTGTGAAGTGATTCTCGAAGTCGATGGACTCGAGCTCCACTTCCGGCGGCCCGCCCAGGACAACGCCGAGCAAGTCACGGCGCGTCACGGCGACAAAGGGAACGTTCACGCCGGCAACCGTGAAGGCAAGCACGGAGAAGAATTGCGTGTGCTTGCCGGCGGGACGGGTGAAATCTGCAATCGCCACGGCATGGTCAGGGGACGAGAACGAGTTGGTAAACCAGCGGTGGTCGATAGGGCCGAGGATCGCGAAATCACTGGGCGCGGGGTTCGCTACCAGACCACGCCGGGTGCACAGCTCCGCGATGGCTTGCGCCCGGGCGCGCACCAGTGGAGCGGCTCGGCGTGCAGTCACGACGAGTACGACGGCGCCTGCGATCACCGCCAGTAAAGCAACCGCCGGCACGACCAGCAGAAGGACGCCGCTCACGGCGCGCCGAGCGTAACGGGGTCGGCCCCGCGGATATGACCAGGTGGGCACGAATGGCGGTATCCGCAGGGTGCGGATGCGACCAAATTTGCACACATGGGAAACATTCGGAGTGGGCCTGGATGGATTCGAACCATCGACCAGCCGATTATGAGTCGGCCGCTCTAACCGGGCTGAGCTACAGGCCCTCGCCGGATTCAAGAGTCTATTCCGGCCACGCCGGGCGTTTGGAGGGAGCCTCGCGTAGGGTATGTGCGTAAGCAACTAAAGCGTGGGGGATTCGAAATGATCGCTCTTGGACTCTTGATTCTTCGACTGGTGGTCGGGCTCACCATCG
>VBGM01000252.1 GCA_005880855.1 Chloroflexota bacterium
GCGCCGCCTCGCATCGATCGACACGACCAGGCGGCGACCTGGGAATCGGTGCTGACGAACGCGGTCGCGGCCGGAACGGCCGTGGCTGAGCTCCACGTCGTCGCGACGTTTCCGCTCGGTGACTCCGATGAGCCGCACGGCTACCTGGTCGTGCTCAGCCGCGACCCGCTCGCCACCGTGCGACGGCCGCCCGCCACCGACGTCTTCCTGAAAGCCGCCGCCGACCTCATCGGCGCCTCGCTGGCGAGCCGGCTGCTCATCGCCGGGCTCGAGCACAGCAATCGGCTGCTCGGCGCGCTCGGGAACATGACGACCGCGATGCTCAAGCCGGGCGCAGGCAAGCAGGAGGTCCTCAACGCTGTCGCGGCGCACCTGACCGACGCCTCCGTGCCCGAGTTCGATTTCAACTTCGCGACGGTGTATCTGCTGGACGAGCGGGCGGACGGCACCACGGTCGTCCGCATGGCTGCGGGCGCGGCGACCGCGGCGACGATCATCTCGGCGGCGGATTCCGCCAAGGGGGTCGACGGAGCCCACCCCGCTCACAAGCGAGTACCCCGCTGGGCTCTGGAGGAAGAGCGCGAGCTCGCCCCGAACGACGTGCTCGTGTACGTCGCGCGAAGCCGGCAGGCAGCGGTCGTGGGCGCGCTCGCGGCGGGGGTCGAGTCGGACCGCGGCGACGTCATCAGCGGGAGCATTCCCGAGTCGGCGACCTGGACCGACATTCCCGTGGTCTGGAGCGACGGCGCGACCATGGCGCACGTCGCCGCAATCCTCATCGGCGAGCCGAAGGGGCCGGACGAACGCCGGCCCGCCCGCGGACAAGCCCCCTTCACGCTCGCCGGCGAGGTCTTCCAGAGCGGTGGCCATGCAGACCTGATCCGGATCTTCCTGCCGTTCGGCTCGGATGCCAGCCGCATCGCGATGGGCGTGCTCGAAGTGGGCTACCACCGCTCGTACGAGCGCCGCCCCGACTGGGGCCAGATCGAGGCGCTGCGCGCGGCCGCGGCGCAGGTGGCCATGGCGGTCGAAACCGCGGGGCTCTACGAAGACACCCGCCGGCACGGCGAGCAGCTCGAGCTGAGCGCCGACATCAGCCGTGCGATCGCATCGTCAATCGACCTCGACCAGACGCTCCGCCTCGTGGCGCAGAACCTGGCCCGGCTGGTCGACGCTTCGCTCTGCCAGATCGCGTTGTATGAAGAGGATCGCGAGGGCTGGTTTGGGGCGGCGGCCTCCGACCAGGAAGACCTGTGGCGCCGCCAGCACGGCGAACGTTCCGAGCCCTCCTTCCTTTTCAATGTGCTCGACCACGGCGAGCCGGTGCTCATCGAGGACACCAGCGCGAGCAACCTGGTCAGCCCCACCTACGCCCGAACGTTCGGGGTGCGCTCGTTGCTGGCATTGCCCCTGGTGGCGGACGGCACCACGGTCGTCCGCATGGCGGCCGGAGCGGCGACGACCGCAACGATCGCGACCACTGAAACGCTCAAGGATGGGTTGCATCCGATCGCCAAGCGCGTGCCGAGATGGGCGCTGGAAGAGGAGCGCGAGCTCGCGCCGAACGACGTGCTCGTGTACGTCGCGCGAAGCCGGCAGGCGGCGGTGGTCGGTGCTCTAGCAGCCGGGGTCGAGTCGGACCGCGGCGACGTCATCAACGGCAGCGGCACCAAAGAAGAGGACGTGCGAGGTCACGGCGACGCGTTCTACTGGGACAGCCCGTCGTCGCCCGCGCACGACCAGCTGGAGCGGGAGCTCGAGTCGAGCTCATACGTCATCACCTATATCGCCACGCCCGCCGCGACGCACCTGCCCACCGTCGCGCTCTACTACGACCTGAGCGACGTCATCCTCATCGAGAAGCCGCTGGGCGCACCACCCGAGGCGTACCGCGAGTTCCTCGACACCGCGCCCGGCGGGGTCGAGATCGTCGCCGCGGACCACTACTACTTCAAGCTCGAGGTGCGCCTGCTGCAGCTGCTGCTAACCGAAGAGAGGACCCTGCGCGATTTTCTCGAGAGTGTCGAAGAGATCCGCATCGAGATCCTCGAGGAGCAGCCGCTCACGGGCGCCGCCGCCGACATCGGCGTCATCGCCGACCTCATCCCGCACGCCTTCGCGATCATCTCGCTGCTGACGCCGATCGACCACATCCAGCTCGACGCGGAGTCGCCGCTCATGGTCGGACGCCACGAAGGGCTGCAGGGCCAGCGCGAGAGCTACGCGCGCATGAACGGCAGCTTTCCGTCGCACGGCCGCTCGGTGCGGCTGGTCATCGACGTCGGCAAGGGCGCCGAAAACGCCAAGTGGATCAAGCTCAGCGGCGAACGCCGCGCCGGCGGCCGCAGCCCGAGCTACAAGTTCGACTTCGGGCGAGGCGAGGCGATCGACGGCACGCAGGCGACCGTGCGCGCCGCGGTGCGCAGGATCCGCGAGCCGGGCGTGCCCGACAGCGCGCACCTGAACATGCTCCGCCACGTCATCGAGAAGAGGCATCCGGCCGTGGGCATCCTTTCGATCCGCGAGGCGATTCGGGCCAACCAGAGAGTGCGCGACCTCGAAGCAATGGCCGTCGACCTCCTGGCCCGCGGCCAGTGGACCGGCTACGCGGTAGGCACGCGCCCGGCGTTTGGCGCCACCGGCCAGCCGTCACCCGCAGGCGACCCCAACGCCCCGCGGGCCCGCGCGCGCGCCTAGGCTATCTCGACGAGAGACCCTCAGGCCGGCTTGCGAAAGCTCAGTCCGAGTCGAGCAGCTTCGTAGACGGCCAGGTAGCCGTCGCCCATCTGTTCAGGGCCGAATCGCCTTGCGGCGTGATCGGCGCAACCGCGCAGATCGATATCTCCGAGTCGCCCATAAGCGTCAAGCAGGCCGTCCACGTCAGGCGCTATCCAGCCTGTGATACCGG